>DSBO01000212.1 GCA_011046015.1 Thioalkalivibrio sp. | reverse complement strand
GCCCACCGCCGGCTCCAGTTCCTCGTCCTCGGCCATGTCTTCGTCCATCCCCAGGCGCGCGAGCTCCACGGCACTGTAGACCACCAGCGGCACCCACAGGCTGTCCTGCTTGCGGGTGTTGCCGTCGATGATGTTGTCCACCGCGATGGTGGCGTCGGACAGGGCGTGGTTGGCGGTCATCCACTCGCTGGCGACGTCGCCGATGGCATAGATGTTGGGCGCGGCGGTCTGCAGCTGGTCGTTGCGCTTCACGAAGCCACGCGCGTCGGTCTCCACGCCCGCCTTGTCGAGGTCCAGGCCCTCGGTGTGCGGCACGCGCCCGGTGCCCAGGCACACCCAGTCGACCTCCACGGTCTCGCCATCGCCCAGGTGGATGGTCACGCCATCGCCCGTGGTGTCGATGGACTCGAACCGGCAGCCCTGGCGCAATTCGATGCCGTGGGTCGCCAGGGCGGACTTGAGCGTGCCCATGGCCTGTGGGCTGAAGGGGATCTTGCGCAGCATGGGCGAGCGCGCCAGCCAGACGACCTCCTTGCCGAGCAGGGAGAAGATGTAGGCGAACTCGGTGGCGATCACGCCGCTGCCGATGATGGCCACGCGCTTGCCGCTGGGCGGGCGCTCGTCGAACAGCATGTCGCTGGTGAGCACCTTGCCCGGCACGGCCTCGAAGCCCTCCGGGATGTAGGCGGTGCCGCCGGTCGCGATGATGGTGTGTTTCGCGCTGATCTCCCGGGTGCCATCCTGGCCGTCGATGGCGATCGTGGTGGCGTCGATGAAACGGCCGTGGCCTTCGAAGCTCGTGACCTTGAGGCGCTTCATGTAGTCGACGTAGCTCTCCTGCACGGTCTGCACCACCGCTTCCTGGTGGTCCCAGGCCTTGTCCATGTCGGCGGTGAGTTCGCCGCTGATGCCGCGGCCGGCGAAGTGGCGGTTGGCGGCCACCAGGCGGGCGGTGTGGTACCAGTCCTTCTTCGGCACGCAGCCGCGGTTGAGGCAGCAGCCGCCCCAGTCGGCCTTCTCGATGATGGCGACGGACAGGCCGCGCAGGGCGGCGAGGATGGCGGCGCGGTAGCCGCCGGGGCCGGAGCCGATCACGGCCAGGTCGAAGTGGTTGTTGGTCTCGGTCATGGTCCTGCTCGCGTGGGTCTTGCGGGTTTGTCGGGGGATGGCCGGGGCTCTACAGGCCGGGGCCGGCGTGGCGACTGACGACGGGGTCGGCGAGCTCGGCCTGTACCGCCGGGTCTTCCAGGCGCAGCGGCGCGGCCAGCGGCCGGCCGTCGAAGATCACCCGGTGGTCCGCCAGGCGCAGCCGGCCGGCGCAGAACCAGCGCACCGCCAGCGGGTAGATGAGGTGTTCCTTTTCCAGCACGCGCGCGGCCAGCGCCGCGGGGGTGTCGCCGGCCTGCACCGGGATGCGGGCCTGCAGGATCACCGGGCCGCCGTCGAGTTCGCCGGTGACGAAGTGCACCGAGGCGCCGTGCTCGCTGACCGCGTCGGCCAGGGCGCGGGCGTGGGTGTCGAGCCCGCGGTAGGCCGGCAGCAGCGAGGGATGGATGTTGAGCAGCCGCCCGGCGTAGTGGGCGACGAAGCCGGGCGTGAGGATGCGCATGAAGCCGGCCAGCACCACCAGGTCGGGCCGGTGGGCGTCGATGGCGGCCATCAGCGCGGCGTCGAAGTGCTCGCGGCTCTCGAAGCGCCCGTGCTCGACCACCTCGGCGGCCGCCCCGTGCCGGTGCGCGCGTTCCAGGCCCCTGGCCTCCGGGCGATTGCTGATCACGGCGGTGACGCGGCCGGCGATCTCGCCGCGCGCGCAGGCATCCAGGATGGCCTGCAGGTTCGAGCCGCCGCCCGAGACCAGGACGACGATGGAGGCGGGCGTTCCCGTCATCCGGGGTATTCGACGCTCGGCTCGTCGGCCGCACCGCCGCGGATCTCGCCGATCTGCCAGGCGTCGATGCCGCTTTCCGCGAAGTGGTCCAAGGCGGCGGCGGCATGTTCGGCACCGATCACGACCACCATGCCGATGCCGCAGTTGAAGGTGCGCAGCATCTCGGCGTCCGTCACGTTGCCGGCCTCCTGCAGCCAGTCGAACACGGCCGGGCGGGTCCAGCTCGCGGGGTCGACCGCGGCCACGCTCCGGGCCGGCAGCACGCGCGGCAGGTTCTCGGTCAGGCCGCCGCCCGTGATGTGGGCCAGGGCCTTGACCGGCCGCTTCTCGATCAGCGCCAGCAGCGGCTTGACGTAGATGCGGGTCGGTTCCAGCAGGCACTCGCCCAGGGTGCGTCCGTCGAAGGCGTCGGCGAGTGTCGCGCCGCTGTGGGCGAGGATGCGCCGCACCAGCGAGTAGCCGTTGGAATGCGGGCCGGAGGAGGCCAGGCCGATGAGCACGTCGCCCGGGGCGACCTGGCTGCCGTCGATGATGCCGTCCTTTTCCACGATGCCGACGCAGAAGCCGGCCAAGTCGTAGTCGCCCGGGGCATACATGCCGGGCATCTCGGCGGTCTCGCCGCCGGTGAGCGCGGCGCCGGCCTGCTCGCAGCCATCGGCGATGCCCTTGACCACGTCGGTGGCGGCGTCCACGTCCAGCTTGCCGGTGGCATAGTAGTCGAGGAAGAACAGCGGCTCGGCGCCGGTGACGACGATGTCGTTCACGCACATGGCGACCAGGTCGATGCCGATGGTGTCGTGCTTGCCCATGTCCATGGCGAGCTTGAGCTTGGTGCCGACGCCGTCGGTGCCGGAGACCAGCACCGGCTGGCGGTAGCGGTCCAGCGGCAGCTCGAACAGGGCGCCGAAGCCGCCCAGGCCGGCCAGCACGCCCGGGCGCCGGGTGCGTTTGGCGTGGGGCTTGATGCGTTCGACCAGCGCGGCGCCGGCGTCGATGTCGACACCGGCGTCGCGGTAGCTCAGGGAGGGCTTGTCGTTGGCTTCGGACATGGCGATCTGGGCTCGCGAAAAAGCGGTTGATGGTAGCCGCCGGCCGTCGGGGTGTAAACCGACGAGGCTGGTCTGTGGCCCATTATTGTATGTTATCGTACGCCTCGATTGTTAACGGCGGAGATCCGTAATCCCATGCGTATGTACCAGCTTCTGTGGGTCGGGCGGCGGCTGAGTCTCGCCTGGCTGTTGCTCCTGTTCGCGGTGCCCGGTGCGGCACTGGCCGTCCCCGTGGAAAACCTCTATACCGTCGAGGTGCCCGTGACCACGCGCGACCGGCCCGAACGGCAGGAGGCCTTCAAGGAGGGGCTCTCGCAGGTGCTGGCGCGGGTCATCGGTGCGCGCAGTATCGAGCCGTACGCCGGTCTGGACTCCCTGCTCGACACCGCCTCGCGCTATGTGCAGCGCTTCGAGTACGGGGAAAGTCGCGCTGACGAGCGGCGGCCCTACCTGCTGCGCGTGACCTTTGACGGCGCGGCGCTGGAACGGGCGGTGTCGGAGCGCGGGCTGCCGGTGTGGGGCCGGGATCGTCCCGGTGTGCTGGTGTGGCTTGCCGTCACCGAGCGCGGCAACCGTTACCTGGTGGGCGGCGACGGCTCATCACCGGCGCGCCGCGCGCTGGATGCGGTCGCGGCCCAGCGCGGCCTGCCCCTGCTGTATCCGCTGCTGGACGTCGAGGACCAGTCACGCGTGACCTTCGCCGACATCACCGGCGGTTTTCACGAGACCGTGCACGAGGCCTCCCGGCGCTACCGCCCCGAGGCCACCCTGATCGCACAGGTCGCGCCGCTCTCCGGCGGTTGGGAGGCCCGCTGGACGCTGGCCGAGGGTGCCCAGCCATCGACCTGGACGAGCCGCGGCGCGAGCATGGAGGCGGCGCTGGCCGAGGGGCTGCACGAGCTGGGTGATACCCTGGCGCGACGCACCGCCACGGACCGCTTCGCGGAGATGGCCCAGGGCATCCTGGTCAATGTGCGGGACGTGCGCACCCATGCCGAGCTCAACCGCGTGGTCGATTACCTGCAGGGCCTGTCGCCCGTGGCCCTCGCGCGTCCCTTCGGCCTGCGGGGCGATGACGTCGAGGTGCTGGTGCAGCTGCGCGGCGATCCGCGGGACCTCGAGCGCCTGGTGATGCTGGGCAACGTGCTGGCGCAGGACAGCCGGACCGCGGCCCCGCGGCTGCCGGGCCAGTCCCGTGATGCGGCGGCCGGACAGCTCGAGTTCCGGATGCTGCGGTGAAGACGGAGCAGATTCCGAACCTCATCACGATCCTGCGGTTCCTGCTGGTGCCGCCGGTGGCGGTCCTGATCGTCCAGGGCGAATACGCCTGGGCGCTGCTGCTGTTTCTCATCGCCGGCCTGTCGGACGGCATCGACGGGTTCCTGGCCCGTTACTTCGCCTGGCGCACCGAGCTCGGTGCCGTCCTGGATCCGCTGGCCGACAAGACGCTCATGATCACGACCTACCTGCTGCTGGGCCTGCAGGGCCATCTGCCCTGGTGGATCGCAGCCCTGGTGGTGGTGCGTGACGTGGTGATCATCCTCGGCGCGCTGCTGTATCACCGTGTCACACGGCGCCTGGAGATGCATCCCAGCGCCCTCAGCAAGTTCAACACGGTGGTGCAGGTGGCGCTGGTGCTGCTGGTGCTGCTGCATCTGGCCTGGTACCCCCTCGATGAGGGACTGGTCCTCGGGCTGGCGGCCCTGATGGTGGTGACCACCTTCGCCAGCGGGGTGCATTACGTACTGGTGTGGAGTCGTCGGGCAACGGAGGTGCGACGTGGTCTTGGGTGATTCGCGAACCTGGTTCTATCTCACGGTCGGGCTGATCGGTTGCGGGTTGCTGTACCTGCTGGCGCCGATCCTCACACCGTTCGTGGTGGCCGCCCTGCTGGCCTACCTGGGCGATCCGCTGGTGGACCGGCTGGAGAAGCTGCGTCTGTCGCGCACCCTGGCGGTGACTGTGGTATTCCTGCTCCTGTTCCTGTCGGTCGCCCTGGTTGCGCTGCTCCTGATCCCGCTGCTCGAGGCTCAGCTCTCCGCCTTCATCGCGAAGTTACCGAGCTATCTCGACTGGGTGAGCACCCGGGTCGTGCCCTGGGTCCAGCACACCTTCGGCGTGGACGCCGGGACGCTGGACATGGATTCCATCAAGCAGGCGGTGCTCAATCACTGGCGCGAGGCCGGCGGTGTCGCCGCCTGGGTGATGAAATCGGTGTCCTCCTCGGGGATGGCGCTGGCCGGCTGGGTGGTGAACCTGGTGCTGATTCCGGTGGTGACCTTCTATCTGCTGCGCGACTGGGATCGCCTGGTGGCACGGCTGCACGACCTGTTGCCGCGCCACGTCGAACCCGCGATCACGATCATTGCGCGCGAGTCGGACGAGACGCTCGGCGCCTTCCTGCGCGGCCAGCTCTCGGTCATGGTGGCGCTGGGCACGGTGTATTCGGTCGGTCTCTGGCTCATCGGCCTCGAGTTCGCCCTGCTCATCGGCATGCTCGCGGGCGTGGTGAGCTTCGTGCCCTATCTCGGTTTCATCGTCGGCATCGTGGTGGCCGGGGTGGCCATGTACCTGCAGGCCGGTGAACTGCTGCCGCTTTTATGGGTGCTGGCGGTATTCGGCGTGGGGCAGGTGCTGGAGAGCGTGGCCTTCACCCCGCTGCTGGTCGGCGATCGCATCGGGCTGCACCCGGTGGCGGTGATCTTTACCGTGATGGCCGGCGGCCAGCTGTTCGGCTTCTTCGGCGTGCTGCTGGCCCTGCCGGTGGCCGCGGTGCTGGTGGTGGTCCTCCGTCACGTCGACACCGGCTATCGCGCCAGCCGGTTCTACAGTGACGGGGAGGCGCCCGGGGGATGAACGCGCCGGCCGCCACGCGTCAGCTCGTGCTGGACGTGGGTCTGCACGACGGCGCCGTGTTCGATGGTTTCGTCGCGGGCGACAACGCCGCGCTGGTGGAGACCCTGAAGCAGCAGGCCGCCGGTGGCGGCGAGGCGCAGGTGTACCTGTATGGCGCACCGGGCGCGGGCAAGAGCCACCTGCTGCAGGCGGCCTGTCACGCTGCCAACCAGGCCGGGCTGACCGCCAGTTACCTGCCGCTGCGCGACATGCCGGGCGTGGGCGCGGGCGTGCTGGAAGGCCTGGAGCAGGTCGCGCTGGTGTGCATCGACGACCTGCAGGCGGTGGCAGGCGACGATGCGTGGGAGCGGGGGCTGTTCAACCTGGTCAACGCCAGCCGCGCCGCGGGCAACAGCCTGGTGTTCGCCGCCGCGGAGGGGCCGGCGGGCCTGGGGGTGCGGTTGCCCGACCTGGCCTCGCGGCTGTCCTGGGGGGCGGTGTTCCGCCTGCAGCCGCTGTCCGACGCCGACCGTCTGGCGGTGCTGCGGCGGCGCGCCGAACGGCGTGGTTTCGAGTTGCCCGACGAGGTGGGTCGTTACCTGCTCAACAACTGCCCGCGCGATCTCGGTTCGCTGATCGGGCTGCTCGACCACATCGACCGCGCGACGCTGGCCGAGCAGCGTCGCGTCACCATCCCCTTCATTCGCCAGCTACTGGCGTCGTGACCGCTTCGGCGGCGGACCGCCACGCAGGGCGCGCGCCTTGGCCCGGGTGAAGAACATCGAGCCCGTGAACCAGACGACGCTGAAGATCCCGATCGCCGTGCCGTACCAGCGGCTCTCGCCGTCGGCGGCCACCCAGATCCCCACCAGGAAATAGAAGATCGCGACGAAGGTTGCCCAGGCATGGGTATAGGGTCGCCCGCGCACCAGCCCGGGGAGCGGGATGGCCAGCGGGATCAGCAGGAAGGGCAGCACGATGTAAAGCGGGACCCCGTCTGCCGGCCGCCACAGGAGATTCCAGAGCAGTATGGTGGCGATCAGGCCGATGTAGCCGCCCAGGGCGAGGACGTAGGTCAGGCGCACCGGGTTCATGCGCGTCCCCTTTCCAGGGCCCTGGCCGTCTGCGCCACCCGGCGGCCGAGCGCCCGGCACAGGACCTGCTCGTCGGCGGTGAGGACGCTGTCCCCGTCGGCGCCGGCGACGTGGCTGGGGCCGTAGGGCGTGCCGCCGGTCGTGGTGGAGACCAGCTCCGGCTGGGTGTAGGGCACGCCCGTCAGCAGCATGCCGTGGTGCAGTAGCGGGAGCATCATGGCGAGGAGGGTGCTCTCCTGGCCGCCGTGCAGCGTGCCGGTGGAGGTGAACACCCCGGCAGGCTTGCCGGCCAGTCCGCCGGACATCCACAGGGCGCTGGTCTGGTCGAGGAAGTACTTGAGCGGCGCGGCCATGTTGCCAAAACGCGTGGGGCTGCCGAGCGCCAGGCCCGTGCATTCCTTCAGGTCGTCGACCGTCGCATAGGGCGGGCCCTCGGCCGGGATCTCGTCGTCCACCGCCTCACAGGTGGCAGAGACCGGGGGCACGGTGCGCAGGCGCGCCTGCATGCCGTCGACCTCTTCCACGCCGCGCGCGACCTGCCGGGCCATGTTGGCGGTCGAGCCGCTGCGGCTGTAATAAAGTACCAGGATCTCGCTCATGGTCAGAGGATCTCCAGCACCTGTTCGGGCGGACGGCCGATGGCGGCCTTGCCGTGGGCGAGCACGATGGGACGCTGAATCAGCTTCGGTCGCTGGATCATGGCGATGATGAGCGTGTCGCGCGTCAGCCCGGGATCATCCAGGTCGGCTTCCCTGTATTCGTCCTCGTTCTGGCGCATCAGCTCACGTGGCTCCATACCCAGCCGGTCGAGGATCTGTTCGAGTTCCTCGCGGCTGGGCGGGGTCTTGAGGTAGTCGATCACCTCGGGGTCGATGCCGCGTTCGCGCAGCAGTTCCAGCGTGGCGCGCGACTTGGAGCAGCGCGGGTTGTGGTAGATGCGTACCTTGTCTTTAGAAGCCGTCATCAATTCGTCCTCTAGGCGCTTCATATTTCAGGGGTTTTGCGGCTTGACGCCCCTCGGAGGGGGTGTTA
The DNA here is from genome assembly GCA_011046015.1 of Thioalkalivibrio sp. Taxonomy (GTDB): domain Bacteria; phylum Pseudomonadota; class Gammaproteobacteria; order SpSt-1174; family SpSt-1174; genus SpSt-1174. The sequence continues at coordinate 3,475 of DSBO01000212.1, read as the reverse complement.
GGTTGAGGTAATCAGATCAGCATGGCTACACCATAACAATTCCCTGATCGGTGCCGGCAGCAAACAACATGCATCTTACCAAGATCATCAAGCCTTATCTTGTCGCAGTCCTCCTGCTCGCGGTATTCGTCGCCGGCTGCGTCGGCGCGCCCGTGCAGGAAATGAGCGACGCGCGCCAGGCCCTGCAGGCGGCGGAAGAGGTTGGCGCCCCACGCGACGCACAGGACAGCTATACTCGGGCAGTGGAACTGATGCGCGCCGCCGAGGACGCGCTGAACCGCGGTGATTATGCCCTGGCGCGTGAACGCGCGCTGGCCGCGAAGGCGGCGGCACTCACGGCGCGTACCGAGGCTGTGAACCATACCTCAAACCCCTGATGCCTTTCTTGACACTTTTCTTTGCACGGTGCTAGCGTTTCAACAGGCTCAATTCAAGAATCTCCGGAAAACAACAAACCATTGGGAGTCCTTACCATGAAAATCAATTTCCTTCGGCTGCTTGCCATCGGACTGCTGTCTGTCGTGCTGGCTGCCGGCTGTGCGACCACCGGTGATGCGGATGCCGGTCTGAAGGCCGAGGCGGAGCAGGCGATCGCCGATGCCAAGGCCGCCCAGAAGCGTGCCGCAGAAGTCGGCTATGAGTGGCGCGACATGGCCAAGCTGATCGAAGAGGCCGAAGCCGCCTACGATGCCGGCGATTACGCCACCGCCATCGAGCTGGCCCGCAAGGCGCAGGAACAGGGTGCCATCGCCGAGGATCAGTACTACCTCGAGCAGGCCAAGTTCAAGCTCGACAAGCTGAATGCCATGAGCGGCCTGACCGCCGACCAGCGTGACCTGCTGGCCCAGGCCAATGCCGCCTATGCCGCCCAGCAGGGTCGTGAAGCCTACGACCTGGCCAGCCGCCTCGAGGCCGCCCTGGCCGCCAGCAGCATGAGCTACACCGTCGTGCGTGGCGACAACCTCTGGAACATCGCCGGCAAGAGCAGCGTCTACGGCAACCCGTACCAGTGGCCGCTGATCTACAAGGCCAACTCGGATCAGATCAAGGACGCCGACCTGATCTACCCGGGCCAGACCTTCAGCATCGACCGCAACCCGAGCGCCGCTGCTGTTGACGCCGCCGTCAACCATGCCAAGACCCGCGGTGCCTGGAGCATCGGTGTGGTCGAGGACAGCGACAAGGCCTACCTGGCGCGCTAAGCGCTCGCTGGCAAACTGACAGTCGCTAGTCGGTTCGAGGGGCCCTCCATTGTGAGGGCCCCTTTTTGTTTGTATGTTGGATCCTTACGCAAACGGCGGATACACGGACATGCGAAGCTGCAAGCGCTTTCTGGTGAGTGGTCGGGTCCAGGGCGTGTTCTACCGTGCCTCCACCCGCGAGCAGGCGCTGGAACTCGGCCTGACGGGGTATGCACGCAACCTGCCGGACGGGCGCGTCGAGGTCATCGCCTGTGGCCCGGCCGCCTCGCTCGGTGTCCTGAAGGCCTGGCTGCACGACGGGCCGCGGCTGGCCGAGGTGACCGGCATCGAGGAATCGTTGGCCGAGGACCCGGGGGTGGACGGCTTTGAGACACGTTGATGATTCAGGGGTGTGTTGAATGTTGAACCCGGGTGAACGGCATCTTTCCGGCCAGCGTCTCGAGCTTGCGAGTCTGCTCGACGAGCTGGTGGCCGAGGGTGTGCTGGATGCGGAGCGCGCGCGCACGCTGAATGCCGTGGTGCTGCCACGAGACCGCAAGGAGAAGCACCCGTTCAGCATCATCGCCGAGCGCAACTGGAGCTTCGTCGACGAGCCGGGGCGCGTCATTACGCAGGATTTCCTGACGCGGCGCCTGGCCGAGCAGGCGGGCCTGCCGTATTACCGCATCGACCCGCTGAAGGTCGACGTGCCTGTGGTGACCGGCGTGATGTCCTACGCCTATGCCGCCCGTTTCCAGATCCTGGCCGTGGAGGTGCATGCGGGCGAGGTGGTGATCGCCACCGCCAATCCCTTTGTCACGGAATGGCAGGACGAGCTGCGCGAGATCCTGCGCAAGGACATTCGTTGCGTCGTGGCGAATCCGGATGATATCCGCCGCTACCTGCTGGAGTTCTATTCGCTGTCGCGCTCGGTCAAGGGGGCGAGCCATGGCGAGGGTCAGCCGGCCGCCAACGCGATCCACAATCTCGAGCAGCTCATGGAGCTCGGGCGGCGCGGTCAGCTCGACGCCAACGACCAGCATGTCGTCAGCATCGTCGACTGGCTGCTGCAGTATGCCTTCGACCAGCGCGCCAGCGACATTCACCTCGAGCCGCGCCGCCGGCAGGGCAACGTGCGTTTTCGTATCGACGGCGTGATGCATCTCGTCTACCAGGTGCCGCCCGAGGTGATGGCGGCAGTGACCAGCCGCATCAAGATCCTCGGCCGCATGGACGTGGCGGAAAAGCGCAAGCCGCAGGACGGTCGTATCAAGACGCTGACCCCGGAAGGCAAGGAGGTGGAGCTGCGCCTGTCCACCATGCCCACCGCCTTCGGCGAGAAGCTGGTGATGCGCATCTTCGATCCGGACGTGCTGGTGAAGGACTACCAGGCGCTGGGCTTCTCCACCGCCGAGGAGACGCAGTGGCGTGACCTGATCCATCAGCCGTCGGGCATCATCCTCGTTACCGGGCCCACCGGTTCGGGCAAGACCACCACACTGTATTCCACCCTGAAGGCGCTGGCGCAGCCCGAGGTGAACGTGTGCACGGTGGAGGATCCGATCGAGCTGGTGGAGCCGAGTTTCAACCAGATGCAGGTGCACCACGCCATCGGCCTGGACTTCGCCAGTGGTGTGCGCACGCTGCTGCGCCAGGACCCGGACATCATCATGATCGGCGAGATTCGCGATCTGGAAACCGCGGAGATGGCAATCCAGGCGGCGCTCACCGGTCATCTGGTGTTCTCCACCCTGCACACCAACGACGCGCCGGCGGCCATCACCCGGCTGCTGGACCTGGGGGTGCCGCCCTATCTCATCAGTGCCACCCTGCTCGGCGTGCTTGCCCAGCGGCTGGTGCGCACGCTCTGTCCCCACTGCAAGCAGCCGATGTCGGTGGATACGGCCCTGTGGAAGTCGCTGGTGTCGCCCTGGAAGGTGGCGGAGCCGCAGGGCGCCTTCGAGCCTCAGGGCTGCCTGGAGTGCCGGCAGACCGGTTATCTCGGGCGAGTCGGTGTATACGAAATGATGTCTGTCACGCCGGGGCTGAAGCAGCTGATCACTGCCGCACCGGGCATGGACACGCTGCGCCAGGAGGCCATCCGCTCCGGCATGAAGCCGTTGCGCATCAACGGCGCGAAGAAGGTCGCGGCCGGCGTGACGACGGTCGAGGAGATCCTGAAGGTGGCGCCGATCGAGGCGTGAAAATCCAGGCGCCCTCTGTGGCTCTAACGCACAGGCCGGCCCATGGCCGCCAAAAAAGACTGTACCTTGCGACTTGTCACTTGAGACTTG
>DSBO01000206.1 GCA_011046015.1 Thioalkalivibrio sp. | reverse complement strand
GTCCAGGGCGAGCCCGGTCATGCGGGCGCGCTGTACGAGAAAGGCGAAGAGGTCGGCGTGCTCGAAGATGTCGATGACCAGCTGCGCGTCTTCCAGGTTGTAGGCGGCCAGAGCGATCGGATCCTCGCGGTACAGGCGATGAATGGCAGCCAGCCGGTCCCCGTCCTCGACCAGCTTGCCGCGCCCGAGCAGTTGCCGGGCGACCGCCTCGAGCTCGAAACTCTCGAATGACCAGGTCGCCATCTTCAGGCAGTCGATGCCGTCCAGGGCGATGCGCCCGGAGATGCGGGCGGTGCGTGACTGGCCGTCGGCGAGTGGTGGCAGCACCTGGGCCGCTTCGTTGTCGCGGCCGATCCGAAACGGCAGGCGATGGATTCGGCAGCGCTGCTCCAGCAGGTCGAGGTCGAAGTTCGCGAGGTTCCAGCCGATGAGCAGATCCGGATCGCAGCCACGGATCCAGTCCATGGACGCACGCAACAGGGCAGGTTCGTCGGGCACGAAGGTCACGTGGGTGGGCGTGTCCGGTGGCGCGGCGCCGACCACGTACACCTGCTGGCGGCCCTCGGCGATCAGGGCGACGGACCAGATCTCCCCGTCGAGGTCGGCCGACTCGATATCCAGCGAGAGCACAGACAGCCGTGGCGTGACCTCGACACCCGTCAGGGTCGGGTTGCGGAATTCGAGGTAGCCGGCGCGTTGCCGGGCCTGGCCGCGAACGCGCAGGCCGCCGTGGATGAAGCGCTCCATCAGGTAGCGGTCGACCGGTTTGAGGTCGGATTCGTGGAGCGGGACGCCGTGTCCCCGTATCGCCTCGCGCAGGGTCATGAGGTCGCGCTGCTGGCGAAAGTAGAGCGCGTCCACCGGCGCGCCGGCCAGGGTGGTCAGGGCCACCGCCTGACGGCGAGTGCGCGGTGGCAGCCCGGCGACGGCGCGGTCGCGTTCGATGAAGCACACGGCCTCCTGGCCCGTAATCACGATGCGCAGGGGGCCCGCGGCGCTCCAGGCCCAGAACACCAGCTCGATCCCGTCCGGGCCGTCGCGCCACTGGCGGGTCAGGAGAAACGCGTCGATGGGCTGCATGTCGGACAAGGGGCGGGGTGAACGATGGCGGTTGGTCGTCTATTGTAGCCCGAAGCGCCCCCAACCCGACCACGAGTGTATCCCGACATGCCTGATGCGAACGACCGTCTCCAGGAGACCCGCGAGGTCCTCGCTGGCTTCATCGACGATTTTGAGAGCCTCGTCATTGCCAGCGTGGACGAGGCGGGTCAGCCCGCGGCGAGCTATGCGCCCTTCGTGCGGGACGATGCGGGCCACTTCTACATCTTCGTGAGCCTGCTGGCCGAGCACACGCGTAACCTGCTGGGCCAGCCGCGGGCATCCATCCTGTTCATCGAGCCCGAGATGCAGACGCGCCAGATATTTGCCCGGCGCCGGGCCAGCTTTCGCTGCCGCGTCGAGCCGATCGCCCGGGACAGTGATGAGGCGGAAGTCCCGCTCGCGCGGCTGCGCGAGCGTTTTGGCGAGATCATGGACCTGCTGGGTGGGCTGGGGGATTTCCGGTTGCTGCGGCTCGTGCCCGAGGAGGGGCGGTTCGTGATCGGCTTCGGTCAGGCCTATCGGCTCACCGGGCCGCATCTGGCCGAACTGGAGCCGATCGGACCCCGCGAGGATGGAGGGTGAACCGCCACGGTGCGGGGGTGCCGGCCGATGGGCGACGCTGGTGCGCCAGTTCCGGTCAACGCCCGCGCGGATCGCGGTTCAGGCCGCTATCACAGAGTTGGCACGGGATCTGCAACATGTCTGGTGGAAGGTCTTCACCGATCTTCCGATTGTTCGTTCGTCATTTCTTCACTCCTCCTTTATATCGGGCGCCCACGGGCGCCCGCTTTTTTTGCGACACGGTCGATGGCTCGGCACGCGAGGCGCGGTTTCGATACAATCAGGCCTTTCCGACCACCTGACCGAGGATGTCCATGGCCCTGGGCCCCGTGATGCTGGATCTCGTAGGTACCGAGATCACCCCCGAAGAACACGAGTTGCTCCTGCACCCCCAGACCGGCGGTGTGATCCTCTTCACCCGTAACTTCGAGTCCGTGGCCCAGCTCACCGAGCTGGTGCGCGCGATCCATGCTTTGCGCGACCCGCATCTGCTGGTGGCGGTGGACCACGAAGGCGGCCGAGTGCAGCGCTTTCGCGAAGGCTTCACGCGCCTGCCTCCGGTGAGCCGGCTGGGGGAGATTTACCGGCAGGACCGGCAGCGGGCGCGCGAGCTGGCCACTGAGAGCGGCTGGTTGATGGCAGCCGAGCTGCGGGCGGTGGGTATCGACTTCAGTTTCGCGCCGGTGCTGGATGTCGCTCACGGGCTGAGCGGCGTGATCGGCGACCGGGCCTTTCACTCCGACCCCGAGATCCTGGCCGACCTCGCGCATCACTACATGCAGGGCATGAACGAGGCGGGCATGGCTGCCACCGGCAAGCACTTTCCGGGGCACGGCGGCGTGAAGGAGGATTCGCACCTTGCCCTGCCGGTGGACCGGCGACCGTTGGAGGACATCCGCCAGGCCGACCTCGTACCCTTCGAGCGCATGATCCACTACGGGCTGGCCGCGATCATGCCCGCGCACGTGATCTACACTCAGGCCGACCCGGAGCTGGCGGGTTTCTCGGCCTTCTGGCTCCAGGGCGTGCTGCGACACGAGCTGGGCTTCCAGGGGGTGATCTTCAGCGACGATCTCAGCATGGCCGCCGCGCACGTGGCCGGCAGCTTCGCCCAGCGCGCTCGCAAGGCCCTGGACGCCGGCTGCGACATGGTGCTGGTCTGCAACCATCCCGACGGCGCCCGCGAGGTGCTGGACAGCCTGGAAGGCTACGACAACCCGGTCTCCCAGGTCCGCCTGGCCCGCATGCACGGCCGCAGGCCGCAGGCCTGGGCCGAGCTGCACGCCTCGGCGCGCTGGATACAGGCCGCCGGCGCCGTGGCCGCCTACGACGAATCCCCCTATCTCGAACTGGACGTCTGACACCCACCCAAGCGCTTCGAACTTCTTATGTCTGACTTAATCTCCTCGCTCAAAACCCTGATCGAGACCTATGGCCTCGGCGGCTGGATCACGCAGGTATTCGTCGTCGTGCTGGCCGTGGTCGTCTTCAACTTCGTCAGCGCCTGGGTGCTGGCACGGCTGCAGCGCAAGGCCGAGCGCAGCGAACCCGTCTGGGACGAGGCGATGATTCGCGCGGTGAAACTGCCGCTGAATCTTCTGATCTGGGTGGTGGGCATCGCCTTCGCTGCCGAGATCGTGCACGCCGCGACGGAGGCACCGCTGTTCGAGGCCGTGGGACCGATTCGAGATGCGCTGGTAATTGTCCTCATTACCTGGTTCCTCGTGCGCCTGGTGGGCGAGACCGAGGCCTCCGTCATCGAGCGCCGCACGCGCCTGGGCAAGGAGATCGACCACACCACGGTCAAGGCCATCGCCAAGCTGCTGCGCCTGTCCGTGGTCATCACCGGCGCGCTCGTCGGCCTGCAGACACTGGGCTTCAGCGTCTCCGGCGTGCTGGCCTTCGGCGGTATCGGCGGCATTGCGGTGGGTTTCGCGGCCAGGGACCTGCTGGCCAACTTCTTCGGCGGGCTGATGGTCTACCTCGACCGGCCATTCGCCGTGGGTGACTGGATTCGCTCGCCCGACAAGGACATAGAGGGCACCGTGGAGGATATCGGCTGGCGCCTGACGCGCATCCGCCGTTTTGACAAGCGCCCGCTGTACGTGCCCAACGCGATCTTCACCAGTATCGCGGTGGAGAACCCCTCGCGCATGACGCACCGGCGCATCTACGAGACGATCGGCATCCGCTACGCCGACATCGGAGCGATGGACGCCATCGTCAGGGACGTGAAGGCGATGCTGGCGACGCATCCGGAGATCGACGCGGACCAGACCCTGATCGTGAACTTCAACGCCTTCAACGCCTCATCCGTGGACTTCTTCGTCTATACCTTCACCCGCACCACGCAATGGGTGAAGTACCACGAGGTCAAGCACGATGTGCTCTTGCGCATCGCCGACATCATTGCCGGGCACGGCGCGGAGATCGCCTTCCCGACCCGAACCCTGCACATGCCAGACGGTCTGAAGTTGGCCGAGGCGCCGCAGGCGGCCGGGCTGCCCCAGTCCGAGTGAATCCCACTCCAGCGCAGTGGTTATGCGCCACGAGCGCGACAGGGCGCGGCCCGGCGCGGGACAGGGCGCCGGGCGCCCGCAAGGGCAATATCAGTAAATTAGGTAGTGCTGGATTTGTGCAGACGGCAGTCCTATAATTCGCGACTTTTACACTGAAGCACGACTGACTCGGGAGAGAATCCTATGGCTGACAAGCTGATGATCGTGATGGTCAACACCGACCCGTCCAACGCCTCCGAACTGGGCGCCCCGTTCTTCCAGGCCACCGTGGCTGCCGCCATGGAATACGAAGTGGAAGTGATCATGACCGGCCGCGCTGGCGAACTGGCCAAGAAAGGTGTTGCCGAAAACCTGTACGTGCAGGAAGGCAGCGACAAGTCGGTCTACGACTTCATGAAGGACGCCGTTGAAGCGGGCGTCGTGTTCAAGGTCTGCACCCCGACCCTGGACCTGTGGGGCGATGATCTGATCCCCGAAATCGAGGAAACCGTTGGTGGCGCCTACGTCATCAGCGAGGCGATGGACGACGACACCGTCACCTTCACCTACTAAGCATCGCCTCGTCGCTTCTCGCCAAGGGAACGAACGATACGATGTCGGTAACGCCTGAAGAGGCCGCGCGCGTTTACGCCGAGGCCGACTGTCTGGTTACCGGGGCCGAGATCGAACAGGCCCTGGAGCGGATGGCGAGGGCGATTACCGAGGACCTGGCGGATGCCAATCCGCTGGTGGTCTGCATCATGACCGGCGGCCTGGTGGCCGCCGGTCAGCTTTTGACCCGCCTGGAATTTCCCCTTCAGCTCGATTACCTGCACGCCACGCGCTACCGCGGGGCGACCAGCGGCGGTGCCGAGGTGCACTGGCTCGTGGAGCCGCACCGAAGCCTCGACGGCCGCAACGTACTGCTGGTGGATGACATCCTCGATGAAGGCCATACATTGGCCGCCATCCAGGCCTACTGTCACGGGCACGGGGCCGAATCGGTGCGCACGGCGGTACTGGTGGACAAGCGCCACGACCGGAAGCACCCGGACGCGAGTGCGGATTACATCGGCGTCGAGGTGGCAGACCGCTACCTGTTTGGCAGTGGCATGGATTACAAGGAGTACCTGCGCAACGCTGCGGGAATCTGGGCCGTAAAAGACAACTGAACGGAGTGCGACACATGGCAAGCCTGGCGATCATCGGCGGCACGGGACTGACCTCGCTCGAGGGCCTGAAGATCGTCGGCCGGGAAGTGGTGCACACGCCGTATGGCGAGCCCTCCGGCCCGCTGACCCACGGGCAACTGTTTGGGCGCGACGTGACCTTTCTGGCGCGTCACGGCTACCGCCACACCATCCCCCCGCATCGCGTCAATTATCGAGCCAACCTGTGGGCGCTCAAGCACATCGGCGTCACCCACGTGATCGCGGTGGCGGCGGTGGGTGGCATCACCGAGCGCATGTCACCCTGCCAGCTCGCGGTGCCCGACCAGATCATCGACTACACCTATTCGCGTGCACACACCTTCTTCGAAGAGGGGCTCGACGGCGTGACGCACATCGACTTCACGCAGCCGTACTGCACCGAGATGCGCCAGGCATTGCTCCGGGGTGGACGCGAGGCAGGTCTCGATCTCGTCGACGGTGGGACCTATGCGGCAACCCAGGGACCGCGTCTGGAGACGGCCGCTGAGATCGATCGCCTGGAGCGTGACGGTTGCGACGTGGTGGGGATGACGGGCATGCCCGAGGCGGCACTCGCACGTGAACTCGACCTTTGCTATGCGAGCCTGGCCGTGGTCGCCAACTGGGGCGCCGGGCGCGGCGGGGAGGAGATCACCATGGAAGAGATCGGTGAGAACCTGCGCACGGGCATGGACCGCGTGCGGCAGGTGTTGAAGGCGGCAATCCCGTTGATCTGATTGATGATGCGCCGGTCCTGGCCGGCCGGGCACTTCCCCCGCTACTGTGCCGGCAGTTCCACCGGCGTAATCTGCACCAGCACGCCCAGCATCGGGTGGTCGATGTAGTGCAGCTCGCGGCTGCGCATGCGCCGACGCTCCTGCATGGGAATGTCCAGCAGGACCTGCGTCCGGGTAGGCCGTCCGGTTTCGCGATCGATGCGCTCGACCACCGTCGGCTTGCGCAGCACCAGGTCGGTGTGGACGTGCAGGTAGCGGCCCAGCACGACCTGCACCGTGCCATCGAGCTCCTCCAGCCGGTCCGGCCCCGGAATCTCCACGATGTTGCCCGCGGCACCCACTTCCAGCCGCGGCTGCATCCGCTCCGGGTAATCGGCGCTGTAGTCCCTGCCGCCATGCAGCTTGATCCGTACCGCGTCCGCGGCGGACAGCCCGGGTTGCTGCCAGGCTACGTGCTTCAGGACGGTGAAGCGATTCGACGTCTCCAGCAGTCGGCGGGCCTCATCCAGGGTGCCCGTGCTCAGGCGGCGAAACCCCGTCCGCGTGTGACCGTCGAAGAGGCCAAGCGCACCATCCGTGGATAGGGGCTGTGCCTCCTGTGACCATTTTTCGGAATGGAAGGCCTGCTCGTCATTGTTGGCGAACACAACCATCTCGATGCGGTAATCGACGGCCCAGGCCGGCGCCGACAGCAGTGCCAGCAGGAGCAGGGCGGTCAGCGGAAGGTAAATTGCGGTTGGTCTCACGGGTATTCCTTGCTGGTTGGTTCAGGCGGCATCCCTGACTGCGAGCTCGCCGAACAATCGCTCGACAGTATCCACGCGTTGTTGCAGATTTTCCAGTGACAGGGTGAAGCGCAGCTTGTCCTGACCGTCGAGCCGGTAACGTTGTGGATCGGACTGAATCAGGCGGATCACCCTGGCCGGATCGATGCTCGGGGCTTCGTTGAAGATGATGCGCCCGCCCTGTTCGCCAACGTCGAGTTTCTTTACCCCCAGCATCTCGGCCTGGAGCTTGACGCGGTTGACCTCGAACAGTGCCTTGGCCGCATCCGGCAACAGGCCGAAGCGGTCGATCATCTCTACCTGGAGTTCGCGCAGGGCCTCGTCGCTCTCGGCACTGGCGATGCGCTTGTAAAGCACCAGGCGCGCGTGGATGTCCGGCACGTAATCATCGGGCAGCAGGGCGGGGACGCCCAGGTCGATCTCCGTGCCCGTGTGCAGCGGTTTTTCCAGCTCCGGTCGCTTGCCCGACTTGAGCGCCTTGACGGCACGCTCGAGGAGTTCGTTGTACAGGGTGAAGCCGATCTCCTGGATCTGGCCGCTCTGCTCGTCGCCCAGCAGTTCGCCCGCGCCGCGGATCTCCAGGTCGTGCGTGGCCAGGGTGAAGCCCACGCCGAGATCCTCCAGCGACTCGATCGCCTCCAGACGTTTGATTGCGTCCGGCGTCATCGCTGCCCGCGGCGGTGTGACGAGATAGGCGTAGGCGCGGTGATGTGAACGACCGACGCGACCACGCAGCTGGTGCAGCTGTGACAGACCGAGCTTGTCGGCACGGTTGATGATGATGGTGTTGGCCGTGGGCACGTCGATGCCGCTCTCGACGATGGTGGTGCAGAGCAGGATGTTGAAGCGCTGGTGATAGAAATCCAGCATCACTTCCTCGAGCTCGCGTTCGCGCATCTGGCCGTGGGCGATGCGCACCGAGACGTCGGGTACGACCTGCTGGATGCGCTGCGCCATCTTCTCGATGGTCTGCACCTCGTTGTGCAGGAAGTAGACCTGGCCGCCACGCCGCACCTCGCGCAGCACGGCTTCCTGCAGCAGGGCGTCGTTCCATTCGCTGACGAAGGTCTTGATGGCGTGGCGCTGCACCGGTGGGGTGGCGATGATGGACAGGTCGCGCAGGCCGGAGAGCGACATGTTGAGCGTGCGCGGGATCGGTGTGGCGGTGAGCGTGAGGATGTCGACCTCGGCGCGCAGGTTCTTGAGCTTCTCCTTGTCGCGCACGCCGAAACGGTGCTCCTCGTCGACGATGTTCAGGCCCAGGTCCTTGAACTTCACATCGCCCTGCAGCAGCTTGTGCGTGCCGATGACGATATCCACCGTGCCGGCGGCGATGCCCGCCAGCGTCTCCTTGTGCTGTTTCTGGCTGCGAAAACGTGACAGGCCCTCGATGCGGATCGGCCAGTCGGCGAGCCGGTCGCGGAAGTTCTGCAGGTGCTGCTGGGCGAGCAGGGTGGTGGGCACCAGCACCGCCACCTGCTTGCCGCCGCTGGCTGCGACGAAGGCCGCGCGCATGGCCACCTCGGTCTTGCCGAAGCCCACGTCGCCACAGACCACCCGGTCCATCGGCCGTTCGGCGGCCATGTCCTCCAGCACCGCCTCGATGGCCTTTTGCTGGTCGGGCGTCTCCTCGAAGGGGAAGGACGCGGCGAAGGCTGCGTACTCGTCCGTATCGGTGGCGAAGGCATGGCCGCGGCGGGCGGCGCGACGCGCGTTGATGTCGAGCAGTTCGGCGGCGACGTCGTGGATCTTCTCCGCGGCCTTGCACCGCGCCTTCTGCCACTGGTTGCTGCCGAGCTTGTGCAGCGGGGCGTCCTCCGGCGCCGTGCCGGTATAGCGGCTGATCAGGTGCAGGGAGGAGACCGGTACATAGAGTTTATCGCCGCCAGCGTATTCCAGGGTCAGGAACTCGGTCTCGCTGCCGCCGATCTCGAGCTTCTGCAGCCCGATGTAGCGACCCACCCCGTGTTCCTCGTGCACCACGGGCGCGCCGACGTTGAGATCGGTGAGGTTGCGCACCACCGCGTCAGCATCGCGGGTCGGGCGTTTACGCCGACGTTCCTGCTGGGCCCGCTGTCCGAACAGCGCGCTTTCCGGGATGATGTTGATGCCGGCTTCGGGCAGGCGCACGCCGCTCTCCAGGGGCGCGACGGTGATAGCGTAATCGAGGTCGCCGTCGATGAACTCCGGCCAGCCTTCGACGGTGCGCGGGAAGAGCTCGAACTGCCGCAGCGCCTCGATCAGGTGCTCGCGACGCCCGGCGGACTCCGCCACGAACAGCAGGCGGCCGGGCCGCGAGGCGATGAAGGATCTCAGCGCGGCTGCCGGGTCTTCGGCCCGCGCCTGCAGCAGCAGGTTGGGCAGGGACAGGCTGGCAAAGTTCTGCGCCGTGGCGTCCGCGTCCTCGATCTCGAAGCCCTGAATGAACACCCGGCTCTGCCGGTCGAGCCCGGCGGCCAGTTCAGCTGGTGCCAGGAAGAGTTGATCCGGCGCGAGCAGGGGACGCTGTACATCATGGCGGCGCTGCTCATAGCGGTCGGCGAGGCCCGCGACGAAGCGCTCGGCGGCTGCCTCGACGTCTTCCAGGGCGATGACAAGTGCGTCTTCCGGCAGGTAATCGAACAGCGTGGACATTTGCTCGAAGAAGAGCGGGATATAGTACTCGATGCCGGCCGGCGCGCTGCCGTTGCTGACTTCGCGGTAGATGCTGCTGGCCTGCGGGTCGCCCTCGAAGGTCTGCCGGTAACGCTGGCGGAAGCCCTTGATGGCCTCGTCGTGCATCGGGAATTCGTGCGCCGGCAGCAGGCGGATACGCTCGACCCGTTCCTGCGAGAGCTGGGTCTCCGGGTCGAACTCCCGAATGCTCTCGATCTCGTCGTCGAACAGGTCGATGCGGTAGGGTGCATGGGCACCCATGGGGAAAAGGTCGACGATGGAGCCGCGCAGGGCAAACTCGCCGTGTTCCATCACCTGGTTGACGTGCCGGTAGCCGGCCTGTTCGAGGCGCTGACGCAGGGCGTCGATGTCCAGCCGCTCGCCCGTGTCCATCATCAGGGTGTGGGCGGCGAGGAAGTCCCGGGGGGCGATGCGATGCATCAGGGTGGTGACCGGCACCACCAGCACGCCATGTGCGAGGGTCGGCAGACGGTGCAGCGTCTCCAGACGCTGGGAGATGATGTCCTCGTGGGGTGAGAACACGTCGTAGGGCAGGGTCTCCCAGTCCGGGAAGTTCAGGATCGGCAGGTCGGCCCCCTCGCCGAAGAATCGCAGTTCCTGCTCCAGCCGGTAGGCCGACTGTGTGTCGGGTGTGACCAGCAGGGTGAACCGGCCGGCACGCGTTGCCGCCTCGGTGATCGCCAGGCCGCGCGCGCAGCCGTACAGCCGGCCCCACCGCAGGGTCTTGCGGCCGGCATCGGGCAGTTTGGGGTCGAGCAGGGTCCTGAGGTAAGTCATGGGCTGGCGTCGCGACACGCTGTGTATCCAAAGCGGCATATTTTCCCATATCGCCGCGCCGATTGCAGGTACGGGTAAGCAAAAAGGGCGGCCTGAGGCCGCCCCTGAATCTGTCGGGATCGATGGTGTGACAGGATACTAGGCGCCCTTGCCGCGGGTGTTCATGCCGAGAATCGTATACGCCGGGCACCAGCCGATGATGGCGGTGGCCAGCGGCACAATGCCGATCAGGCCCCACCAGCGCCAGGAGGCGTCGGGGAAGACGACGATGAGCGCCAGCAGGACGATGCCGATGATGGCGCGGATGATGCGATCAGCGTTACCCATGTTGTTGGTCATGACATACACCTCCGGTGTGGTCTTGCGTTGGTGGATGTCAGGAGCATAGGTCGCCCGACGCCAAATTTCAGTAACCTGGTCACACAGGCGCCGGAGAGGGCGCGATCTACATCAGTTCGAGTGCGGCCAGTGCCTCACGGTCCTGGATCTCGACGCGGCCGCGCTGCAGTGTCACCCAGCCACGTTGCTCGAAGGTCTTAAGCTGACGGCTTACCACCTCCCGCGCGCTGCCGATCTCGGTGGCGAGTTCCGGATGGGTGGCCTCGACCACGGAACCGTCGCCCGCGAAGCGCAGCAGGCGCTGGGCCAGTCGCGCTTCGAGTCGCCCGAAGGCCACTTCCTCGACCAGGGCCATGAGATCGGCGAGGCGCTGGCCGAAGCTGTCGAAGACGAACTGGCGGAACCCGGGTGATTCCGCCACCGCGCGGTGAAACTCGGGCGCGGGAATGGCCACGGCGTCGACCTCGCCCTCGGTAATACCCTCGGCGGCATAGCTGCTGGAGGCCAGCAGGCAGGACGTGGTGAGCACGCAGGATTCACCGGGACCGACGCGGTAGAGAACGATCTCGCGCCCGTTGGCGGCGATCTGGCGTACGCGTACCGAGCCGTCGATCACCAGCAGGTAGTTACGGCAGGGGGCGCCCGTGTGGAACACCACGGTTTCGGAGGGCATCGTGAGCCGCTGCGCCGCCGCGATGACACGTTGCCCTGCGGGATCGGTGATGCTGCGCAGGGTCGGAAAGTGTTCGAGCCAGGGGGGTGTTGCCGGAGCGGTCACGTAGATCCTCGTGTCAGTCGCGGAAGCGGCGTGTGAGTTCGCCGTAGGCGTCGATACGCCGGTCGCGGAAGTAGGGCCAGATACGGCGTACCTGCTCGGCGCGCTCACGGTCGATGGGCACCACCAGCACGTCGTCGCCGTCCACCGGGCTCTGCGCCAGGATTTCGCCCTGCGGCCCGGCGACGAAGCTCGAGCCCCAGAAGCGGGCGCCGGCGGTGATGCCTGACGGGTCTTCCT
>DSBO01000196.1 GCA_011046015.1 Thioalkalivibrio sp. | reverse complement strand
GCTATACACCGATACAAAGTATTACAAAAAATAATAACCACAGGGTGCACGTCAAAGGAGGAACTTGATGAGACGCCACGTCCTCGCGGTCTTCATCCCCCCACTTGCTGTCTGCCGTTACGGTTGCGCCGGCTGTTGCGCGGCCCCCATCGGCGTCTTCTGGATCAGCAGTATTATCAGCATCGTCTATGGTTACCGTGGCGGGCCGTTGGGCCTGGATACGGTGAGCTGGGGCACGGTCGGGCTCGGCATGCTGCTCTGGCTGATCGCCGTGGGCTGGGCCTTTCTCACCCTGCGTGCGGCCGATGACGACCGCTGCAAGCGGCCGAGCAGTTCGCTGTGCCGCCGCATCGTCCCGCGCGCCGACGAGCCGGACCCGCTGGACGAGGCCGACCGGGCCCGCCAGGCCTGACCTCGCTCGCACAAAAAAGGCCGCGTAACCGCGGCTTTTTTGTGGCGGGAAAGCCCCCCTCAGGGGGTCTCCTCCCCCTCGCCT
Organism: Thioalkalivibrio sp.; assembly: GCA_011046015.1. Classification (GTDB taxonomy): domain Bacteria; phylum Pseudomonadota; class Gammaproteobacteria; order SpSt-1174; family SpSt-1174; genus SpSt-1174. Next base: position 11,254 of record DSBO01000196.1, on the reverse strand, counting down.
TCCTTCTCCACCGGCATCAGATCCTGCTTGGTGACGCCCAGCATGATCAGGGCGTTGCTGGCGATGTAGATGGAGGAATACGTCCCCACCACGATACCGACCACCAGCGCCAGGGCGAAGCCGAAGATGTTGTCGCCGCCGAAGATCAGCAGCGCGAACAACACCAGCAAGGTGGTGCCCGAGGTGATGAGCGTGCGCGTGAGCATCTGGTTGATCGATGTGTTGAGCACTTCCGGGGGCTCGGCCTTGCGCATCAAGCGGAAGTTCTCGCGCACACGGTCGAACACCACGATAGTGTCGTTCAGCGAGTAACCGATCACGGCGAGAATGGCCGCGAGTACCGTCAGGTCAAAGCTGATCCTGGCGAGCGAGAACACCCCGACGGTGATGATCACATCGTGCACCAGCGCGAGCACGGAGCCCACCGAGAAACCCCAGTGGATGAAGCGCACCCAGACGTAGAGCAGGATGCCGGCCAGAGCCACGAGGATGGCGATGCCGCCGCGGTCGCGCAGCTCCTCGCCCACCTGCGGGCCGACGAAGTCCACGCTGCGCATCTCCGCGCCGCCCTCGGTCATGTTGCGCAGCAGCTGCAGCACCTCGTTGCTGAGCTCGGCACTGTCCTCGCCCGGGCGCGGCGCTAGGCGGATCAGCACGTCGCGGGCCGTGTCCACGTTCTGCACGATGGCCTTGTCGAAGCCGCCCTCGGCAAGCACGCTCCGTACCTGGCCGAGGTCGGCGGGCTGCTGGAAGCGCACCTCGATGGAGGTGCCGCCGGTGAAATCGATCCCCAGGTTGAGGCCATTGACGAACAGCGAACCGATGGAGATGACGATCAGGACGAGCGACAGGGCCAGCGCGGATTTGCGCACGGCCATGAAGTCGATCCGGGTCTTGGCATTGGGCATGAACCGATTCTCCTGTCAGATCGCCAGACGCTTGAGGCGTCGGTTACCGTAGATGAGGTTGACCACGGCGCGGGTGCCCATGATCGCGGTGAACATGGACGAGACGATGCCGATGGACAGCGTGACGGCGAAACCCTGCACCGGGCCGGTGCCGATCACGATCAGCGCGATGGCGGCGATCAGCGTCGTGATGTTGGCGTCGGCGATGGTGGAGAGCGCCTTGTCATAGCCGGCGCGGATCGCCGCCTGCGGCGACACACCGTTGCGCAACTCCTCGCGAATGCGCTCGAAGATCAGCACGTTGGCGTCCACCGCCATACCGACGGTGAGCACGATGCCGGCGATGCCCGGCAGCGTGAGCGTGGCCTGGAACAGCGACAGCGCCGCCACGATCAGCAGTAGATTGGCCGTGAGCGCAAGGTTGGCGATCAGGCCGAACACGCGGTAGTAGAGCGCCATGAAGATCATCACCAGCACGAAGCCGATGACCACCGACTTGAAGCCGCGCTCGATGTTGTCCTTGCCGAGGCTCGGACCGATGGTGCGCTCCTCCACGATCTGCATCGGCGCGGCCAGCGCACCGGCGCGCAGCAGCAGCGCGAGGTCGGCCGCCTCGCGGCTGGAATCCAGCCCGGTGATCTGGAAGCGCTTGCCCAGCTGTTCCTGGATGCGCGCGACGTTGATCACCTCCTCGATCTTGATCGGCACGTTCACGCGCTCGCCGTTGATCATGCGCGTCTCGGTCTGGGTCTCGATGAACACCACTGCCATCAGGCGCTTGACGTTCTCGCCCGAGGCCTTGCTGAACAGGCGCGCCCCCTTGCCGTCCAGGGTGATGGTGACCGACGGGCCGCCGGACTCGGTGTCGATGCCGCTCTGGGCATCGATGATGTAGTCGCCGGTGAGCATCACGCGGCGCTTGAGCAGGATCGGCTGGCCCTGGCGATCGAGGTAGAGCCGGTCGCCGGCCGGCACGCGGCCGGTGGCCTGCGCCTCGTAGGCGTCAGCGCCCTCGTTCACCAGACGGAATTCGAGGGTGGCGGTCTTGCCGAGGATCTCCTTGGCGCGCGCCGTGTCCTGCACGCCCGGCAGCTGCACCACCACGCGGTCCTCGCCCGCCTGCTGGATCAGCGGTTCGGCCACACCCAGCTCGTTGACGCGCTTGCGCAGGGCCGTGACGTTCTGCTGCACGGCAAAATTCCTGATCTCCTGCAACGCCTCCTCGCGGACGCGCGCCTCGATGCGGAACGCCCCGTCGACCTCCAAGCTATCGAATGCCATGTCGTCGCGGTACTCGCCGCGCAGGGCATCCAGCGCCCGCTCACGCAGGGCCGCACTGGCAAAGCTTGCCAGCACGGCCTCCTCGGTACGGGAGACGTCCTCGTAGGGAATGTTGTTCTCGATCAGCAGGGTGCGAAACTCGCCCTCGTTGCGCTCCAGCGTCTTGGCGAGCACCTCGTCCATATCGACCTGCATCAGGAAGTGCACGCCGCCGCGCAGATCGAGACCCAGGCTCATCGGCCTGGCGTTGAAGGCCTGCAGCCACTCGGGCGTGCTGGGCGCAAGGTTGAGCGCGACGATATAGCCGCTGCCCAGCACGTTGCGCACGATATCCTGGGCCTTGAGCTGGTCATCCACGTCGTGGAACCGTACCAGCAGCTGTTCCTGCTCCAGCGAAACCTCCTTGTACGCGACACCGACCTGCTCGAGGACGTTGGCCACGCGCTGGCTGACCGTTTCATTGACTTCGACCCCCCGCGTGGCACTGATCTGCAGTGCCGGATCCTGCGGGTAGCGGTTCGGCAGGGCATAGAGGATGCCCCCGACCACCACGGCGAGGATCAGGAGGTATTTCCAGAGGGGGTAGCGATTCATGAACGTTCCCTGGCTTGAATGGCGATGCGCACTGGCGCGTCGAGACGGGCTTAGAGGTTCTTCATCGTGCCCTTGGGCATGACGGCACCGACCGCCTGCTTCTGCACCTTCACCTCGGTACCCTGGGCGACCTCGATCTGCACGAAGTTCTCGCCAATTTCGGTGACCTTGCCGAGCAGGCCACCGGTGGTGACCACCTCGTCACCCTTGTTCAGGGCCTCGAGCATGCTGCGGTGCTCCTTGGCGCGCTTGCTCTGCGGGCGGATGATCAGGAAATACATCATCACGAACATCAGGCCGATCAGCAGCAGCAGCTGGATACCGCCGCCCTGGGCCTGCTGGGCACCGTTCTCGGCGATGGCACTGGCAATCAGAAGATCCATGGGACTCACTCCGGTTATTGGTCGTTATCAGGAACCCAGACAGGCTCCGATGGTACACGGTTCAAGGCGCCGTATTATGACACAGGCGGCACGCTTTTCGAGCGCAGGCGGTAGAACTCGGCCACGAAGGCCGCCAGCTGCCCGGCCTCGATGGCCCCGCGCAGACCCCGCATCAGCTCCTGGTAGTAGTACAGGTTGTGGATGGTGTTGAGGCGCGGACCCAGCATCTCGCCGCACTTATCCAGGTGCCTGAGGTAGGAGCGGGAGTAATTGCGGCAAGTGTAGCAGCCGCATTCCGGGTCGATCGGGCCGGTGTCGTCGGTGTACTTCGCGTTGCGGATGCGCAGCGTACCGTAGCGGGTGTAGAGAAAGCCGTTGCGCGCATTGCGCGTGGGGATCACGCAGTCGAACATGTCCACGCCGCGGCGCACGGCCTCGACGATGTCCTCCGGCGTGCCCACCCCCATCAGGTAGCGTGGCCGTCGGTCGGCAGCACCGGCAGGGTCGTGTCCAGCACCCGCAGGCGGTCCGCCTCCGGCTCGCCCACCGACAGGCCGCCGATGGCATAGCCGTCGAAGCCGATGGCCTGTAGCCCTGCCGCCGATTCGTGGCGCAGCGCCTCATACATGCCGCCCTGCACGATGCCGAACAGGGCCGCGTCGTTGCCCTCGTGGGCGGCGCGGCTGCGCGCGGCCCAGCGCAGGGAGAGCTCCATGGACTGCCGGGCCTGCTCCTCGGTGGCCGGGTACGGCGTGCACTCGTCGAAGATCATCACGATGTCCGAACCCAGTGCCTTCTGCACGGCCATGGAACGCTCCGGCGTCAGCTCCACCGGGCTGCCGTTCACCGGCGACTGGAAGCGCACGCCCTCCTCCGTGATCTTGCGCATCTGCACCAGGCTGAAGACCTGGAAGCCGCCCGAGTCGGTGAGGATCGGCCCTTCCCAGTGCATGAAGTCGTGCAGGTCGCCGTGCCTGGCGATGATCTCGGTGCCCGGGCGCAGCATCAGGTGGAAGGTATTGCCAAGGATGATCTGGGCGCCGAGCCCGGTCAGCTCCTCGGGCGTCATGGCCTTTACCGTACCGTAGGTGCCCACGGGCATGAAGGCCGGTGTCTCCACCACCCCGCGCGGAAAGGTAAGCCGCCCCCGGCGGGCCGCCCCGTCGCTGGCCAGGTGTTCAAACTGCATGCGCATTCAGGGCGCTCTCCTCGACTCTACGCCCGGGCCCCGGGCTGCGGGCGGGTGATGAACATGGCATCACCATAACTGAAAAACCGGTAACGCTGCTCGATGGCGTGGCGGTAGGCGGCCATGATGTGGGCGTGGCCGGCGAAGGCGCTCACCAGCATCAGCAGGGTGGATTCCGGCAGGTGAAAATTGGTGATGAGCGCATCCACGCTGCGAAAGCGGTAGCCCGGCGTGATGAAGATGTCGGTGTCGCCCGAGAAGGCCGCCAGCGCCCCGCCCGCGGACGCCGCCTCCAGGCTGCGCACGCTGGTGGTGCCCACCGCGATCACGCGCCCGCCGCGGGCCCGGCAGGCCGCCACCTGCGCCACCACCGTCTCCGGCACCTCCACCCACTCGGCGTGCATCTGGTGTTCGGCGATGTCCTCCACGCGCACCGGCTGAAAGGTGCCCGCCCCCACGTGCAAGGTCACGAAGGCGGTCTCCACGCCCCGCTCGCGCAGTGCCGCCAGCAGCTCTTCGGTGAAGTGCAGCCCCGCCGTCGGCGCGGCCACCGCCCCCGGGCGCTCGGCGTACACGGTCTGGTAACGCTCGCGGTCGTCGATGCGGTCCGCGCGGGTGATGTAGGGCGGCAGCGGCATGTGGCCCACCGTCTCCAGCACCTGCCAGATGGACTGGTCCTGGCCGAAGTCCAGCGCGAACAGGGCATCGCGGCGACCGGTCACGGTCACCTCGGCCCCGCCCTCCAGGCGCAGGCGCGTGCCGGGTTTCGGCGACTTGCTCGCACGCACATGGGCCAGGGCATGGTGCGCATCCAGCACGCGCTCGAGCAAGAGCTCCACCTGCCCCCCAGTCTCCTTGCGACCATAGAGGCGCGCGGGGATCACGCGGGTGTTGTTGAACACCAGCAGGTCACCGGGGCGCAGCAGCGCCCCGACCTCGCCGAAGCGGCGATCCTCGACGACACCCGTCTCCCCATCGAGCACCAGCAGGCGCGAGTCACCGCGCGTGGCCGGCGGTTCCTGGGCGATGAGCTCGGGGGGTAAATCGTAAGCGAAATCACTCACTTGCATGGCGCGGCATGGTAGCAGGAAGGTCCGGGGTTTGCGATACGAATGCTTGCGGGAACAGGCCTTTCCATTGATACTGTGCGGCCTGAGTGCCGGGGTGGCGGAACTGGTAGACGCGCCTGACTCAAAATCAGGTTCCTTCGGGAGTGCGAGTTCGATTCTCGCCCTCGGCACCATCCCTCTTCTCGGGCGCGCCTCGCCTGCCCGCCCCACGCTTCGACCCACGAAGACTGCGGCTATTAGCGCCGGAATCCGCCGCGTGGTAGCGTTGCCGCATCCTCAACCAGCCCGTGACGAACCATGCCCATCGACAACCGAGCCGCCTGGGAAAAAATCCTCGAGAACCACACCCGCGGCGCCAGCGCGCCGGAAGAACGCGAGGAAAAGCTCGCCCGCTTCGCTGCCCGCGAAGAGGCCCGCGCCGAACACCTGACCAACCTGCTGGGCGACGTGGTCGCCGTCATCGACAGCAACCTGGGCAAGGACGCCGAAATCGACGAGTTCCTCGGCAACATCAAGACCTTCGTCCTGCAGGGCGTCAACCAGGCCAACCAGGTCGGCTTCAAGGCCCAGCGCGCACCCGCCAGCGAAAACGACGCCTGAGCGCACCGCCTGACGGTCGACCCGCATGCGCTGAGGACCGGCCGTCGGATCAGATCCGGTCGTACAGCTCCAGCAGGTGACGCAGGCGCCGTGGCAGGTCGCGGCCGAGCTGCGTCCAGTCAAAACGCCAGGTCCAGTTGTTCTGGACCGTGCCGGGAACGTTCATGCGGTGGCCGCCGTCGAGTTCCAGCAGGTCCTGCAGCGGCACCATGGCCAGACGCGCCACCGAGCCGAGCGCGGCACGGATCAGCGGCCAGGGCATGGGTTCTTCGGGCGCGCCGAGGTAGTCGAGCACGAAATGCTGCGTGGTCTCGTCCAGCGACTCGAACCAGCCAAGACTGGTGTCGTTGTCGTGGGTGCCGGTATAGACCACGGCGTTCTCTACGTGATGATCCGGCAGGTAGGGGTTGTCGGCGCTGCCGTCGAAGGCAAACTGCAGGATCTTCATGCCGGGCAGGCCCCAGGCGTCGCGCAGGGCCTCGACCTCGGGGGTGATGGTACCGAGATCCTCCGCCACCAGCGGCAGGTCGCCGAGCCGCTCGCGCAAGCGCCGGAACAACGCCTCGCCAGGGGCCTTTACCCACTTGCCCCGGATCGCCGTCTCCTCGTCTGCGGGGATCGCCCAGTACGCCTCAAAGCCGCGGAAGTGATCCACGCGGATCAGATCGAACTGGGTCTCCATGCTGCGCAGGCGGCGTTCCCACCAGGCGAAGCCGTCCGCCTGCATCACGTCCCAGTTGTACAGCGGATTGCCCCAGCGCTGGCCGGTGGCCGAGAAGTAGTCCGGCGGCACGCCGGCGACGTGACCCGGCCGCCCCGTCTCGTCCAGGTCGAAATAGTGCGGCTCGGCCCAGACATCGGCGGAATTGTGGGCGACGAAGATGGGCATGTCGCCGAACAGCAGGACGCCACGTTCGTTGGCGTAGCGTCGCAGGTCGGTCCACTGGCTGTAGAACAGGAACTGCTCAAAGCGGTGCTGGTCCAGCACCTCGGCCAGCCGCGCACGGGTCTCGCGCAGGGCCGCCGGGTCGCGTCGACGCAGCTCCGCCGTCCATTCCCACCAGGGGCGCCCGTCGTGTTCGTGGCTCAGGGCCCGAAACAGGGCGTAGTCATCCAGCCAGTCGCCCCGTTCCTCGCAAAAGCGTTCGTAGGCATGCCGATCGTCGCGTTCGGCATGGGCGAGAAACCCCTCGCGCGCGCGGCGCAGGCGGGCACCGTGCCAGTAGGTCCAGTCCTCGACGGCAGCCGGCGGGGCCTCGTCATCGCCATTCAGCCAGCCGCGCTCGCGCAACGGCTCGAGGCTGATGAGCCAGTGGCTGCCGGCATGCGCGGATTCGCTCTGGTAGGGGGAGTCCAGGGGAGCCGTCGGTCCCAGGGGAAGCACCTGCCACACGCTGAGGCCGATCTCGGCCAGCAGGTCGACGAAGCGCCGGGCATCGGCGCCCAGGTTGCCCACGGGGGCGTCACCGGGCAGCGAGGTGGGATGCAGCACGACGCCGGCGCGACGCCGGTCCAGCGGTGAGCTTGCCTTGGCGGATGTGTCGATCAAGCCGATCCCTTCCTCCAGTCGGGTCTCGTCATGCGGGCGCCTCCCTGCGCGGCCTGTTGATTGGCCGAAACTGCGCTACGCGTGCTGCTGGCCCTGCCGCATCACCCCGCCGGTGGCCGGACTGCCACCGCCATGGGTGAAGCTGTGCGCCAGGTACTCGGGGGGCGCTTCGCCCATGATCTGGTACAGGTTGGCCAGATGCAGGCGATAGAGGCGCTCGAAGGAGCTGACCGAGGTGGCCGGGTTGTAGTCACCGAACCACCAGCACCAGTCCGAGCCCTCGCAGATCGCAAGCTGGCGGGTGGCGCGTTCCAGTCGCTCGCCACTGAGGCGTCCCTCCGCCACCAGGCAATCGAACACCCGCTTGGCGTCGATCAGCATCTCCCAGCCCCGGTTCTTGTCCATGTCGCCGATCCAGGTGGAGAAGGTGCCATACACCCAGCTACCCGCCTTGAGGGTGGGCAGCGGTTTCGGCTCGACGGCATCCAGCGCCGCCCTGAAGGTCGTCAGCTCGATGGTCGGATGGTCCGCCAGCAGGCCGTACAGGGCGCTCAGGAAGTAGTAGCCGTTGTTGGGGTAGTACTCCCAGGCATTCTCACCGTCGAGGATCACGGACACCACGCAGTCCTGGCGCTTTTCGGTACAGGCCTCGGCGATGTTCTCGAGATGGTGCACGAAGTCGGCCACCGCATCGTCCGCGTGCCAGTCGGCGTACTTGAAGCCGATGGCGTCCGACAGCCCGTCGTCACGGAAAAAGCAGGCGGTGCCCTGCCCGTCCAGCCGGTACGGGGCATGCAGCCAACGCTTGGTGGGATCCACCTCCCCGCCGTTCACCGCCTTGAGGCTGTTGGCCAGCACGGTCTCGCCGCTGGCCGTCCAGCGAAAATCGTAGTCGCCGAGCACGCGCAGGGTGGCCGCGCTCACGCCGCCCTCGGACGGCCAGCACCCCACGGGCCGAAAGCCGAAATAGCGCTCGAAGGTGCGGATACCCTCCACGATGTGCCAGCGCACACGCTCCTCGCCGCCCGGGTACTGGCCCGATGGCAACTCCACCTCCGGCATCGCATCACGCGCGGCCTGCATGTCGAGCAGCAGCGGCATGATGGGATGGGCGTAGGGGGTCATCGACAGCTCCACCTGACCCTGTTCGGCGAGCGCGCGGTACTGCTCGATCACGCCACTCAGCTGTTCGCAGATGATCTGCAGCAACTGACGCCGGTCCTCCAGCGTGTAGCCGCTCTGTTTGTCCATGAGCTTGGCCACGCGCTCGTCACGCCGGCGCGTGGTCTCGCCCATCCACGCCAGGTGATACCAGACGAGGATGTCAGCGAGGAAGCCCTCGCTCACATACATCAACCCGTCAGGGTGGCGGCGGTACCACTTGACCATGTCGGCCAGCAGCTTGAACTGCGGATAGGGCTCGATCAGCCGGACCTCGTTGGCTCGCACGCAGGCCTCGGCCAGCAACATGCGGGCGGAGGACTCCTGCGGCAGCACGGGATTGGCCAGCGCCGCCAGCAGGGTGTCGCGAATTGGCGTGCCCTGGTTGAGGTAAGCGTGCAGCTGGCGGGCATAGTCGTCGATCTGCTCCAGCAGGATCGGAGCGAAATTGATCACTGCCTTGGCTCCCGGCACGGCGCGCAGGTGCGCGGCCATGTCGATGTAGTCCTTGGTCGCATGCAGGTAGGTCCACGGCAGGTGATACTCGCCGCCGAGCAGGTCCTGGTACTGCGGCTGGTGCATGTGCCAGCACAGCACCACCTTCAGGCGCGTCTTATCGGACATAGCGGATGCTCGTACCCAGCATCTCCGGTGTGACCAGCACCACGCCGCCGGGGGAGACGTGGAAGCGGCGCGCGTCTTCGGCGGCGTCCTCGCCGATCACCGTGCCCGGGGGAATGCGGCAGCCCTTGTCGATCACCGCCTTGGTGATGCGGCAGTCGCTGCCGATCTCCACGTCCGGCAGGATCACCGCATCCTCGACGCTGGAGAACGAATCGATGCGCACGTTGGAGAACAGCAGCGAGTGGCGCAACGAGGCACCCGAGATGATACAGCCCCCGGAAACCATGGAGTCCACCGCCATGCCGCGGCGGTCGTCGTCGTCGAACACGAACTTGGCCGGGGGCAGCTGCTCCTGGTAGGTCCAGATCGGCCAGTATTCGTCGTAGAGGTTGAGCTCCGGCGTCACCCCGATCAGCTCCATGTTCGCCGCCCAGTAGGAGTCCACCGTCCCCACGTCCCGCCAGTAGGCCTGGGCGCCCGTCTCCGGGTCACGGAACGGGAAGGCCATCACCCGGTAGCGGTCGATGATGGCCGGAATGATGTCCTTGCCGAAGTCGTGGCTGGAACCCGGCATGTCCGCATCCCTGATGAGCTGTTCGAACAGGAACGCGGTGTTGAACACATAGATGCCCATCGAGGCCAGCGCCGTGCCCGGCTTGCCCGGCATGGGCGCCGGCTCTTCCGGCTTCTCCGCGAAATCGGTCACCTGGCCGTCACCGTCGATGGCCATCACGCCGAAGGATTGCGCGGTCTTGAGGTCCACTTCCAGGCAACCCACGGTCATGTCGGCCCCGGACTCGACGTGGTAGGCGATCATCTGGCCGTAGTCCATCTTGTAGACATGATCACCCGCCAGAATCATCACGTACTCGGGGTTGTGGCGACGGATGATGTCCAGGTTCTGGTACACCGCATCGGCCGTGCCCTCGTACCAGGAGGTCTCGATGCGCTGCTGCGCCGGCAGGATCTCGACGAACTCGCCGAACTCGCCGCGCAGAAACCCCCAGCCCTTCTGCACATGCTGGATCAGGGAATGGGCCTTGTACTGGGTGAGCACGCCAACCTGGCGGATGCCGGAGTTGATGCAGTTGGAGAGCGGAAAATCGATGATGCGAAACTTGCCGCCGAAGGGTACCGCGGGCTTGGCGCGCCACATGGTCAGCTGCTTGAGGCGCGAACCGCGTCCGCCGGCCAGGATCAGGGCCAGGGTGTCGCGGGTGATGCGGCTGATAAAGCGTTGCGATTTCAGTTTCATTAGCGATGGGATTCCCGATCTGTCACTGAAGTGCGTGTGTGCAGGCAAGGGGCCGCCCGTATCATATTCTGGCCCGGAAACTGCATTGCGCCACGGCGCGGCGCGCGCGAATAGCGTATGGTTCTAGTATGGCTTCTTTGCCGCCCCGTTTCTATTACATAATGCTGACCATACATCAAGGCACAGATATCCGATCCATGAAGGCTCACCAAGACGCCACCCGCCTCGCCGACGACGACCTGCGCCGCCTGGTCGATGCCCGTCATCACGACCCGTTCAGCGTCCTCGGGCGCCACGGGCACGGCGAGCTGACCACGGTGCGCGCCTTCCTGCCACATGCCCGCGATGTGCGCATCGCCGAGCTCGATGCCCCGCTCGAGCGCATCGACGGCACCGACCTGTTCGAGTGGCGGGGCGATGCCGGCGGCCTCCCGGCCCGCTACCGCCTGCGCTGGGAAGACCACCACGGCGCCGTGCACGAGCGCCACGACCCCTACGCCTTCCCCGCCGCCATCAGCAACTTCGACCTGCACCTGTTCGGCGAGGGCCGCCACTGGCACATCTACCGCGTGCTCGGCGCCCATCCCTGCGTGATCGACGACGTGCCCGGCGTGCGCTTCGCCGTGTGGGCACCCAACGC
>DSBO01000010.1 GCA_011046015.1 Thioalkalivibrio sp. | reverse complement strand
CTGCACTGATCAGTGCAGCGCCCGCTCCGGGGCCTCCAGACGCGCATCGTCGAAGGCCGCGTCGATGGCGCGGATGAGTGCGGCGAGTTCCGCGTACCCTGCCTGCGAGGCCCCTTCCTGCTGGTAGCCCAGGCGCAGCGGGCCCAGCGCGTTCACCAGCGCCGTGCGCTCCACCCGCATGTCCAAGGAGGTGATCGCACACCAGTCGAGCAGCGTCTTCAGCAACGGCCCATAGGCCATGTCCGGATGCCCATCCGCGCGTACCGCGGCGAAGGTCTCGGCCGGCGTGCCGGCGAGCACGCGGTGGTCGCAGTAGGTGTCGATGCGGCGCAGGAATTCGGCGAAGGTCATTGGCGTTAGGCGTTAGGCGTTAGGCGTTAGGCGTCCGGTCGGCCGCCGGTTGGTGATTGAAGTGGCGGGCCAGGGTCTCGCGGTGATGGATGACGAACAGCGCGAGCAGGATGGTGGGGATGCCCAGACCTGTCGTGTAGAGGAAGAAGAAGAACCAGCCCTGCGCATCGACCACCAGGCCCGAGAAGCCGCTGATGATCTTGGCCGGCAGGGTCATCAGCGAGCTGAACAGGGCGTACTGCGTAGCCGTGTAGGCCCGGTTGGTGAGGCTGGAGAGGTAGGCGATGAAGGCCGAGGTGGCAAAGCCCGCGCCGAGGTTGTCGGCGCTGATCACCACGGCGAGCATCACGAGCGTGGGCTCGGAGATCGCCAATAGCGAGAACAGCAGGTTGGTGGCGGCCACCAGAACGGCGCCGACGAACAGCGGCCACATCACGCCGAAACGCGCCACGGCCAGGCCGCCGAGCAGGGCGCCCGCGATGGTCATGACGAAGCCGAAGAGCTTGGCGACGTTGGCGATGTCCTCCAGCGTGTAGCCCAGGTCGAGGTAGAAGGGGTTGGCCATCGCGCCCATGCTGATGTCGCTGATGCGGTAGATGGCGATGAGCAGCAGGATCGCGAGGCCATACCAGCCGGTGCGGGTGAAGAATTCCACGAACGGCCCGATCACGGCGCGCGCGAACCAGGCCGCGATGCGCCGCGGCAGGCCTTCCTGCATGGTGTCGATGTGCAGGGTGCGCTGGATGCCGGCCTCGAGCTCGCTCACCGTGTCGCTGCGCACATGCGCAGGCTCGCGGATCAGCAGCGTGGTGACGATGCCCACCAGCATGAGCGCGGCCATGATCAGATAGCTCAGGCTCCAGGACAGGTAGCTCGCCAGGTAGAGTGCGCCGGCCCCCGAGGCCAGCGTGGCCACGCGGTAGCCGAAGACGTAGGCGGCCGCCATGGCGCCCTGCTGGGCGTCGGCCGCTGCCTCGATGCGGTAGGCGTCGATGGTGATGTCCTGGGTGGCCGAGCTGAAGGCGATGAACAGCGCGATGCCGGCAAACAGTGCGAGCTGTGTGGCGGGGTCGGTGACGGCCAGCAGGGCGAGCCCGCCGGCGATGCCCAGCTGGGCGGCGAGCATCCAGCCGCGGCGCTGGCCGAACAGGCGCGAGAGCAGCGGGAATCGCAGCCGGTCCACCACCGGAGCCCAGAAGACCTTGATGGAATAGGTGATGCCGACCCAGGCGAAAAAGCCGATCACGCCGCGCTCGATCTGCGCCTGCGCCAGCCAGGCAGTGAGCGTGGAGAACACCAGCAGGAAGGGCAGCCCGGCCGAGAAACCGAGGAAGTACATCGCCACCACCTGCGGGCGCGTGTAGACGCGCAGGGCCTCGCCCCAGTTGCGGGCGCGGGCGTTGCCGCGGGGTGCCGGACGGTCGGCTTCGTGCGAGGGTGGCGTGGGTGCTGGCATAATGATCGGCAAGCTTACCAGAACCCCGCCCACTGCCGAGCCCCCGAATGGATGCCGTCAACCAGCTGATCCTCGTCGCCGCCGGGCTGCTGCTCATCAGCATCCTCGTCAGCGTGCCCTCGCGCCGGGTCGGCATGCCGCTGCTGCTCGTGTTCCTGGCCCTGGGCATGCTGGCCGGCGAGGAAGGGCCGGGCGCGATTCGCTTCGACAACTACCAGGCCGCCTACCTCATCGGCTCGGTCGCGCTGGCCATCATCCTCTTCGATGGTGGTCTCGGCACGCGTGCGGCGAGCTTTCGCGTCGGCCTGCGCCCGGCGCTGAGTCTGGCCACCCTGGGCGTGCTGATCACCGCCGGTGTCACGGGGCTGGTGGCGACCCTGGTGTTCGAGCTCAACTGGTTGCAGGGCCTGCTGGTGGGGGCGATTGTCGGCTCCACCGACGCGGCGGCCGTGTTCGGGCTGCTGCACGCCCAGGGCCTGCGTCTCAAGGAGCGCGTCAGCGCCACCCTGGAGATCGAGTCCGGGGCCAACGACCCGATGGCGATCTTCCTCACCGTGGCCCTGGTCGAGCTGCTGGTTGCCGGGGCGACCGGGCTCGACGCCGGTGTGCTGGTGATGCTCGTGCAGCAGATGGGACTCGGCCTGGTGTTCGGCTACGGCGGCGGCCGCCTGCTGGTCTACGTCATCAACCGCCTGCCGCTGGCCACCAGCCTCTATCCCCTGCTGGCGCTGGCCGGCGCCCTGGTGATCTTTTCCTTCACCCTCAATCTGGGCGGCAGCGGCTTTCTCGCCGTGTACGTGGCGGGGCTGGTGCTGGGCAACCGGCCGCTGCAGGCCAATCTCGGCATCCAGCGCTTCCACGACGGCATCGCCTGGCTGGTGCAGATCGCGATGTTCCTCATGCTGGGCCTGCTGGTCACGCCCAGCGCCCTGCTTTCGGTGGCCCTGCCGGCCCTGGCGGTGGCGCTGGCGCTGATCTTCATCGCCCGCCCGCTGGCCGTGTTCATCTCCCTGGCCCCCTTCGGCTTTCCGCTCAAGGAGCAGCTGTTCGTCGGCTGGGTGGGGCTGCGCGGGGCGGTGCCGATCATCCTCGCCCTGTTCCCGCTGCTGGCCGACCTGCCCAACGCCCAGCGCTATTTCGACGTGGCCTTCTTCGTGGTGCTGGTCTCGCTGGTGCTGCAGGGCTGGACGCTGGCCCCCGTGGCCCGCTGGCTCGGGCTGGAGGTGCCGGCCACCCCGGGCTGGCACCGGCGCCTGGAGCTCGACCTGCCCGGGCAGGTCGACTACGAGATGGTGGTCTACATGCTGACCGAGGACAGCCCGGCCCTGGGGGAGACGCCCGCCGGCCTGTCGCTGCCGCCGGGGACCAGCGTGGCCGGCCTGATTCGCGGGGACAGGGTGGTGTCGGGTTGCGAGGCCGAGCGGCTTGCCGTCGGCGACCAGCTGCTGCTGCTCGCCCGCGGTGACGACGTGGAGGCCCTGGACCGCCTGCTGGCCACGGCGAAGGTGCCGGAGCACCTGCGCGAATCACGCTTCTTCGGCGAGTTCGTGCTCGACGCGCAGGCGACGCTGGGCGACGTGGCGGCCGTGTACGGGGTGGCGGTGCCGGACGAGGCACGGGCCACCACGCTTGCCGACTACCTCACCCAGGCCTTCAAGCGCCGGCCGGTGGTGGGTGACCGCGTGCCCCTGGGCAACCTCGAACTGGTGGTGCGCGAGATGGAGGGCCAGGCCATCACGCGGGTGGGCCTCAAGCTCACGCGCTGAGCGCGGCGATAACCAGGCCGTCTCAGATCTCCCAGTCGTACTCCATGATCAGCGGGGCGTGGTCGGAGAAGCGCTCGTCCTTGTAGATCGACGCCGACCGCACCTTGTCCTGCAGGCCGGGGGTGACGACCTGATAGTCGATGCGCCAGCCGACGTTCTTCGCCCAGGCCTGGCCGCGGTTGGACCACCAGGTGTACTGCTCGGGTTCCTGGTTGACCACGCGGAAGGCATCGACGAAGCCGGCACGGCCGAAGAGCTCGTCCATCCAGGCGCGCTCATGCGGCAGGAAGCCGGAGTTCTTCTGGTTGCCCTTCCAGTTCTTGAGGTCGATCTCCTTGTGGGCGATGTTCCAGTCGCCGCAGATCACGTACTCGCGGCGTTTGCGGCGCAGGCCCTTCAGGTAGTCCATGAAATAGGCCATGAAGCGCTCCTTGGATTCCTGGCGGTGATCGCCGGAGGAGCCCGACGGGGCATAGAGCGAGCAAACCGACAGCTTGCCGAAGCGTGCCTCGATGAAGCGCCCCTCGTCGTCGAACTCGGGCGCGCCCATGGTGGTGATGACCTCGTCCGGCTCCCGTCTGGCATAGATGGCCACGCCGCTGTAGCCCTTCTTCACGGCGTCGACGTAGTAGCAGTAATAGCCCTGCGGCCAGAAGGCCTCGTCGGTGAGCTGGTGTTCCTGAGCCTTGGTCTCCTGGATACAGACCACGTCGGCGTCCTGCGTGGGCAGCCAGTCGAAGAAGCCCTTGCGCGCGGCGGCGCGAATGCCGTTGACGTTGACGGAGATGATGCGCATGGCGGTTCGGCGGTGGTTGGAAAAGCCGGGACTGTATCGGTGCCCGCCGGGGCTGTCAAAAGCCGGCCTGTCCGGCGTCGGGCGAGCTGCTACAATGGCGACCCTTTGATCCATGCCAGTGACGGGCCGTTACGATGAAAGACTACCAGCAGGAATTCCTCGCCTTCGCCATCGACCAGGGCGTGCTGCGCTTTGGCGAGTTCACCCTGAAGTCCGGGCGCGTGAGTCCGTATTTCTTCAACGCCGGTCTGTTCAACACGGGCGGCGCGCTGGCCCGGCTCGGCCGTTACTACGCCCAGGCGCTGGTCGATGCCGGGGTGGAGTTCGACATGCTCTTCGGTCCGGCCTACAAGGGCATCCCGCTGGCGGCGGCCACCGCCATCGCGCTGGCCGATCACCACGGCCGCGACGTGCCCTACTGCTTCAACCGCAAGGAGGCCAAGGACCACGGCGAGGGGGGTAACCTGGTAGGTGCGCCGCTGGCGGGCCGCGTGCTGATCGTGGATGACGTGATCACCGCCGGCACCGCGATCCGCGAATCCGTGGACATCATCCAGGCCGCGGGCGCGGCCCCCGCCGGCGTGCTGATCTCGCTCAACCGCCAGGAGCGCGGGCGCGGCGAGCTCTCCGCCATCCAGGAAGTGGAGCGCGACTATGGCCTGAGCGTGGCCAGTATCGTGGGGCTCGACGATCTGCTGGCGTACCTCGAGGACCAGCCGGGCGAGCTCGCCGGCTACGTGGACAAGGTCCAGGCCTACCGGGCCGAATACGGCGTCTGAACCCTTGCCGCGGTGGGTGCCTAGCCGATGATCAGCTTGGCGCCCACCAGCAGGGTGACGACCTCGAAGCCGCGCTTGATCCAGCGGTTGCCCTTCTTGATGGCGAGGTGCGCGCCCAGGTAGCCGCCGAGCAGTGAGCCCAGCAGCAGCGCCGGCAGCCAATCCCAGGCGATCTCCCCCAGGATGCCCAGAGTCAGCGCCCCGGCCCCGTTCCAGAAGAGGCCCAC
This sequence comes from Thioalkalivibrio sp., assembly GCA_011046015.1. GTDB lineage: Bacteria > Pseudomonadota > Gammaproteobacteria > SpSt-1174 > SpSt-1174 > SpSt-1174. The sequence goes on along the minus strand of DSBO01000010.1, from coordinate 6,562 downwards.
CAGGATCAGCGTATAGGTGACCGCTGCGCGGTAGTCGAGCCCGAACCAGCCGATCAGCCAGAGGGTCACGAACAGGCCGGTGCCCGAGGTGAGCGAGCCGTTGAGCGCGCCAATCAGGAACAGAACGCTACCGCCTATCAGAAAACCCCGCCGGTCGCGGTGCTTTCGGCTGGCCTCCTGCCCTAGACTGGGGCGCAGAATGGAATAGATGCCGAGGGCACTGGTGAGGATGCCCAGGGCGATCTCGGCCGCGCGGTCCGGTACCGAGAGGATGATGCTGGCCCCAAGCACCACGCCCGGCAGGCCGCAGGCAAGGATGAAGCCGGCGAAACGCCAGTCGATGCCTCCCTCGCGCCGGTGGCGCAGGGTGGCGCCAAGGCCGAGGGCCACGCTCGCGACCTTGTGGGTGGCCAGGGCGACGGGAAACGGCAGGCCGAGAAAGATCAGCGCCGGCAGCTGAACGAGTCCCGCGCCCCCGCCCGAGAAGGCGGAGAACAGGTTCGCGACGAGCGCGATGACAAACAGCCAGAATTGCTGGACGAGATCCAAGATGCGGCCCCGGGTGGATGGTGGGGTCGCCTAATCTGCTCTATAACAAGGCGGAGTGCAATGAACGTCAGGAGAGTACGGGTGATGCGCCACACGGCTATCGCGCTGGTGATTGCCGGGACACTGGTCTCGGGTAATGCCTGGTCGGCGCTGTATCGCTGGGTGGACGAGGACGGCACCGTGCACTACAGCGACAAGCTGCCGCCCGAGGCGATCCAGCGCGAACGCGAGGTGCTGGACGACCAGGGCCGGCGGGTGAACATGTATCCGGCGGCGAAGACCCCGGCCCAGAAGGCCGAGGAGGCGCGTCAGCGCGAGGCGGCTGCGGCCAAGCAGGCGCGCCTGGAAGAAGAGAAGCGCAAGGATCGTGTGCTGCTGCAGACCTTCACCACGGTGGAGGAGATCGAGATGGCGCGTGACGACCGCCTGGCCCAGATCGAGGCGCAGATCGCGATCACCGAGGGCAAGCTCGAACGCCTGCGTCGCGAGCAGAACCAGCTCAAGCAGCGGGTCGAGGTCATCGAGAAGCAGGGCAACCCGGTGCCGCCGCAGCTGCAGGAAAACTACGATACGGCCCGACAGTCGCTGCTCGACAACGAGAAGTTCCTGCAGGAGCGCCGTGCCGAGCACACAGAGCTCGCGGAGAAATTCGCCGCCGACATCGAGCGTTTCCTGGAACTGAAGGCCGAGTAGGTCGCCGCGTCACCGGCTAGCCGCGGATCAGGGTACCCACGCCCTGGTCGGTGAACAGCTCCAGCAGCACCGCATGCTCGACGCGCCCGTCGATGATGTGGGCGGTCTTCACGCCCGAGGCCACCGCATCCAGGGCACAGCGGATCTTCGGCAGCATGCCGCCGTGGATGGTGCCGTCGACGATGAGCGCTTCCACCGCCTTCGCAGACAACCCTGTCAGCAGCTGGCCCTGCTTGTCCAGCACGCCCGCCGTGTTGGTGAGCAGCATCAGCTTCTCCGCACCCAGCACCGAGGCCAGTTTGCCGGCCACCAGGTCGGCGTTGATGTTGTAGGAGGTGCCGTCCTCGCCCACGCCGATGGGCGCCACCACGGGGATGAAGTCGCCACGATCCAGCATGTGCACGATGCCCGGGTCGATGGAGGACACCTCGCCGACATGGCCGAGGTCGATGATCTCGGGTTCGTCCAGCTCCGGCATCTGGCGCGTGATCTTGAGCTGCTGCGCGCGGATCAGCCCGCCGTCCTTGCCGGTCAGGCCCACTGCGCGCCCGCCGATCTGGTTGATGAGGTTGACGATCTCCTTGTTCACCAGTCCGCCCAGTACCATCTGCACCACGTCCATGGTCTCGCGGTCGGTCACCCGCATGCCCTCGATGAACTCGGACTTCTTGCCCAGCTGTTCCAGCAGCTTGCCGATCTGCGGCCCGCCGCCGTGCACGATCACCGGGTTGATGCCCACCTGCTTGAGCAGCACCACGTCGCGCGCGAAGCTCTTCTTCAGGTCCTCGTCCACCATCGCGTTGCCGCCGTACTTGATGACGACGGTCTTGTCGGCGAAGCGCTGGATGTAGGGCAGGGCCTCGATCAGGACCTTGGCGATGTTATGGGCGTTCTTGGTATCCATGGCGGGTCGGGTCGGTTACGAATTGATGACGCACAAGTATACGGGATTGCGGGGCCGGTTCAGAACGGCAGAGCGAGGGTGGGGTCCAGGGCGAGGAGCTTGGCCCGGAACAGGGCCTGGATCTCGGCCAGGCGTTCGGCGTCGTCGGCCTCGAAGCGCAGCGTGAGGGCGGGCGTGGTGTTGGAGGCGCGCACCAGGCCGAAGCCCCAGGGGAAGTCCGCGCGAATGCCGTCGACTAGCGTGACCCGCGCGCCGGGGAAGGCGACGTCCTCGCACAGGCGGCGCATGAAGGCATGCTGCGCGCCTTCGCGGGCGAAGCGGATCTGCAGTTCGGGCGTGGCCAGTGACGCGGGCAGTTCGTCAAAGAGGCCGCTGGCGGCGCCGTCGGTGGCGGCCAGCACGCCCAGCAGCCGCGCGCCGGCATAGATCGCATCGTCGAAGCCGTACCAGCCGTCGCGGAAGAAGAGGTGGCCGCTGAGCTCCCCCGCCAGCAGGGCGCGCGGATCCTCCATGAGCCGGGCACGCAGGAACGAATGGCCGCTGCGACACATCACCGGTTCGCCGCCGTGGGCGCGGATCACCGCGGGCAGGTGCCGCGAGCACTTGATGTCGTGGATGATGACGGCACCGGGCCTGCGTGCCAGCAGGTCGATGGCCAGGCGCATGAGCAGGCGGTCGGGCCAGACCACGCTGCCCTGCTCGTCCACCACGCCCAGGCGGTCGCCGTCGCCGTCCAGCGCCAGTCCGATGTCGCAGCCCTCGCGGCGCACCGTGTCGATGAGGTCGACGAGGTTCTCGGGCCGGGACGGGTCCGGGTGGTGATGGGGAAAGCGCCCGTCCACCTCGCAGTAGCATTCCACCACCTCGCAGCCGAGGCGGCGCAGCACGGCCGGGGCCACCGCCCCGGCGATGCCGTTGCCGCAGTCCAGCGCCACCTTGAGGCGGCGCGCCAGGCGCAGGTCGCGCGCGATGCGCTCGATGTAGGCAGGGATGATCTCGGCGTGGCGCAGCCGGCCGCGGCCGGCCACGAAGTACTGCTCACTGATGCGCGCGCGCAGGTGCTGAATGCCCTCGCCATGCAGCGCGCGCCCGGCCAGGGTGAACTTGAAGCCGTTGTACTCCGGCGGGTTGTGGCTGCCCGTGACCATCACGCCCGTGCCGGTGCCCAGGTGCTCCAGGGCGAACGAGAGCACCGGAGTGGGCACCTCGCCCAGGTCGATCACGTCCAGCCTGCTCTGGCGCAGCCCGTCGGTGAGCGCGGCCACCAGCGCGTGGCTGGAGGGGCGGGCGTCGCGGCCGACCACGACCTCGGGAAAGTCACGCGCCCGTACCTCGCTGCCGAACGCCCGCCCCAGCAGCTGCGCGATCTCGGGCGTTAGCGTCTCGCCTACGACGCCCCGTACGTCGTAGGCACGGAAGATGGAGGCCGGAATGGTGATCATGAGGTGACGTTCAACGGGGCCGCGCCCCGTCATCCCCGTGCGCAGGGTGCTTAATGCCGACCCGAGGAGCCAAAGCCGCCCTCGCCGCGTTCGCTTTCGTGAAACTCGTCCACCACCTCGAGCTGTGCCTGCACCACGGGGACGAAGACGAGCTGGGCGAGTCGCTCGCCGGGGGCCAGGGTAAAGGCCTCGCGGCCACGGTTCCAGCAGGAGACGTAGAGCTGGCCCTGGTAGTCGGAGTCGATCAGGCCGACCAGGTTGCCGAGCACGATGCCGTGCTTGTGGCCCAGGCCGGAGCGCGGCAGGATCGTCGCTGCCAGGCCCGGGTCGCCGATGTGGATGGCGATGCCGGTGGGTACGAGATGCGTGTCGCCCGGGTTGAGGGTGATGGCCTCATCCAGGCAGGCGCGCAGGTCCATGCCGGCCGAGCCGGGGGTGGCGTAGGCCGGCAGGGGGAATTCGCTGCCGATGCGCGTGTCGAGGATCTTGACTTCTACTTTGTGCATGCGGGTCTTTCGTGAGGTGAGGGGAAAGGCGACGGGGCCGCCGTGCTGCGGACATTGTTGCCGCGGCAGGGGCGAAAATCCAGCCCGCTCAGGGCGTTCTGTGCTTGAGCGGGATGACCTTGCCGGTCTCGGCTCCCAGGCGTTCGGCGATCACGGCCACCAGTTCGCGGGCGAGCCGTGACTTGCGTGCCCGCGGCAGCGAACGCTGGCCACCGGCCCACAGGAGTTCGAGGCAGTTGTCCTCGGTGTCGAAGCCCTGACCCTCACCCACCGGATTGGCCGCGATGAGGTCCAGGCCCTTGCGATCGAGCTTCTCGCGTGCGTGTTCGATCAGTCTCTCGGTCTCGGCGGCAAAGCCCACCACGAAGGGTCGCGGTTCGCGCGCGGCCACGTCGGCGAGGATGTCCGGGTTGCGGGTAAGTCGAAGCTCGAGGGTCTCGCCGGTCTTCTTGATCTTCTGCGCGGCGACCCCCTCGACCCGGTAGTCGGCCACGGCGGCCGTCGCGATGAACACGTCGGCGCCCGGGACGGCCTTCATCACCGCGGCATGCATCTGCGCCGCTGTCTCCACGTCGACGCGCGTGACGCGCGCCGGCGTTTCCAATGCCACGGGGCCGGCGATCAGCACCACCTCGGCCCCGGCCTCGGCGGCCGCCTCGGCCACGGCGAAGCCCATGCGCCCGGAACTGCGGTTGCTGATGTAGCGCACGGGATCGATGGGCTCACGGGTGGGTCCGGCCGTGACCACTACCCGGCGCCCGGCGAGTCGGCCGGTCTCGAACAGCTCCGCGAGGCCCGCGAGGAGGGCCTCCGGCTCCAGCATGCGCCCCTCGCCGGTCTCGCCGCAGGCCATCTCGCCCGCAGCCGGCCCCAGCAGCGTCACGCCACGTTCGGCGAGTGCCTCGCGGTTGGCCCGGGTGGCCGGGTGGGCCCACATCTGCGGGTTCATGGCCGGGGCCAGTGCCAGCGGCGCGCGGCTGGCCAGGCACAGGGTGGCGAGCAGGTCATCGGCCTCACCCTGCACGAGTCTGGCCATGAAATCGGCGGTACAGGGCGCGACCAGCACCGCGTCGGCCCACCGCGCCAGCTCGATGTGTCCCATGGCCGCCTCGGCCGCCGGGTCCATCAGGTCGGTATGCACCGGGTGTCCCGACAGGGCCTGGAAGGTCAGCGGCGTGACGAAGCCCTGCGCCGCTGCCGTCATCGCCACGCGCACCTCCGCCCCCGCCTGGCGCAGGCGGCGGGTGAGCTCGGCGGCCTTGTAGGCGGCAATGCCGCCGGTGACGCCGAGCAGGATGTGTTTGCGGGCGAGGCTGCTCATGGTGCTGATTCTATCAGAGGGCGGGTGGGGCGGCGCGACTGGGGTTGTCCGGTATTGCCACAGAGCACACAGAGAGGGCACAGAGCAAAAACGACACCCCCATCCCTCTGTGATCGCTGTGGCGTCAGAGATTGTCGCAGGAGGGACAAATCCCCTATCCTCTCTCTTTCCCAGGGACGCGGATACGGGGGACCAGGAATGCCCATCACCGACTGGCCGGTCGCCGAGCGGCCGCGCGAAAAACTCATTCACCGCGGGGCCGAGAGCCTCTCTGACGCCGAGTTGCTGGCGATCTTCCTGCGTACCGGGGTGCGGGGGAAGACGGCCGTGGATCTCGCCCGCGACCTCATCGAGACCTTCGGCGGCCTGCGCCCCCTGCTCAATGCCGACGAGCGCGCCTTCTGTGCCGCCCGGGGGCTGGGGCGCGCCAAGTACGTGCAGCTCCAGGCCGTGCTGGAGATGGCGCGCCGCCACCTGTTCGAGCAGCTGCGGCGCGGCGAGGCCCTGGGTGGGCCGGAGGACACGCGCCGTTATCTGTCGGCGCGCCTGCGCGACTACCCCTACGAGGTCTTCGCCTGCCTGTTTCTCGACAACCAGCACCGCGTGCTGGCCTTCGAGGAGCTGTTTCGCGGCACCATCGACGGGGCCAGCGTGCACCCGCGGGAGGTGGTGACCCGCGCCCTCGAGCACCGGGCCGCCGCCCTCATCTTCGCCCACAACCACCCCTCCGGCGTGGCCGAACCGTCACAGGCCGACCGGCGCATCACCGAGCGCTTGCGGGATGCCCTCGGCCTCGTCGACATCCGCGTGCTGGATCACTTCGTGGTGGGGGAGGAGGTGGTGTCGTTTGCGGAGCGGGGGTTGTTGTAGGTGCTCGATGTGTAGGGCCGGGGTGGTTTCGTCCGCGTTTACCTTTTGAGTTCTTTTCCATTTGTGCCGCGCGCGGCCGAGTCGCTTTTCTTTGCTCGCCCAAAGAAAAGCGACGCAAAAGAAAGGGCGCCCCACTATCTCGCCCTTCGGGTGCCCTGCGCTTCTCGCTCCAGACGGGGTTCCGCAGACGGGCCGTCCCTGGCCCGACTGCGGAATTGCGCGCGTCCTGCGCGCAACCCTTCGGGCCTGTCCGTCTTCCGCTGCGATGCTCGGCGAG
>DSBO01000180.1 GCA_011046015.1 Thioalkalivibrio sp. | reverse complement strand
GTAGGAGCGGTGCAAGCCGCGATGACCATGCCGGGCATGAGCGCCACCCCCGATCGCGCCTGGCAGCGCGCCTACGGGTGCCATGTTCTACGGTAGGAGCGGTGCAAGCCGCGATGACCATGCCGGCATGAGCGCCATCCCCGATCGCGCCTGGCAGCGCTCCTACGGGTGGCATGTCCTACAGTAGGAGCGGTGAAATCCGCGATGACCATGCCGGGCATGAGTGCCATCGCCGATCGCGCCTGGCAGCGCGCCTGCGGATTCCCTGCCTCTGTGTTCTCCGTGGCGTTTGGATTTTAAGCCTAACGCCGCTAGCCCAGAAACCGCCGATACACCGGGTTCTCGCTTTCTTCCCAGTACGGATAGCCCAGTTGCAGCAGGAACTCGCGCAGGCGTCTGTCGTCCGAGCGGGGGACCTGCATGCCAACCAGCACGCGGCCGTAGGCGGCGCCGTGGTTGCGGTAGTGGAAGAGGGTGATGTTCCAGTCCTGGCCCATGTGGGTGAGGAAGTTGAGCAGGGCGCCGGGGCGTTCGGGGAATTCGAAGCGGAACAGGCGCTCGTTCTCGACCTCGGGGGCGTGGCCGCCGACCATGTAGCGCAGGTGGAGCTTGGCGACCTCGTTGTCGGTGAGGTCCTCGACGTCGTAGCCCTTGTCGCGCAGCCCCTGGATGAGTGCATCGCGGGCCTCGCCGCCGTTGGCGACCTTCACGCCGACGAAGATCTGGGCGTCGCGGTGATCGGCGTAGCGGTAGTTGAACTCGGTGATGCCGCGCTTGCCGATGGCGCGGCAGAACCTGCGGAAGCTGCCGGGGCGTTCCGGGATGGTGGCGGCGAACAGGACCTCGCGGCGCTCGCCGATCTCGGCGCGCTCGGCGACGTGGCGCAGGCGGTCGAAGTTGATGTTGGCACCGCTGGCGATGGCGATCAGGTTGCGGCCCTCGCCGCCCTCGCGCTGCACGTACTTCTTCAGGCCGGCGATGGATAGCGCGCCCGCCGGCTCCAGCATGGTGCGGGTGTCGTCGAAGCCATCCTTGATCGCGGCGCAGATCTCGTCGGTGCTGACGAGCAGCACCTCGTCGACGTACTGGCGCGTGATCTTGAAGGTCTGCTTGCCAACCTGTTTCACGGCGGCGCCGTCGGCGAAGATGCCGACCTGGTCGAGCACCACGCGCCGGCCCTTCTCCATCGCATGGTGCAACGAGGGCGCGTCGTCCGGTTCCACGCCGATGATGCGGATCTCCGGTCGCAGGTGCTTGAGATAGGCGGCGACGCCGGCAATGAGCCCGCCACCGCCCACCGGGATGAACACCGCCTCGATGTCGTCCGGGTGCTGGCGCTGCAGTTCCATGCCCACGGTGCCCTGGCCGGCGATGACGTCCAGGTCGTCGTAGGGGTGGATGAAGGTCATGCCGTCACGCTCGGCCAGCTCCTGCGCGTGGGCATAGGCCTCCTCGAAGGAATCACCCTTGAGGATGGCCTTGCCACCCAGCGCGCGCACGGACTCCACCTTGATCTCGGGGGTGGTGCGCGGCATGACGATAACGGCCTTGATGCCCAGCTGCTTGCCGGCCAGTGCCACGCCCTGGGCGTGGTTGCCGGCCGAGGCTGCGATCACGCCGCGCGCCTTTTCCTCGTCTGCGAGGTGGAAGATCTTGTTATAGGCCCCGCGCAGCTTGAACGAGAAGACGGGCTGCAGGTCTTCGCGCTTGAGCAGGACGCGGTTGTTCAGCCGGCGCGACAGCGCCGCCGCCTCCATCAGCGGGGTCTCGAGGGCCACGTCGTAGACACGGGCGGTGAGGATGCGTTCGATCAGCGAGCGGGACATGCGGCTAAGATACAGGCCCGTGCCCGTCGCCGACAAGCGCAGCGTGCCGACAAGCCCTTGTCGATAGGGGAAAATATCCGTATCTTGGGTGGCCTTCGCGTCCCTGTGGCCTTGCCCGTGCCCGGTCGCGACTCCCCCCGATTCCTGAAACGCCCGCCGCCAGGCGGGTGGTTTCGCAGCAACCTTCGAGGACACACGCATGAATCAGGACGAAATGAAAAAGGCCGCCGCGGAGGCGGCGCTCGAGTACGTCGAATCCGGCATGGTCGTCGGCATCGGCACCGGTTCCACTGCCAACCACTTCATCGACCTGCTGGCCGGCATGAAGGGCAAGATCGACGGCACCGTCGCCAGTTCCGAGGCCAGCGCCGAGCGCCTCAAGGGCCATGGCATCCGCGTCATGGACCTCAACAGCGCCGGCCAGCTCTCGCTGTACGTGGACGGGGCCGACGAATCCAACCGTCACCTGCACCTGATCAAGGGCGGCGGCGGCGCGCTCACCCGCGAGAAGATCGTGGCCGGCGCCTCCGACAAGTTCGTCTGTATCGCCGACGGCAGCAAGCTGGTCGACGTGCTGGGCACCTTCCCCCTGCCCATCGAGGTTATCCCCATGGCCCGCAGCCTGGTGGCCCGCGAGATGGTGAAGCTGGGCGGTCAGCCCGTGCTGCGCGAGGGTTTTACCACCGACAACGGCAACATCATCCTGGATGTGCACAACCTGCAGATCATGGAGCCGGAAAAGATGGAGACGGCCATCAACCAGATCCCGGGCGTGGTTACGGTCGGCATCTTCGCCCACCGCGGCGCGGACGTGCTGATCCTGGGGACGCCGGATGGGGTAAACAAGATCGAGGCCTGAGGGCGTTGAGGAGCTGCCTGCCGGTCTGTCCGCCAGTCCTGCTCGCGCAGGAATCGGAAAGCCTTTGTGCCCATAATGCCTTTACAACGGACACGGGTCACCAACGACTGACGGCTACGATTGGCTCCTCGGCCGGATCCCTGCGTTCACAGGGGTGACGGCTGGGTGAGGCAAGGACCACAATAGAAAAAGGCCCGCCATTGGCGGGCCTTTTTTCCGTTACCGGGCTGTCAGGACTGCCCGGTCGGGGTCGCCGGTGCGGCGGCCTTGCGGCTGGCGCGTTTCTTCTTGGCGCCGGCCTTTTTCTTTACGACCTTCTTCTTCGGGGCCGCCTTTTTCTTCGCGGCTGCCTTTTTCTTGGTCGTGGCCTTTTTCTTCACGACCTTTTTCTTCGCCGCCGCCTTTTTCTTGGTGGTGGCCTTCTTCTTCGGAGCCGCCTTTTTCTTCACGGCTGCCTTTTTCTTGGTCGTGGCCTTTTTCTTCACGACCTTTTTCTTCGCGGCCACCTTTTTCTTGGTAGCGGCCTTCTTCTTGGTGGTGGTCTTTTTCTTCGCGGCTGCCTTTTTCTTGGTGGCGGCCTTGCGCGTAGCGGTCTTCTTCTTTGCTGCCGGTTTTCTGGCGGCGGTTTTCTTGATGGTGGCTTTTGCGGTGGATTTCTTCTTTGTCGCGGCTTTCTTAACGGCCATTGCTAGCCCTCCCAAGGAAAAATGCAGCTGACTCGCGCTTGAGTATAAACAACCATAATGAAAATACTAGCGCGTCAAGCCGTTTTTATGCCTGTATGCAGGCATTCTGGCGCAAAAACCACGATGAGTGGTCGAAGCGAGTGCGCACTTGCGACATGAGCGCGACGTGCGCACGTTATGCGGGCGTTACTTGCCCTTCTGCGCGAGCACTTCCTCGTTGAAGGCCGCGTCGGTGGTGGCGATGACCTTCTCGACCAGGCGAAAGCCTTCGACCGGTGCGTCGTCCGCCATGTACTTGAGGCGTACGGGCGCCAGTGCATTGACGAAGGGCACGCGCTCGATGACGTCGTCGGCACTGTCGATGCCGAGCTTCGCCAGCGCGCTGGTGACGACCTCGGCCGCATAGGCGTTCTTGTGGCTGCCGTCCTTCGACCGGGCGACGGTCTCGGCGGGCGTGCCGTCGAGGATGTCGTAGTCGGTGTGATCTTCCAGGTACTGCAACAGTTCTCCCAGGGTCATGGCGTCTCTCCAGGGTTGGGCGATGGGTTCAGGATGCGAGCAGGCCTTCTTCGAGGCTGACGTGGCAGGCCTCGCCGACACGGCTCAGGTAGTACATGAGGTCAATGGGCAGGCTGATGCCGTCGAGCACCTGCACGGGGTAGAGGTCCGCGCACAGCAGCATGTCGGCGATACTGATCTGCCCCATGTAGAATCGGTTCTTTGCCAGGTGGCGTGCGAGGGGGCGCAGCTGGCTCATGCGGTCGAGCTGGCCGTAGCCGTCGTAGCGGTCGTTGGCCAGTTCCTCCACGCTCATGTGCCAGCGGCTTTGCACCTCGGCCTTGTAGGCCGCGAGGGTGCCTGCATCGTCGCCGATGCCGCGATAGCCCGGGCGCATGGGGGCGTAGAGGCGCTCGATGACGTGCTCCACCTTTTCGCGCCAGGCGAGCAGGGCCTGCCAGGCGGGTGCGTCGATACGGCCGGTGGCGAGCGGCGGGGTGTCCGGGAACAGTTCGTCGATGCGCCAGAGGATATCCACCGAGTCGGTGAGAATCCGGCCGTCGTCGAGCTGCAGCGCGGGCACGGTGCGCGCGATGCCGAGCTCGAAGAAGGTCTCGTCATCGTCGTAGGCCAGCGGGTGGTCGGCGTAGTCCACCTGCTTGTAGTTGAGCGCCAGGCGTACACGTTGCGCCTGCGGGCTCGACCAGAAGTGGTAAAGCGCGGTCATCGTGTCAACAGGCCCTAGATCCCGGGGCCGTCTTCGAGGCCGAGGATGAACTCCCATTGCGCCTCGGTGACCGGCATGATGGACAGGCGGTTGCCCTTGCGCACCAGCTGCATGTCCTCGAGCTCGGGATACTGCTTGAGTTCGGACAGCGGGATGTTGCGCTTGAGCTTGCGCTTGTAGCGCACGTCCACCAGGTACCAGCGGGGATTGTCCGGGTCGCTCTTGGGGTCGTAGTACTTGGCATTGGGGTCGAAGGCGGTGGGGTCGGGATAGCCTTCCTTCGCCACGGTCATGATGCCGACGATGCCGGGCTCGTCGCAGTTGGAGTGGTAGAAGAAGATGAGGTCACCCTTCTTCATCTGGTCGCGCATCATGTTGCGCGCCTGGTAGTTGCGCACCCCGTCCCAGGGTTCGACCTTCACGTCTTTCAGGTGGTCGATGCCGAACACGTCCGGTTCCGATTTCATCAGCCAGTACTGCATGGTATCCCCCACGGTTTTCAATGGGGTGTCAGTATAGGGGGAGGCGGCCTGGCTGCAAAACGTGCAGGTCGTGGGGTTATCGGCGGTGACGGTGGTCGAACAGGGTGAGACCATCTTCGGTGACCACGCCGTCCAACGGCACGTCCCAGGCCTCGCTTTCAAGTGTCTCGACCTGCTGGAAGCCGTAGGCGCAGCCGATCAGCAGCGGCCGGTGCCAGTGGCGGCGCAGGCGGCGAAAGGCGAAGGTGCGGTCATAGAAGCCGCCGCCCATACCGAGGCGATTGCCCCGGTCGTCGAAGCCCACCAGTGGCGTGAGCACCACGTCGAGCTGTATGGGGCGGATCAGGTCGCGCTTGTGCACCACAGGTTCCGGGATGCCGAAGCGGTTGGGCGCGAAGCGCGTCTCGGCGTGCCAGGCCATGAACCACAGGCGCTGGTCACTCAAGGGGGAGAGCACCGGCAGGTACACGGACTTGTCGCGCGCCATGGCCCCGAGCAGGAAGGGCTCGAGGTCCAGCTCGCCGTTGACCGCGATGTACCCCGCGATGCGCCGCGCCGTGATGATCGACTGGGAGGCCAGCAGGTGCCGGGCGACACAATCGGCCAGATGCTCGCGTTCCGCCTCGCCCAGGGCCTTGCGGCGGGTGCGGATCTCGCGGCGAAGTTCAGTGCGGGAGGCCATCGATAGGTAATCGTAGGAGCGACGAAAGTCGCGATATGCCGATGCCTGGGCACTGATCGCGACTTTCGTCGCTCCTACCGTGATTCCTTGTTGGACCAGAAAAAAAGTGGGCGCGCTCCGCATGTGCCGTGGTGGCCTTCGACCTTGAACCAGCGGTTCAAGTGGGAACCTCGACGCTGCCATCAGGCTTTCCGCATGCGCGGCAGGCGCGCATCTACACGGACGTGCACACAGGCAGCGGCTCCGGATCCCGGGGTAAGTTATTAGGCTCAAGGATAATACCCAGCCGCACACGAACACCGCAGAGGCGCCCGAAGCACTAGCTTAACTCAAGTGAGGAGAAAGTGTGCAGGGGATGAGACAGCGGATCGCCGTCAGAATTCCATCTGCTGGCCCATTTCGAGGGCGCGGTCGATCTTGTCCTGCAGGACGCGGATGCGGCCGGTGACGGACTGGCTCAGCGCCTCGCGCTGGTTGCGGTTCTGCAACAGCTCGTGGGTGAGGTTGAGGGCGGCCATGATGGCAATGCGATCGGCGCCGACCACGCGGCCGCCTTCGCGGATTTCCTGCATGCGGGTGTTGAGCAGGTTGGCGGAGGCGAGCAGGGCGGCCTGTTCCTCGGCGGGGCAGGCGACGCGGAATTCCTTGCCCAGGATGGTGACGGTGACGGCGACGTTGTCGCTCATGCGACGGCGTCTTCCATCGAGCGCAGGCGGGTGATGATGGCTTCCACCTTGGTGCGGGCGAGCTCGTTCTTCTCGACCAGCGAGGCGCGATCGACGGTGAGGGTCTCGTTCTGCTCCCGAAGCATGCGGTTTTCCTGCTTCAGGCGCTCGACCGTCTGGATCAGCTCGCCCACGCGGTATTCGAGCTTGCGCAGCTCCTGCTCGGCGACATCATTGATGTTTTCGTTTTCCATGCCGGTAATAGTAGGCTGCGTACCGGGGGCGGTCAACTCGCCGGGCATGTGGTTATGGGGCGATAAATCAGTTACTTAGCCTGCGCGCGGGTGACCCGGTCGGGGGCATGATGATAAAATGCCCGGTTTGTGGCGGCAGTGACGGTGCAGAGCATGAATCAGGGCAACACGGCGGGCGTCCCGCCGATCAGCGACGGGGCGACCATCATCGAGGGTGTGGCCCACAACGGCAAGCCCTGCCGGATCGTGGATAACACCGGCCACATCGACCGCGCCGAGCTGGAGACGCTGCTCGCCGAGCTCATCGAGCAGAAGCAGTTCGGCCTGGCCGGGCGCTCGCTGGCCGGCGGCAACACCATCACCCTGGGGGCGCCGGACTTTACCCACATGCAGTTCGGCGATGACCTGTACCGCTTCATCCTGTTGCCCTACGAGGCCCGCATCGAGGCCTTCTGATCCCGGGCCACCCCGGAGGACCCTTGCCATGAGCGATTTCGATACCCTGCAAGCGGCGCTGGAACGCGTGGATGCCGAGACCGGCGCGGCCGAGGGCCATGGCGCACTGTGCGGCATGCTGTCGCTGAATCACGCCATCGACGTGGGTCGCTGGGTCGATACCCTGCTGGAGCAGGGCGATGCGAACGACGCCCTGGTGCGCGAGGCGCGCGGTCTGCTGCTGGGGCTGTACGAGGACACCCAGCGCCAGATCAACGACAGCAACCTGGACTTCGCGCTGCTGCTGCCCGATGACGACGAGCCGCTGGAGCTGCGCGTGCGCGCGCTGGCCGACTGGTGTCGGGGCTTTCTTTACGGCCTGGCCATGGCGGGTTACCGTGCCGGTGACGAGCTGCCGGAAGACACGGCCGAGTTCGTGAAGGACCTGAACGAGATCGCCCGCGCGAGCTTCGAGGTGGGGGCCGGCGAGGAAGACGAGACTGCCTATGCCGAGGTCAGCGAGTACGTGCGCATGGGCGTGTTGATGGTCAACGAGGAGATGCAGCCGAGCAAGGCGCCGCCGCGGCTGCATTGACCGGCGCCAGAACGTGACGTGCGCCGGTCGATAGTGGCGCCGTTTTAGCCTTTCCCGAGGTGTTATGAGCATACCGCTGAGCGAATTCACCCGCCGCCGCAAGCAGCTGATGCGCATGATGGACAAGCACGCCATCGCCATCATCCCGTCCGCGCCGGTGCGCGTGCGCAACCGCGACGCCGAGTATCCCTACCGGCAGGACAGCGACTTCCTTTACCTGACCGGCTTCTCCGAGCCGGAGGCGGTGGCCGTGCTGGTGCCGGGGCGCGAACACGGCGAGTACGTGCTGTTCTGTCGCGAGCGCGACCCGGTGATGGAGACCTGGCACGGCCGCCGCGCCGGCCAGGACGGCGCCATCGAGCAGTACGGCGCGGACGACTCCTTCCCCATCTCCGACATCGACGAGATCCTGCCCGGGCTGATGGAGGATCGCGACACGGTGTACTACACCATGGGCCGCGACACCGACTTCGACCAGAAGCTGATGGGCTGGATCAACCGCCTGCGCGAGCAGGTGCGTGCCGGCGCCCATCCGCCGCACGAATTCATCTCGCTCGAGTACCTGCTGCACGACATGCGCCTGTACAAGTCGCGCTCCGAGATCAAGGCGATGAAGGAGGCCGCGCGCATCGCCGTGGCGGCGCACAAGCGCGCCATGCGGGCCTGCCGCCCGGGCATGACTGAATACCAGATCGAGGCGGAGCTGCTGTATGAATTTCGCCGCAACGGCGCCGAGCCGGCCTACCAGAGCATCGTCGGCGGCGGTGCCAATGGCTGCATCCTGCACTACACCGAAAATCGCGACGAGCTGAAGGACGGCGACCTGCTGCTGATCGACGCCGGCGCCGAGCACCTGGGTTACGCCTCGGACATCACCCGCACCTTCCCGGTGAACGGTCGCTTCAGCGACGCCCAGCGCGAGCTCTACGAGGTGGTGCTGGAGGCGCAGGCCGCGGCCATCGAAAAGACCGTGCCCGGCAACCACTGGAACGACCCACACATGGCGGCCGTGAAGGTACTCACCCGCGGGCTGGTGGAGCTGGGGCTGCTCAAGGGCAAGCCCGCCCAGCTCATCAAGGAGGGCGAGTACCGGCGTTTCTACATGCACCGTACCGGCCACTGGCTGGGGCTCGACGTGCACGACGTGGGCGATTACAAGCTCGACGAGGAATGGCGCCTGCTGGAACCCGGCATGGTGACCACGGTCGAGCCCGGCCTCTATATCCCGGCCGGCAGCAAGGGCGTGCCGAAGCGCTACCACGACATCGGCATCCGCATCGAGGACGACGTGCTGGTGACGAAGGACGGTCATGACGTGCTCACCGAGGCCGCGCCCAAGCACCCGGACGAGATCGAGGCCCTCATGGGCGAGGCGGCCGCGGCCTGATGCGCACGCACTACGACATCCTCATCGTCGGTGGCGGCATGGTGGGCGCCACGCTGGCCGCCGCGCTGGCCGACACCGGGCTGGCCATCGGCATGCTGGAGGCACGGCCCTTCGGCGTGCCCGGCGAGGCCCCGCCCTCGCCGAGCTTCGACGACCGTTCCATCGCCCTGTCCTGGGGCTCGCACCGCATCCTCGCGGGCGCTGGCCTGTGGGAGGCGCTGCGCGACGAGGTCGCGCCCATTCGCCAGATCCACGTCTCCGACCGCGGCCACTTCGGCGCGGCGCGCATCGATCACGCCGAGGAGAGCGTGGAGGCCCTGGGCTATGTGATCGAGAACCGCGTGATGGGCCGCGTGCTCATGCAGGCCCTGGCCGAACGCCCGAACGTGGAGCTGATCGCGCCGGCCACCCTCGTGGACTTCGACAACGCCGAGACGGGCGTGACGGCCGAGGTGGACTGCGACGGGCAGGTCCGTCAGCTCACGGCGGACCTGCTGGTGGCCGCCGACGGTACCGGCTCGCCGGTGCGTCGCCGGCTGGGCATCCATGCCGTCACCGGGGACTACGGCCAGGCCGCACTCATCGCCAACGTGGGCGTGAGCGCCCCGCATCGCCACGTCGCCTACGAGCGCTTCACCGACAGCGGGCCGCTGGCGCTGCTGCCCATGACGCCGGGCCCGGAGGGCGAGACGCGCTGCTCGCTGGTGTGGACGCACCGCAGCGCGGAACTCGCGCGCACCGAGGCGCTGGACGATGCCGCCTTTCTGGCCGCCCTGCAGGACCGCTTCGGCTATCGGCTGGGGCGCTTCACGCGCGTGGGGCGGCGCGCGAGCTATCCGCTGGCGCTCACGCGCAGCACCGAGTTCGCGCGCCGGCGCGTGGCCATCGTCGGCAACGCCGCCCATACCCTGCACCCGGTGGCGGGCCAGGGATACAACCTCGCCCTGCGCGACGTGGCCCTGCTGGCCGAGCTCGTGAGCGATGCGCGCCGTGCGGGCGGCGACATCGGCGGCATCGCCGTGCTCGATGCCTACGAGACCGGCCGCGCGGCCGACACCCGCGACGTGGTGCGCTACACCGACGCCCTGGTGCGGCTCTTCTCCAACGGCTCCTTTGCGCTGGGCCACGCCCGCGCAGCCGGACTCCTCGCCGTGGACCTCGTCGGTCCGCTGCGCCACTGGCTGGCGCGCCAGAACATGGGGATACGTCACACCGGCCCGCGGCTCGCGCGCGGCCTGCCGCTGGATACCATCGGATGAGTAACGCGGGCAACAAGGCTGACGCCATGCAGGTCTTCGACGTCGTGATCGTCGGCGGCGGCATGGTGGGCGCGACGCTCGGCCTGGCACTCGCCCGCCAGGGCCGGCGCATCGCCGTGATCGAGGCGCGCGAGCCCACGCCCTTCGACCCGGCCGCCGACTACGACCTGCGCGTCTCGGCCATCAGCCGTGCCTCGCAGCGCATCTTCGAACACCTGGGCGCCTGGCCGGGCATGCTCGCGCGCCGCGCCAGCCCCTACGCGCACATGCACGTATGGGACGCGACCGGCAATGGCGAGATCCACTTCGACTGCGCCGAGCTCGGCGAACCGAACCTTGGCCACATCATCGAGAACCGCGTGATCCAGGACGCCCTGCTCGAGCGCCTGAGGGCGGAGGACAACGTGAGCTGGCTGTGCCCGGCCTCGCTCGCCGCCCTGGCGGTCGAGGCGGATGGCGCACGACTGACGATGGAGGACGGGTGCGAGCTCCGTGCCCCGCTGGTGGTCGGCGCCGACGGCGCGCGATCAAGGGTGCGTGAACTGGCCGGTATCGACGTGGCGCGCCAGGCCTACGGCCAGCGCGGCGTGGTCGCCACGGTAGCGACCGAAAGACCGCACGCCGCCACCGCCTGGCAGCGCTTCCTGCCCACGGGGCCACTGGCCTTCCTGCCGCTGGCCGACGGGCGCTGCTCCATCGTCTGGTCGGCGGACGACGCCCGTGCCGAGGCCCTGATGGCGATGGACGATGCGCGCTTCGCCCGTGAACTGGGCGTCGCCTTCGGCCACCGCCTGGGCGAGATCGTCTCCGTTTCGCCGCGCGCTGCCTTCCCGCTGGCCGGCTCACAGGCCGCCGCCTACGTGCGCCCGCGCATCGCCCTGGTGGGCGATGCCGCCCACACCATCCATCCGCTCGCCGGGCAGGGCGCCAACCTCGGCTTCCTCGACGCGGCCACGCTGGCCGACGTGCTGGCCGGCGTGCCGGGCGATGGGCGTGGCGACCTCGGTCACCACGCCCTGCTGCGCCGCTACGAGCGCACGCGCCGCGGCGACAACGTCCTCTCCATGCGCGCCATGGAAGGCTTCAAGCTGCTGTTCGGCAACGACCTCGCCCCGCTCGCCTGGCTACGCAACACGGGGCTCGCGCTCACCAACCGCGCAGGGCCGGTCAAGCACGAGCTGATACGGCGCGCGATGGGGCTGAGCGGAGAGCGGCCGTCGCTGGCGCGGTGAAGGTTGCAAGTCGCAAGTTCCAAGTTGCAAGTCGCAAGTCGCAAGTCGCAAGTCGCAAGTCGCAAGTCGCAAGTCGCACGTTGAAGAAAAAGGCGGGCGACGTCCATGCCCGGATGATGCTGCCACATGCGGATCGCGCCTCGCAGCGTTCCTACGGGGGTGTGGCTGGTAGGAGCGCTGCGAGGCGCGACCAGGTGCGGCACGTTGCCCGGGCATGGGCATCGCGGCTCTCGCCGCTCCTACGGGGCCGGATTGGTAGGAGCGCTGCGAGGCGCGATCGGGGCGGCACGTTGCCCGGGCTTGGGCATCGCGGCTGGCACCGCTCCTACGGGGGGTGTGGCTGGTAGGAGCGCTGCGAGGCGCGACCAGGTGCGGCACGTTGCCCGGGCATGGGCATCGCGGCTCTCGCCGCTCCTACGGGGCCGGATTGGTAGGAGCGCTGC
>DSBO01000040.1 GCA_011046015.1 Thioalkalivibrio sp. | reverse complement strand
TGCTTCGGCTGTTGAAGGACGGCACGGGCATCGACGCCTGGGTCGGCACCGTGGGCATCGCCATCAGCGTGACGGCACACGAGTACTACGACCAGCCGGCCGTGGCCGTCCTGGCCGGGCACCTGCCCGATGGCGCCTTCCAACTGATCGCCCCGGCCGCCGAGCGCGCACCCGAACTGCCCACGGACAGCCTGTTTGCCCTCATTCACGGCGATCCGGCCAACCCCGCCACGCCCGCGCTCGTCGAGGCCCTGGGGCGGCACGCGACCGCCTTCGTCAATGGCGGCATCACCTCCTCGCAGAGCGAGAACCTGCAGGTGGCCGGCGAGATCTGCCAGGGCGGCATCTCCGGCGTCGCCTTCGGTCCACAGGTCACGGTCATCACCGGCCACACCCAGGGCTGCACGCCCATCGGCCCCAAACACCGCATCACCGACTGCCAGCGCAACATCCTCGCCGGACTGGACCAGCGCCCCGCGCTCGACGTGTTCGTCGATGACATCGGCGAGGTGCTGGCCAAGGACCTCAACCGGGTGGGCGGCTACATCTTCGCGGCCTTTCCCATCGCCGGCTCGGACACCGGCGACTACCTGGTGCGCAACCTCATTGGCATCGACACCGGCCAGAAGCTCATCGCCATCGGCGACTACCTGGAGAAGGACGAACAGATCATGTTTTGCCGGCGCGACGGCAACACCGCGCGCGAGGACATGCGCCGCATGCTCGACGACCTCAAGCTCCGCGCAGCTGGGCGCGAGGTCGCGGGCGGTGTCTACATCTCCTGCCTCGGCCGTGGCCGTCACCAGTTCGGCGATGACTCCGAGGAGTTGCGCCTGATCAGCGACGTGCTGGGCGAGTTCCCGCTGGTCGGCTTCTTTGCCAATGGCGAGATCTTCAACGCCCGCCTCTATGGCTACACCGGTGTACTGACACTGTTCCTGCGCTAGCCTGGCGCACCCCCCCCGCTCGCCCCGCCGCCGAACTGAACAGGCTTTCAGTTTGATTTAAGCCTGACCCGCTTTAATGCAGCGCATCCGGACCCGGTTCCCGAAACCCCAAGGATGTGCCATGCACTATTTCTCCCGATTGATTCTGCTCCCGGCGTTGCTGCTGGCGACCGCCCTGCCGGCATCGGCCGCGCCGCCCACGGCCGGCGAGACGGCCAGCACGGGCGTCGATCTCGCAAGCGTGGTCGACACCGCACTGCAACGTCACCCCGCGTACCAGACCCTCGCCGCCGCCGATGATGAAGCCAATGCGCTCGATCGCCGTGCCCGCAGCCTCGTCAGCGACCAGCCCAGCCTCTCCCTGCACCTGCAGGACGACCGCCTGGCCAGTGACACCGGTTTTCGCGAATGGGAAGCGGGCGTCGACATGCCACTGTGGCGGCCCGGCCAGCGGCGCGCCGCCCGCGACCTGGGAGACAGTGCCCGCGACGAGGCCGTACTGCGTCACCGCACCCTGTCCCTCCAGGTGGCCGGGGAGGTGCGCGAGGCCGCCTGGACGCTGGCCATTGCCCGCAACCGGGCACGCCTGGCCGAACAGGAGCTCGCCACCGCGCGTGAACTCGAGGGCCAGGTGCAGACCCTGCTCGAGCGCGGCGACGTACCCCGCACGGACCTTTTGATGGCCCGCGAGGAGACCCTGCAGCGCGAGGCTGCCTTCCACGCCGCCCATACCGAGGCCCACCACGCCCTGGTGGCCTGGCAGGCGCTCACGGGCATGGCCGATCTGCCCGATCGGCTCGCCGAAACCCGCGCGACCGGGGAGCTTCAGGCCAGCCCGCTGCTGGCCGAGGCCCAGGCACTTGCCGCCCGCGCGCTGGCCGAACAGGCCCTGGTGCGCGAGCAGGCCGGGGGTGCGCCCGTCCTGACCGTGGGCGGACGCAGCGAGGACGACGGGTTCGGACAGACGCGCGACAGCCTGGGCGTGGGCCTCTCCATCCCACTGGGACTGAAATCACATCGCGGCCCGGCCGAGGCCGCCGCCGCACGCCAGCTCGCGGCCGCACAGGCCGAGCGCGACCGCCAGCACCGGCAGCTGTCGCTGGCCGTGGCGGAGGCCGAAGAAGCCATCACCATGAGTACGCAGACACTGGCCATCGCCCGGGCCCGCCACGAACTCGCCGCCGAAAACCTGAGTCTGGCCCGCAAGGCCTACACGCTCGGCGAGACCGGACTCTCCGACCTGCTGCGCGTACAGACCCGCGCCTTTACCGCCGAACGCGACGCCGTGCTGCGCGAGCTCGAACGTGACCGCGCCATCGCCCGTTACAACCAAGCCCTGGGAGTTGCCCCATGAAGTGCCTCAGCCATCGCCCGCCGCACGGGCGCGCCCTCATCACCGCCCTCACCCTGGGTACGGCCCTGCTGCTGGCCTCGGCCGGCACCCTGGCCGACCCGGCGACCGGTGAGCAGATCACCTTCTCGCCGGCACAGATCGAGGCGCTGGGTGTCGAACTGGCACACCCGCTCGCCGTCACTGATGCAGCCGGCCCCGTCGTCGCCGCCCGCGTGGTCATTCCGCCGGGCCAGGACACCGTGGTGGCCGCGCCCCTCGACGGGCTGGTCGACACGCTGCTGGTGGCCGAGGGCCAGACCGTGACGGCCGGCCAGGCACTGGCCACCCTGCGCAGCCCCGGCCTGCTGGCGCTGCAGCGTGGTTACCTGGAGGCCCTGGCCCGCGACCGTCTCGCCCGCCAGCAGCTCAGCCGCGACGAGGCCCTGTTCAAGGACGGGATCATCGCCGAGCGCCGCCTGCTGGAGACCCGCAGCACGGCCGCCGAGGCCCGCGCCGCCGCCAACGCCCAGCGCCAGGCGCTGGAGCTGTCGGGTATCGCCGAGAGCGACCTCGAGGCCCTGGCCCGCAGCGGCCGGATCGGTTCCAGCCTGACCCTGCGCGCCCCGCGCGACGGCGTGATCCTCGAGGTCATGGCCGTGACCGGCCAGCGTCTGGAGGCATCCGCCCCCGTGCTGCGCCTGGCCGCCCTGGACCGCCTGTGGCTGGAACTGCACCTGCCCGCCGAGCAACTCGACGGCCTGGCCGTCGACGATGCCGTGGTCACCGCCGACGGCCAGGCCCGCGGCCGGGTGCGCCTCATCGGCGGCACCGTCAGCAGCGGGGACGAAACCGTGCTGGTGCGCGTCGAGGTCGACTCCGGCACCGAACACCTGCGCCCCGGCCAGTTCGTACAGGCCCGCGTGCTCGGTCTGCAGGGCACCGACAGCTTCAGCATCCCCGCCAGCGCCGTGGTGCGTCGGGCGGACGGCGACTATGTCTTCGTGCGCCGCGCGGCGGGCTTTGCCGCGGTGGCGGTGGAGCGCATCGCCGCCGACGGCGAGCGGCTCGTGGTGCGCGGCCCGCTGACGCTGGATGACGCGATCGCCGTCAGCGGGGCCGCCGCCATCAAGGGCGCCTGGATGGGCATCGGGGGTGGCGAATGATGCTCGCGCGCCTGGTCCGTTTCGCGCTCACCCAGCGGCTGTTCATGCTGCTGATGGTGCTGCTGCTCGTGGTGCTCGGGGCACTGGCCTTCAACCGCCTGCCCATCGATGCCTTCCCCGACGTCTCCACCCCGCAGGTGAAGATCGTCATCAAGGCCCCGGGCATGACGCCCGAGGAAGTGGAGGCGCGCATCACCGCCCCCATCGAGGTGGAGATGCTCGGCATCCCCGACCAGGTGATGCTGCGCTCCATTGCCAAGTACGGGCTCACCGACATCACCATCGACTTCGCTGAGGGGACGGACATCTACTGGGCCCGCCAGCAGGTGAGCGAGCGCCTCTCCGGAATCTGGGGCGACCTGCCGCCGGACATCGGCGGCGGCATGGCCCCCATCACCACGCCGCTGGGCGAGATGTTCATGTTTGTCATTGAGGGCGGCGAGATGAGCCTGCCCGAGCGCCGTGCCCTGCTCGACTGGGTGATCCGCCCGGCCCTGCGCACCGTGCCCGGCGTGGCGGACGTCAACGCCCTGGGCGGCCAGGTGGCGACCTTCGAGGTGGTGCCGGACGTCACCCGCATGAACGCCCGCGGGATCACGCTCATGGACCTGGAAGACGCACTCGTGCAGAACAACCGCAACGACGGCGCCGGCCGCCTGCGCGAGGGCGAGGAGACGCTGCTGGTGCGCGTCGAGGGCAGCATCAAGACCCTCGATGACCTGCGCAGCACCGTGATCACTGCCACCACCGGCGGCACGATCCGCGTGATGGATGTCGCCGAGGTACGCATGGGCAGCCTGACGCGCTACGGCGCGGTCACGCAGAACGGGGCCGGCGAGACGGTCGAGGGCCTGGTCCTGGGCCTGCGCGGCGCCAATGCCCGCGAGGTGGTCGAAGGCGTGCAGCAACGCCTGGACGAACTCGCCCCCACCCTGCCCGAGGGCGTCGAGGTGCGCGTCTTCTATAACCGCGGCAGCCTGGTCGAGCGCGCCGTACACACCGTGAGCAAGGCCCTGGGCGAGGCCATCGTGCTGGTGCTCATCCTGCTCGCGGTGTTCCTCGGCAACCTGCGCGCGGCCATCACCGTCGCGCTCATCCTGCCGCTGGCGGCACTCGCCACCTTCATCCTCATGGACGCGGTGGGCATGTCCGCCAACCTCATGAGCCTGGGGGGCCTGGCCATTGCCATCGGCATGCTGGTGGACGCCGCCGTGGTGGTGGTGGAGAACGTGGTCGCGCACCTGGCGGAGGGCGATTCACGTCGCCGCCTGCCGCGCCTGCACGTGATCTACCGTGCGGTGCGCGAGGTGGCCGGGCCGGTGAGTTCGGGCATCCTCATCATCGTCATCGTCTTCCTGCCCCTGCTCACCCTGGAGGGGCTGGAAGGCAAGCTCTTCATCCCGGTGGCGCTGACCATCGTGTTCGCGCTGGGCGCCTCGCTGCTACTCTCGCTCACCGCCATCCCCGTGATCAGCTCCTACCTGCTCGGCAAGGTGTCCCACGAGGAACCGTGGCTGGTGCGCAAGCTGCAGGCCGTCTATGCGCCGACCCTGCGCTGGGCGCTGGCCCACCCGAAGCAGGTGGGCGGCGTGGCGGTGGCCGCGCTGCTGGCCGCCGGCGTGATCTATACCCAGGTGGGCAAGAGCTTCATGCCGACCATGGACGAGGGCGACCTCATCGTGCAGCTGGAGAAACTGCCCTCCATCAGCCTGGAGGAGTCCATCGCCATCGACCAGCGGGTGCAGCGCGCGCTGATGGAACGCGTGCCCGAGGTCACCGGCATGGTGGCGCGCACCGGCTCGGACGATCTCGGCATGGACCCCATGGGGCTCAACCAGACCGACGGCTTCCTGCTGCTGAAACCGCGTGACCAATGGCGCTTCAAGACCCGGGACGAGCTGCAGGACGCGATCCGCGAGGTGCTGGCCGACTTCCCGGGCGTGACCTATGCCTTCACCCAGCCCATCGAGATGCGCGTCTCCGAGATGCTCACCGGCGTGCGCGGCGATCTCGCCATCAAGCTGTTCGGCGCGGACCTCGACGTGCTCAACGCGCGGGCGGCCGACATCGCCAGCGTGGTGGAGCAGATCCCGGGTGCGGAGGACGTGTTCTACACCCGCAACGAGGGCGTGCAGTACCTGCGCGTGGACGTGGACCGCAGCGCCGCGGGCCGCCTCGGCCTGTCGGTGGAGGCGCTGGAACAGCTGTTGCGCGCCCAGCTCGAGGGGCGGCGCGTGGGCACCATCTACGAGGGCATGCGCCGCACGCCGCTGGTGATCCGCGGCGCCGAGGACGTGCAAACCTCGCCCGACGCCTTCGCCGGCCTGCTGGTGAGCCTGGCGGACGGACGCAGCGTGCCGCTGTCCTCGGTCACCCGAATCCAGCGTATCGAGGGCCCCGTGGAGATCAAGCGCGAACTGGGCGCCCGGAACGTGGTGGTCATCGCCAACGTCAGCGGCCGCGACCTGGTGAGCTTCGTGGAGGACGCGCGCGCCGCCGTGGGCGCTCAGGTTCAGCTCGAGCCGGGCTACCACCTGGCCTGGGGCGGCGAGTTCGAGAACCAGCAGCGCGCCGCACAGCGCCTCTCCATCGTGGTACCGGCGGCCGTGGGGCTCATCTTCCTGCTGCTGTTCTCCACCTTCGGCTCGGTGCGCCAGGCCGTGCTGGTGCTGCTCAACATCCCCTTCGCCCTGATCGGCGGCATCGTCGCCCTGTGGCTCTCCGGCGAGTACCTGTCGGTGCCGGCCTCGGTGGGCTTCATCGCCCTGCTCGGCATCGCCGTGCTCAACGGCGTGGTGCTGGTGAGCTACTTCAACCAGCTGCGCGCACTGGGCATGTCGCTATCCGAGGTGGTGATCGAGGGGGCGCGCCGCCGCCTGCGCCCGGTAATGATGACCGCGAGCATCGCAGCCTTCGGCCTGGTGCCACTGCTGTTCGCCTCCGGCCCGGGCTCGGAGATCCAGCGCCCGCTCGCAGTGGTGGTGATCGGCGGACTGGTGACCTCCACCCTGCTCACCCTGGTACTGCTGCCCGTACTCTACGAACGCTTCGGTGAAGCGAGAAAAGGAGCCCTGTCATGAACCCGACCCTGCTGATCCTGGTCGCCGATCCAGAGAACGAGGAGACCGTGGTCGACTGGCTGCTGGCGCAGGACGCCATCGGCGGCTTCACCGGCCACCGCGGCTTCGGCCACAGCACCGAGCATGGCCGCTTCTCCCTGGCCGAGCAGGTGACGGGCCGGCAGGACCGCGTGCTGTTCCACGTCGAGAGCGATGCCGCCACGGCGGCGCGCCTGCTCGACGGCCTGCGCGCGGAGCTGCCCGGACTCGGCATCCGCTACTGGCTCATACCCCTGGCCGGGGCGGGACGCATCGGCTGAGAAGGCCGCACCCCGCCCGCGTGCAATCGGCAAGCCGCGGCCCGTCGCGTTATCATGGGCGGTCCATCCATGACGCGACGGGTCCGTGATGATCTTCGACACCCTGGGCAACACCGATCTCGATGTCAGCCGAATCTGCCTCGGCACCATGACCTTCGGCGAGCAGAACACCGAGGCCGAGGCCCACGCGCAGCTGGACCTGGCCGTGGAACGCGGCGTCAACTTCATCGACACGGCCGAGATGTACCCGGTGCCGCCGAAGGCGGAGACCCAGGGCCGCACCGAGGCCTATATCGGCAGCTGGCTGAAAAAACGCGGCCGGCGCGACGACCTGGTCATCGCCTCCAAGGTGGCCGGCCCCGCCGACTGGATGGACTACCTGCGCGGCGGTCCGCGCCTCACGCGCGACTACATGGAGCAGGCACTCAACGACAGCCTCGCGCGCCTGCAGACCGACTACATCGACCTCTACCAGGTCCACTGGCCGGCACGCAGCACCAACTTCTTCGGCAAGCTCGGCTACCAGCACGACCTCGACGAGCAGGCCACCCCCATCGAGGAGACGCTCGAAGTGCTCGCCGACTTCGTCGCGCAGGGCAGGGTACGCCACATCGGCGTGTCCAACGAGACCCCCTGGGGGGTGATGCGCTACCTGGCGCTGGCCGACCGCCACGGCTGGCCGCGAATCGTCAGCATCCAGAACCCCTACAGCCTGCTCAACCGCAGCTTCGAGGTGGGCCTGGCCGAGATCGCCCACCGCGAGCACACGGGGCTCCTGGCCTATTCGCCACTGGGCTTTGGCGTGCTCACGGGCAAGTACCGGGGCGGCCAGCACCCGCCCCGGGCACGCCTTACGCTGTTCGACCGCTTCACCCGCTACACCAACCCAGAGGGCATCCGCGCCACCGAGGCCTACGTGCAGCTGGCGCACGACCACGGCCTGTCACCGACACAGATGGCGCTGGCCTTCGTCAACAGCCGGCCCTTTCTCACCAGCAACATCATCGGCGCCACCTCGCTGGAGCAGCTCGCCGAGGACCTCGACAGCATCGAGCTGCAGCTCTCCGATGAGGTGCTGGACGCCATCGAGGCCATCCACGCGCGCCAGCCCAACCCCTGCCCGTAGCCGGCAATGCTGCGCGCCACCCTCATCACCGCCCTCCTCGCCCTGGTGCTGTCCGCGGGCGCACGGGCGGGCGAGGTGGACGTACTGCTCGCCAGCGATACACCGCCCCACGGGGTCGTCTTCGAGTTCGCCAGTGGCGACCAGGAGCTCCTGGAGCAGCACCTCCCGGCCCTGCGCGGCGACATCACGCGCCTGCGCGAGCGCTTTCCCGATCTGTCGATCGAGATCGTGAGCCACGGCCTCGAGGTGCTGTCGCTGACCATCGAAAACGAAGACTTCTACCCCTGGGCGCACCGCGTTACCCGCGAGCTCGCGCGCGAGGGCATCCCCCTCACCGTCTGCGGCGCCTACGCCGAGAGCTTCGGCGTGTTCGCCGAGGAGTTTCCATACTACGTCCAGGTGCTGCCTAGCGGCCCGGCGCACATGGACAACCTCATGCAGCTGGACTACATCCTCGTCCGCTACCCGCCGAGGTGAACACCGCATGCGACTGATCGACTCGCACTGCCATCTGGACGATGCGGCC
Source organism: Thioalkalivibrio sp. (assembly GCA_011046015.1). GTDB lineage: Bacteria > Pseudomonadota > Gammaproteobacteria > SpSt-1174 > SpSt-1174 > SpSt-1174. Next base: position 3,704 of record DSBO01000040.1, on the reverse strand, counting down.
TTCGACGCCGATCGCGACGCGGTGCTTGCCCGGGCGGCCGCCGCGGGTGTCGAGGCCATCGTGCTGCCCGCGGTCTCCGCTGCCACCTGGCCGCGCATGCAGGCGGTGGCAGCCAGCGATCCGCGGCTGTACGCGAGCTACGGACTGCACCCGATGTTCATGGCCGAACACCGGCCCGAGCACCTGGAAGCCCTGCCCGGCTGGCTCGAGCGCGAGCGGCCCGTGGCCGTGGGCGAATGCGGCCTGGACTTCTACATCGACGATCCCGACCGCACGGCGCAGGAACGCTACTTCGACGGCCAGCTCGGCATCGCCTGCGACTTCGGCCTGCCGGTGATCATCCACACCCGGCGCGCCGTGGACGAGGTCACGAAGTGCATCCGCCGCCACCCCGGGGTGCGCGGGGTGATCCACAGCTTTTCGGGCAGCGAGCAGCAGGCCCGCCAACTCATCGACCTGGGGTTCTATCTCGGCCTCGGCGGCCCCATCACCCACCAGCGGGCCCGCCGCCTGCACCGACTGGTGGCCGACCTGCCGCTCGAGTCCCTGCTGGCGGAGACCGACGCCCCGGACCAGCCGGGCAGTGCCCATCGCGGCCAGCGCAACGAGCCGGGCTTCCTGCCGGAGGTGATCGGGACCATGGCCCGCCTGCGCGATATGGCTCCGGAGGACATCGCTGCCGCGACCTGCGAGAATGCCCGCCGACTCTTCCACCTGCCGCTACAGGACCGCCCTGCATGAAACGCCTCGCCGTGGTCGTGATGGTCATCGTCATGAGCATCCCGGTGCTCTACATCGGCTCGACCTTCTACGCAGCCTACTTCTTCGAGCACGACTTCACGCCCATCGAGACACAGGGCCCGGAGGCCATCCACGAGCTGCGTCACTGGCTGGGCCCGCAGGCCGACGGCATCACGGAGGCGCACGGCCTGCGCTACAAGACCGGCATGCCGCCCAGGCCGCTGTTCTTCTACCGCCTCGACGCCGATCCGGCGGTACTCGCCACCCTGCGCGCGCGCTTCGCCCTGGAAGAACGCCCGCTGCCGTCCGAACCGCCGCGCGGCGAACGCCTGCCCGCCTGGTGGCAGCCGCCCGTCGAAGGCGCCACGCACTACCGCGGCCTCGACCGAGGCAACCCGGTCTGGCTCTGGGTCGAGGGCGGGCGCATCCACCTGCACATCCGCGCCGACAGCTGACGGGACTGGCGGCATCATGCGTTAACGTGACGCGCGTCAAACACGCCCCGTCCGCCATGGCGCATAGTTTCATCAACCTTGGACACCAGGGCATCAGAACGACCCCCACTCACGACAAGGAGCGACACACCATGAAAAAATCGCTGATCTACGTCATCGGCGCCGCACTGCTCGTCACCGCTGCCAGTTTCCCGCTGTACGCCCAGGACGAGGACGTGATCTACGGCCGCCAGCTCATGACCGAGCAGGAGATCCAGGAACACCGCAACCAGATACGCGGCTTCCAGACCGAACAGGAACGCGAGCAATACCGCCTGGAGCATCACCAGCGCATGCAGGAACGCGCCCGTACACAGGGCGTGACCCTGCCTGACGAACCCGCGCCCCGCGGCAAGGGAATGGGCCAGGGTCAAGGCCAGGGTCAAGGCCAGGGCATGGGTCCCGGCAAGGGCCAGGGCAAGGGCTATGGCCAGAACCAGGGCCAGGGCAAGTCGCAGGGTCAGGGCAAGGGCTACGGCTCGGGCAACTGATCCGCGCCTGCGGTAACATCAACCCCATCGCGGGGACGCGACCCGGCGTCCCCGCCCCACCCTCGGCATCGGCCGACCCTGCGAACCGGAGCAGTCGGCAGGGTAGATTCGGGACTATGATCAGGGCTACGCGCGCCCCGCCCCGCCACCCCGAGACGAACCGCGATAGCCCATGCGCCCATCACCGCCGCCGCTGGCCAACCCCGACCTCCAGTTGTTCGATACCCTGCCCGACGGCTGTTGCATCGTCGACCGTCATGGCCACCTCCTCGACGCCAACACGGCCCTGCTGAACCTGCTCGGCCTGTCGCGCGACCGGCTTCCCACCCTGCGCCTGCACGATCTCGAGGAGAACCTCGACGAGAACACGGACCGTCGACTGCAATGGGTCCTGCAGGATGGTGAGCTGCAGTACCAGACCCGGCTGCGCACGGCGGGGGGCGACTGGATCGAGGCCCAGATCATCACCCGCGCCGTCGCGCGCGGCGACCAGACGCTGATCTACGCCTTCATCCGCGATATCCACGCCCGGCGCCAGCTGGAGGCCGAGAACCGGCGGTTCACCCACTACCTGCAGTTGCTGCTCGACTCCGCCGGCGAGGGCATCTACAGCGTGGACCTCGGCGGGCACTGCACCTTCATGAACCGCGCGGGCCAGACCATGCTGGGCTATGGGCTGCACGAGGTGCTCGGGCGCAACATGCACGAGCTGATCCACCACACCCAGGACGAGGGGCCGGTGGGCATCGAGCTGTCGGCCATCCACCGCGTGGTCTCAGAGGCGCGTGGCGTTCGCGTCGACGACGAGGTCATCTGGCGCAAGAACGGCACGTCCTTCGCCGCCGAGTACTCGTCCTTCCCCATTCTGGAAAAGGGGCGCGTCACCGGGGCCGTGGTGGTGTTTCGTGATGTCACCGAGGCCCGCTCCATGGCCATGCAACTCGAGTACCAGGCGGGACACGACGCCCTGACCGGGCTCGCCAACCGCCGCGAGTTCCAGGCGCGGCTGGAATCGGCCCTGCAACGCGCACGTCACGAGGGCAGCACCCACGTGCTGCTATTCCTCGATCTCGACCAGTTCAAGGTGATCAACGATGCCTCGGGGCACGCGGCGGGCGACGAACTGCTGCGCGCACTGGCCGACAACCTGGAGGGCCTGATCCGCAAAGGCGACACGCTCGCCCGGCTGGGTGGCGACGAGTTCGGCGTGCTGCTGGAGGACTGCAACGAGCAGGTGGGGCTGGAGATCGCGGAGAAGATCCGCCGCGCGGTGCGCGACTTCCGTTTTTCCTGGGAGGGCAACGCCTTCACCATCGGCGTGAGTATCGGCCTGGTCACCATCACGTCCGAGACGCCCAGCGTCACCTCGGCCCTGAGCGCGGCCGACGCGGCCTGTTACTCGGCCAAGGACCTCGGCCGCAACCGCGTGCGCGTGTACAGCCCTGACGACACCCAGCTGATGCGCCGCCAAGGCGACATGCGCTGGGTCGGGCAGGTGCACCAGGCGCTCAAGGAGAACCGGCTACAGCTCTTCTACCAGGTCATCCAGCCGCTTACCACGCCGGACCATCCGGGGCTGCACATGGAGATGCTGCTCAAGATGCGCGACTTCCACGGCAAGCTCGTGCCACCCGGCGCCTTCCTGCCGGCGGCCGAACGCGCCGGACTCACGCCGGAGATCGACCGCTGGGTGATCGGCACCACCTTCAACTGGCTGAACGGGCTGGGGCGCGCCGTGGACCAGATCGGCCTGTGCTCCATCAATCTCTCCGGCCACTCGCTGAGCGACAAGAACTTCCTCGACTTCATCCTGCACCAGATCGACACAGCCGGTGTCTCGCCGCACAAGCTCTGCTTCGAGGTAACCGAAACAGCCGCCATCGCCAATCTCACCAACGCGCGCCGCCTGTTCACCACCCTCGCGCAGCGCGGCTGCCGCTTCGCACTGGACGATTTCGGCACCGGCATGTCCTCGTAC
>DSBO01000069.1 GCA_011046015.1 Thioalkalivibrio sp. | reverse complement strand
GGCCTGTACCGCACCGAGGTGCCCTTCATGCTGCGCGAGCGCTTCCCGGGCGAGGAGGAGCAGTTCGGCATCTACCGCACGGTGCTCGAGGCCTTCGCGCCACGCCCTGTGACTCTGCGCACCCTGGACGTCGGCGGCGACAAGGCCCTGTCGTACTTTCCCGTGCAGGAAGACAACCCCTTCCTCGGCTGGCGCGGTATCCGCATTACCCTGGACCATCCCGAGATCTTCCTCACCCAGGTGCGCGCGATGATGCGCGCGAGCCAGGGCTTCAACAACCTGCAGATCCTGCTGCCCATGATCTCCTCGCTGAGCGAGCTGGTGGAATCGCAGGCGCTGCTGGATCGCGCCCGCCAGGAGCTGCTGGACGACGGGGTGATGGTCGAGATGCCCAAGGTCGGCGTCATGATCGAGGTGCCCTCGGCCATCTACATCGCCGACATGCTGGCCCGGCGCGTCGATTTCCTCAGCATCGGCACCAACGACCTGGTGCAATACCTGCTGGCAGTGGACCGCAACAATGCCCGCGTCGCCGACCTCTACCATCACCTGCACCCGGCCGTGCTGCGGGCGCTGGTGCAGGTGGTGGGCGCCTCCCGCGTCGCCGGCAAGCCGATCAGCGTCTGCGGTGAGATGGCCGCCGACCCCGAGGCCGTGCTGCTGCTGCTGGGAATGGGCGTGGACAGCCTGAGCGTGTCGGTGGCCAGCATGCCGCGGGTGAAATGGGTGGTGCGTTCCTTCGAACGGGCGCGGGCGCGTGAGCTGCTGGACCAGGCCCTGCAGATGGAGGACCCGGGCGCCATCCGCGCCATGCTCAACGGCGCCCTGGTCGAGGCCGGCCTGGGCGGGCTGGTGCGGGCGGGGAAGATCTGATGCCGTGAGGCGTATCGCGGTCGCCTTAGCGGCGACCCTTCATCATCCCCATGCCCGCAAATACCACGAAGATCGCCAGCAGGATCGCCATGCCGATGACGGCCGGCATGACGGCCCTGGTGACCACCGCCAGCACGATCCCTACCAGCATGAACACCGGAATCTCGTTGAACCAGCGGTACCACTGGTGGCCGTGGCGGTTGCGGTCGTCGCGAAAGTACATCAGCAGCACGCCGCACCAGATGTGGTAGGCGATGAGCAGGACCACCAGCAGGAGCTTGAGGTGCATCCAGCCCGCAGCGTAGGCGGCGGGGTTCATGCCGATCATCCACAGGCCGAGCACGATGGTGATGATGGCGCCCGGGGTCATGATGCCCCAGAACAGCTTGCGCTCCATGACCTTGAAGCGTTCCCTGCCCGGTATGTCGTTGCACATGGCGTGGTAGACGAACAGGCGCGGGAGATAGAAGAGGCCGGCGAACCAGGTCACCATGAAGATGACGTGGACGGCCTTGATCACCAGGAAGCTCATGCCGCTTTCTCCCCGAGCATGTCACGAATGCTGTTCTCGATGCGGTCCATGTCGAACTCGCCGAGCTTCTTGTAGATGATGCGCCCGCGGGTATCGATGAGGAAGGTGGTGGGGGTCAGGCGCACGTCACCGAAGGCCCTGGCGGCCGAGGAGTCGAGATCCAGCGCGATGGTGTAGGGCAGCTGCCGCTGGTTGCGCATGGCCAGGACCTGGTTCGGCGGGTCATACGCCATCGCCACGCCGATCACCTCCAGGCCCTGCGCGTGGTAGCGCTCGTAGAGTTCCACCAGGTGCGGCATCTCCTTCACGCAGCCCGGACAGGTGGTGGCCCAGAAGGTAAGCAGCACGGGCTGGCCCTGCAGGTCTTCCAGTACGACGGTATCGCCTTCCAGCGTTTGCAGCGTGACCTTCGGGGCCGGCGCGAGCCCGGGTTCGGAGGTCAGAAAGAGCCCGATGCCGCCGCCGATCAGCAGCAGGGCGAAAAGACCGATGAGTATGTCCTTGGTTTTCATGTTGTTCTTCAGCCGTGGTGGTGAGTCGGTGCAGTCTAGCCCGATTCCCCGGGCATGCAAATGTGACCGCGCGCGCCGGGCAAGATTCACAGCCGGTAGGCGGCCTCCACCTGCTCGCGGGTGAGCACGCCGAAGATGCGCGCGATCCCGGGCGCGATGTGGCGCTCGACGTACAGGGCTTCGACATGGCTCTCGACCAGCTGGTGACGGGCCTGCTCCATGTCGGCCTCGCGGTAGATGCCCGCCACCTGCCGGCGTTCGGCCGGGATCTTGAGCAGGTCCAGCTCCGCGCGTTCATCTTCCTCCCGGGCCCGTAACAGGTCGACCGCCGGCAGCAGGGCGACGGGGCGATGGTCGTCGTCGTCCACCAGGACCCAGCGCGGCTCGCTGGCCAGCAGCTCGGCAATGTCCGCGCGCGGGATTACGCGGGCGGCGCGCACGAAGCTGCGGTCCATCACGCTGGCCACACCGATGCGACGCAGCGCCGCCATCACCGGGTCGTTGCGGTAATCCAGGCCGCGGGCGCGCAGCAGGGTCCGGAAAACCGAGGGTGTGCGAAACAGCTCCGAGCTGGTGAGGCTGGCCGTGACGATGGCCAGCATGCCGGGGAAGATGATGCCGGGGTGCCCGGTGAGTTCCATCATGGCGGTGAGCGCCGCCAGCGGTGCCTGCAGGGTGGCTCCCATCATGGCGCCGAGTCCGAGCAGGGCGTAAAAGCCCACGCCGGACGAGTACTCGGGGGAGATGAGGGTGGCGATTACACCGAGAAAGCCGCCCAGCATGGCGCCGATGATCAGAGTCGGGCCAATCAGGCCGCCGGGGATGCCCAGCGCGACCGCCGAGGACGTGGCCAGCAGCTTGAACACGGCCACGCCGAACAGGACGCCAAGCCCCAGCTCGCCCAGCAGTGCGGCGTTGACGCTGTCGTAGCCGATGCCCATCACCTGGGGAAAGGCCAGCGCGCACAGGCCCACGATGGTCCCGGCCAGGGTGGTGCGAAGCAGGAAGTCGCGCTCGCGAAAGTAGTCCGCGGTGCGGCGCGTGAGCTGGATGAATCCCGACGAAAAACCGCCGATGACCACGCCCAGCAGGAGGATGTAGGGCAGCTCCAGCAGGGAGTTGATCTCCTGCATGGGGATGTTGAACACCGGCTCGGAACCGAACACGGCCACCGAGACCGAGGTGGCGGCCACCGCCGAGAGGATGACCGGCATGAAGCTGGCCAGCGAGTAGTCCATCATCACCACCTCCAGGGCGAAGACCACCCCGGCCAGCGGCGTGTTGAAGGAGGCGGCGATGGAGGCGGCGGTGCCGCAGCCGACCAGCGTGCGCAGGGTGTTGTTGGGCAGGCCCAGCCGCTGGCCGAGCAGGCTGCCGCTGGCGGCCCCGAGGTGCACCCCCGGGCCCTCGCGGCCCACGGACTGGCCGCTGATGATGGCGAGGGCGCCGCCCGCGAACTGCAGCAGCAGCCCCCGCAGGGACAGGTAGCCCTGGTGATAGGCCAGTCGCTCCATGACGTGGACAATGCCCACCACGTGACGCCCTCTGGCGGTCAGCTTGAACAGGATCCCGATGGCCACGCCGCCGGCTACCGGCAGGGCGAAGCGCGCCCACAGTGGCAGTCCCTCGTAGGCCTCGATGTCCCCGCCGGGCAGGAAGCCTGCCTGGGTCGACTCGATGGCCAGCCGAAAGGCGACGATCACGCCGCCTGCCAGGACCCCCGTCAGCGCGCCGAGCACCGAGAGCTGCAGGAGGGCGTCGGGACGGGAGAGATGCAGGCGCAGGTTCTCCATCGCCACCTCGAGTTGGCGGCGGCCGGACGGGAAGCGGCTGTGGCGCGACATGGAGGCATTATGCCAAAGCCGGCGCCCGCTGGCAGGACATCTGGCCGCTTTTCGAAAAGCAGCGGGATCGTCCGGGAGCCGGCGGGGCATGGGCCGGACGCCCCTTTTTCATCATCCTGCCCGGGTTGTGATACCGTGCCGTTTCGTCAAATCCTTATAAACGTTATGATTAGCGGCATTTTTCAGGCAGCAGAAGAGGTGGTTGAGGGTGATCAAGGTCGGCGTCGTCGGGGCAACGGGCTACACCGGTGTTGAGCTGCTGCGCCTGCTGGTGCGTCACCCTCAGGTCGAGGTGCTGTGCGTCACATCGCGCGGCGAGGCCGGCACGCGGGTGGACGCCATGTTCCCGAACCTGCGCGGTTTTCTGGACCTCCAGTTCGTCGAGCCCGATGCCGCCCCGCTGACCGAGTGTGACCTCGTATTCTTCGCCACGCCCAACGGCACCGCCATGCAGAGCGTGCCGGCGCTGGTCGAGGCCGGGGTGCGGGTCATCGACCTCGCCGCCGACTTCCGCATCCGGGACGCGGGCGAGTGGACGCAATGGTACGGCATGGAGCACGCCTGCCCGGAGCTGCTGGCCGAGGCCGTCTACGGCCTGCCGGAGATCAATCGCGAGGCCATTCGCAGCGCCCGCGTGGTGGCCAATCCGGGCTGTTACCCCACGGCGGTGACACTTGGCTTCCTGCCGCTGATCGAGAGCGGACTGGCCGCGCGCGGCGCCTTGATCGCCGATGCCAAGTCCGGCGTGAGTGGCGCCGGGCGCAAGGCCCAGGTCGGCACGCTGTTTTCCGAGGCGGATGAGAACTTCAAGGCCTACGGAGTCGCGGGGCACCGCCACCTGCCCGAGATCCGCCAGACCCTTTCCGCCGTGGCCGGCGAGACCGTGGGGCTCACCTTCGTGCCCCACCTGGTGCCGATGGTCCGCGGCATCCACGCCACGCTGTACACGACCGTGGCCGGCGAGGCCGACCTGCAGGCCCTGTTCGAACAGCGGTACGCGGCCGAGCCCTTCGTCGACGTGCTGCCGGCGGGCAGCCATCCGGAGACTCGCACGGTGCGCGGGGTGAACACCTGCCGGATCGCCGTCCACCGGCCGCAGGGTGGCGACACCGTGGTCGTGCTGTCGGTGATCGACAACCTCGTCAAGGGCGCAGCCGGTCAGGCCGTCCACAACCTGAACCTGATGTTCGGCCTGGACGAGGCGCTCGGGCTCGACACGCCGGCCCTGCTGCCCTGATCCGGGATGGAGCGATGAGCCTGTTCGACCTGTTCAAGCGACACGAAGGCCCGGGGTACCGGCTGCATCACCACGACCCGCTGAAAAAGCGGCTCAAGTCGCTGGTGCTGCTGGCGCTGGTGGCGGGCGGCGGCTGGGGGCTATACCAGTACGGCTACCTGAAAAGCGGGTATGACGCGCGCGGCGCGGACGAGCGCCTGTCGATCCTCAGGGAGCGGGTGGATTACCTGGAGGGGCTGAATCTGCAGCTGACGCAGCAGGTCGCCCGGCTCGAGCGCACGCGCGACATCGAGGCGGAGGCCACCACCCAGGTGTCGACCGCATTGACCGCGATGGAGACGGAGATGCTGGAACTTCGGGAGGAGCTTGCGTTCTACCGGAGTATCGTCTCGCCGTCGAAGATGGAGCCGGGGCTGCATGTCCAGCGTTTCGAGCTGGAGCGAGGCGACTCTGAGGGCCAATATCACTACAAGCTGGTGCTGACGCTGGTGCGGGGAAACAACCGCGTGGCGCGCGGCACCGTGGCCATGGAGGTGACCGGCATCGCCGATGGCCAGCCGCGAACCCTGAAGCTGGCGGAGATGGATCCGGGCGCGAAGGAGCTGAACTTCTCGTTCAAGTACTTCCAGAGCATCGAGGGAACCCTCATGCTGCCGGCCGGTTTCCAGCCCCGCAAGCTCGGGATCAGGGTCGACGCCACCGATCGTCGACTGGAAAATATCGATGCCAGTTATGACTGGAATGCCATCCTGACAGGAGAGAATGCGTAATGTGGGGACGTAAGACGACCCAACCGGGGCAGAAATTCAATGCCGCCAAGATCGACACGCTGGTAGGCCGGCACACTCGAGTTCTGGGCGACGTGAAGTTTACCGGCGGCCTGCACGTCGAGGGCTGCATCGAGGGCAACGTGATTGCCGAGGACGAGGATTCGATCCTGATCCTGAGCGAGAACGGGCTGATCAAGGGCGAGGTGCGCGTGCCCAACATGGTGCTCAACGGGAGCGTGGAAGGTGATGTTCATGCCTCCAACCGCGTGGAACTGGCCACCAAGTCGCGTGTCACCGGCAACGTCTACTACAACCTCATCGAGATGGCCATCGGTGCCGAGGTCAACGGCAGCCTGGTGCATCGCAAGGGCGGCAAGCCGCAGCTCGAGTTCAAGAAGTCCGACGAGGCCGACAAGGCCGCGGCCGGCAAGGACGGCGCGGTTCAGGGCGCCTGATTCTTGACTAAACCGCTCGGGTAATGCTAGCTTAGTCTGCAAACCCGGAAATTTTTTGGAGAGACGTGGTCATGAGTGCGACCGAGACTGCAAACGAATCCATGCCGGCGCCGCTGATCTTTACCGACGCGGCGGCGACCAAGGTGAAGGAACTGATCGACGAGGAAAACAACGACAGCCTCAAGCTGCGGGTGTTCGTCACCGGCGGTGGCTGCTCGGGCTTCCAGTACGGCTTTACCTTCGACGAGAGCATCAACGAGGGTGACACCTCGGTCGAGAACAACGGCGTGACGCTGGTGATCGACCCGATGAGCTATCAGTACCTCGTCGGTGCCGAGATCGACTACTCGGAGGGCCTGGAAGGCGCCCAGTTCGTGATCCGCAATCCGAACGCCACCACCACCTGTGGCTGCGGGTCGTCGTTCTCCGTCTGAGCCGTATCCTCGCTTGACGCGAAAAGGGGCCTTGCGGCCCCTTTTTTTGTGCCGGCCACCTTTGCCGCGCCCTATTTCAGTCGCTCGATGCCCAGTGCCCTGAGGACATACTTTTCGTAGATGGGCTCGGAGGTACCGCGCTTCATCTTCAGCAGGAAGTACTTCTCGAACGCGACCTTCGCGTAGTGTACCCACTTGCCCTTCTTGAACCAGTTGACGTTGCGCGGGCCGATCTGCGGCATGGCGACGAAGGCGGCCCCGGTGTCCCCCATGTCCGCCAGGCAGATCGCGTTCCAGGTGCCCTGGGCGTGCGGTGTCGCACCGCGCAGCTCGGCGGCGATGTTCTCCACGATGGCCGTGACCATCGACTCGATCATGTAGCCGGTCTTGGGCGTCCCGGTGGGTACGGGGGTGGTCTCCACGGGCGGGATCGCCACGCACACGCCGGCCGAGTAGATGTTGGTGTAGGTGGGGTTGCGCTGGTGTTCGTCGATGATGACGAAGCCGCGCGGATTGCACAGGCCCTCGACGGCCGCCACGGCATCCACGCCCTTGAAGGCCGGCAGCATCATGGCGTGCCGGAAGGGCAGCGTGTGCTCCTTGTGCACCTTGCCCTCGGCGTCCAGTTCTTCCACCCGCATCGTGCCGGCCTCCACGCGGGTCGTGCGCGCATTGGTGATCCAGCGGATCTGCTCCTGGCGCAGCATTGATTCCAGCAGGCCCTTGGAGTCACCCACGCCCGCCAGGCCGAGGTGGCCGATGTAGGGCTCGGAGGTGACAAAGGTCATCGGGACACGGTCGCGAAGCTTGCGCCGCTTGAGTTCGGTGTTGAGGATGAAGGCGTACTCGTAGGCCGGGCCGAAGCAGCTCGCGCCCTGCAGCGCGCCGACGATCACCGGACCCGGATCGGCGACCAGGCGCTCGAAATCCGTTCGCGACTTCAGGGCGTGCTCCAGCGTGCAGACCGATTGCGTGAAGCCTGCAGGGCCGGCGCCCTCCACCTCGTCGAAGGCGAGCTTTGGCCCGGTGGTGATGACGAGGTAGTCGTAGTCCACCGTGTCGCCGTTGGCGAGCGTCAGGCGGTTGTGTTCGGCGTCGATCGTGTCCACCCGCTGGGCGATGAAGCCGATACCCTTGCGATCGAGGTGGGAGCGGATGTCGAAGGAGATCTGTTCGGCCTTGCGCCAGCCCACCGCCGCCCAGGGATTGGAGGGCACGAACTGGAAGTCCGCGCGCTCGTTGACGACGGTGATGTCATGTGCGCCGGACAGCGCCTCGCGCAGTTCATACGCGCAGGGCATGCCGCCCGTGCCGGCGCCGAGAATGACGATGTGAGCCATGGTGCCTCCTGCCCAAGTGGCGAGGGTGGTGTGTGATGTGCGAACCGCAGCGGGTGCGCTCGATCACAGAAGCATAGCAGGGGCGGGGCGGCTGTCAGTGATCCAGGTCAGGCACCGGCGTGATGGCCCCGAGCACGGCGGCCCGGCGGGCCCCGGTGACCGAGGGCAGGTTGCCTGGTTGTCCCCGCAGGGTCTGGCGTGCGAGCCAGGCGAAGGTCATGGCCTCCACCCAGTCGGGCGGCAGGTCGTGGTCGGCGCTGGACTCCACCTGGCTGTCGGGCAGGAGCTCGCCGAGCCGTCGCATGAGCGCGTGGTTGTGTGCGCCGCCCCCGCAGGCGATCACCCGGGCCGGGTGTCCGCAGTGGCGCGCGATGGCCTCGGCGACCGTGACAGCAGTGAACTCGAGCAGCGTGGCCTGCACGTCGGCGGGCGCGGCGCCCGGTGCCCAGCAGGCCAGGTGCCGGTCCAGCCAGGCCAGGTTGAACAGCTCCCGCCCGGTGCTCTTGGGCGGCGGCAGGGCCAGGTAGGGCTCCTCCAGCAGGGTGCCGAGCAGGGCGGGAATGGGGGTGCCGCTCACCGCCCAGGCACCGCCCTGATCATAGTGGCTACCGGCGTGGCGCCGGATCCAGCCGTCCATCAGGGTGTTGGCCGGGCCCGTGTCGAAGCCGCGAATGACGCGGGCCGGGCCCGCCGGCAGGTCGGTGACGTTGGCGATGCCGCCGAGGTTGAGGATGACGCGATGTTCGTCGTCGGCACCGAGGACGGCGGCGTGGAACGCGGGTACCAGCGGTGCCCCCTGTCCGCCCAGCGCGATGTCCCGGCTGCGAAAGTCGGCCACCGTGGTGATGCCGGTGACGGCGGCAATGCGGCTCGCATCGGCGAGCTGGAGCGAGAAGGCCTCGTCGCCCGACGGGGCATGGCAGACGGTCTGGCCGTGGCTGCCGATGGCGCGGACGTCGGTTGCGGACACCCCGGCCGCCGACAGCAGATGCCGGGCGGCCTCGCCGAACCGGGTGCCCAGGGCGGCGTGGAGGTGTCCGATCTCGGTGACCGGCCCTTGCCAGTCGGGTGCGAGCAGCTGCTCGAGGCGTGCGTGCAGGTCCCGCGGGTAAGGGTGGTTGAGGGCATGGCGGAGTCGGGGCCGCTCGCCGGTGAAGTCCACCAGCGCGGCATCGATCCCGTCCATGCTGGTGCCGGAGATCAGCCCGACGTAGAGCGCTGTCACGAACTCAGGGCGTCACGGACCCGGCGGTGCCGCCTTGCGCCAGTTGCACGCGCCGGACGGTATCGAGCTGGGCGAACAGGGGCGCCGCGTGCTCCTGGAAGCGGGCGATGACGGCTTTGGGCAGGGGTTCGGCCGTCGGCAGCTTGATGGTCAGCGGGTTGCGATGCACGCCGTTGACGAGGAATTCGTAATGCAGGTGAGGCCCGGTGGCCAGGCCCGTCATGCCGACGTAGCCGATGATCTGTCCCTGCTTGACGCGGGTGCCCACGCCCACGCCGCTGCGGAACTTCGACATGTGCGCATACAGGGTGCTGTAGGTGGCGCCGTGCTGGATGATGACGGTGTTGCCGTAGCCGCCCTTCACACCGCGGAACGTGACCTTGCCATCACCCGCCGCCTTGATGGGCGTGCCGGTGGCGGCCGCGTAGTCCACGCCGCGGTGCGGGCGCTTGACGCCGAGCACGGGGTGGTGGCGTTCGGGCTGGAAGCGCGAGCTGATGCGGTGGAAGTCAACCGGGGCGCGCAGGAAGGCCTTGCGCATGCTGCGGCCGTCTTCGCTGTAATAGCCGGCACGGGCGCCCTCGCCATTGAAGTAGGCGGCGCGGAAGGTCCGGCCCTGGTTGATGAACTCGGCGGCGAGGATACGCCCGTCGCGCAGCTTCTCGCCGTCCCGGTAATATTCCTCGTAGAGCACGCTGAACTGGTCTCCGGCGCGGATGTCCAGCGCGAAGTCGATGTCCCAGCCGAAGATGGTGGCCAGTTCCATGATCAGGTTCTGGGAGAGCCCGGCCTGGAGCCCGGCCTCGAACAACGAATAGCGGATGGTACCGGCGGCCCGCGCCTCGCGTACTTCCAGGTCGCGTACCGTGGTCTCGGCGTGCAGGCCGCTATCCTCGCGCCAGATGCGCAGGCGCTCGGCGTCGTTCAGGTCGTAGACGAGTTCCTCGAGGCCGCGCTCGCCGCGCCTCACGCGCAGTACCTGGCCCGGATGGACCGACGTCAGCGCACGGGTGGCGTCGCCCAGGGCCATGATGGGCGCGAGCTGGCTGTGCATCTCGAGGCGGCTGAAGATCGACGACAGGGTGTCGCCTCGCTTGACGACCACTTCTTCCCAGGTCGCGCGCCCCTCGGTGGCGGCCTCGATGGCCGGCGTGGCGACGGGGACGGCGGCCGGCGGCAGGGGCAGGCCCAGCGTCACCCGTTCGCCCAGTGCCTGAATTCCGTTATCATGCCCACCCTCGGAGGTCGGCACCGCCAGCACCAGGCGCTGGCTGGAAGGCGTGTTGTTCGCGCTGTCATGCGTGGCGGCGAGCACCGCGCCGAGGACGATGGAGCCGGCGACGAACGCCGCCGCGCGCAGACGCCAGTGCGTGCGCAGTGGGCGGCGGCGGGTGGCCCCGGCGGTCGAGCGCGACTTATAGTCACGTTTCAAGAATGATCGGTAATGCACGGAAAACACTCCGTTTTTTTGGAAACATAGCGCGCCAGCCGCCGATGGTCAATGGCAGCGCGTCGCATTTTAACCTGTGTGTGCACAGAGTACGAACCGAATCGCACCCAACCCAGGAGCATTTTGATGACGGCTCATGACGAGGCGCTGGCGCTCATTCGCCGGGGCGCCGAAGAAATTCTGGTGGAAGAGGAGCTCGGCAAGAAGCTGGAGACCGGCCGCCCGCTGCGTATCAAGGCGGGGTTCGACCCCACCGCGCCGGACCTGCATCTCGGCCACACCGTGCTGCTCAACAAGATGCGCCAGTTCCAGGAGCTGGGTCACGAGGCGCTGTTCCTGATCGGCGACTTCACCGGCATGATCGGTGACCCCACGGGCAAGAGCGCGACGCGCCCGCCGCTCACCCGCGACGAGGTGATCGACAACGCGCGTACCTACGAGCAGCAGATCTACAAGATTCTCGATCCGGAGAAGACCATCGTCATGTTCAACTCGTCCTGGATGGGCGAGATGGGGTCGGCGGAGATGATCCAGCTCGCCTCCCGCCATACCGTGGCGCGCATGCTCGAGCGCGACGACTTCCACAAGCGCTACAGCTCCGGTCAGCCGATCGCGATCCACGAATTCCTGTATCCGCTGATCCAGGGCTACGACTCGGTGGCGATGCGGGCGGACGTCGAGCTCGGCGGCACCGACCAGAAATTCAACCTGCTGGTGGGCCGCGAGCTGCAGAAACAGTACGGGCAGGAGCCCCAGGTCGTGCTCACCATGCCGATCCTCGAGGGGCTGGACGGCGTGCAAAAGATGTCCAAGTCGCTCAACAACTACATCGGTATCGCCGAGCCGGCCGAGGAGATGTTCGGCAAGATCATGTCGGTGTCCGACGACCTGATGTGGCGCTATTTCGAACTGCTGTCCTTCCGGCCGCTGGAGGAGATCGCCGGGTTCCGCCGGCAGATCGAGGAGGGTGCCAACCCGCGCGACATCAAGTTCCTGCTCGGCGAGGAACTGGTGGCGCGCTTTCACAGCCCCGCCGACGCGGTGCGGGCGCGCGAGGCCTTCGTCGCCCGCTTCCAGAAGGGCCAGATGCCCGACGACATGCCCGAGCTCACCCTCGCGGTCGGCGCCGAGGGCATGCCCGTCGCCAATGCGCTCAAGGAGGCGGGCCTGGTCGCCAGCACTTCCGAGGCCATTCGCATGCTCAAGCAGGGGGCGGTGCGCATCGACGGCGAGCGTGTCGAGGACCGCGGGCTGGTGCTCGAGGCGGGGTTCACCCACGTCATGCAGGTGGGCAAGCGACGCTTTGCCCGGGTCACCACGGCCTGATTCAAAAAAAGTTCATCCGGGTGCTTGACGCCCGGTTCGCAGGCCCTATAATGCGCCCCTCGCTTCGACGGCAAACACAGCGCCGGGGCGGGTCAACGGCGGCACCGTCTGTTGACAAGCCAAGTCGGTCTGGCTCATACTTGACCGTCTCGCTGACACGGTTTCAGCGAAGCTCTTTAACAACTAAGTGAAACAGTT
>DSBO01000068.1 GCA_011046015.1 Thioalkalivibrio sp. | reverse complement strand
GGTCTGTGCCAAGGCCAGATGCGTCGCTCGTCCCTCCACCCCGACAAGCCCTTTCTGGCCTGTCGAGATACAACATACAAGCGCTGCCAGGCGCGATCAGGGTTGGCACTGCGCCCAAACATGGGCTTCGCAGCTTGCGCAGCTCCTACGAGCCTCACGCCTCATTCCTTACGTTGCTTTATCTCCTCAAAGCGCTCCAGTGCCCGGGCGCGGGTGGTCTTGAGGTCGACGATGGAGGGCGGATAGTTGTCGCCGAGTCTGACGCCGGCGGCGGCGAGGACGTGGTCGGGGGCGAGCCAGGGGGCGTGGATGTACCGGTCCGGAAGTTTCGCCAGTTCGGGCACGAAGCGGCGCATGTACTCGCCCTTTGGATCGAAGCGTTCGCCCTGGGTGACAGGGTTGAAGATGCGGAAGTAGGGCGCGGCGTCGGCGCCGCAGCCGGCAGTCCATTGCCAGCCGAGCGTGTTGCTGGCGAGATCGGCATCGACCAGGGTGTCCCAGAACCAGCGCGCGCCTTCCTGCCAGGGGACGAGCAGGTTCTTGGTGAGCAGGGAAGCGACCAGCATGCGTACACGGTTGTGCATCCAGCCGGTCTGCCAGAGTTCGCGCATGCCGGCGTCGACGATGGGGATGCCGGTGCGGCCGCGCTGCCAGGCCCGGAGGCTGGCCTCGTAGTCGCGCGCCCAGGGAAAGTTGGCAAAGCGCGCATCCAGCGGCTGCGTGGGTGTGGTGGGGAAGTGGTACAGTAGGTGATGCGCGAACTCGCGCCAGCCGAGTTCGCGCAGGTAGCTTTCCACGCCCGGGCGGTCACGGCCGTGGTGGTGGGTGAGCGCGTGCAGCACCTGCACGGGACCGATCTCGCCGAAGTGCAGGTGCGGCGACAGCCGCGACGTGCCGGGCATCGCCGGTCGGTCGCGGGCCTCGTCATAGCCGGCGATCTCGTCCATGAACGCCTCCAGCGCCTCCCAGGCTCCGGCCTCGCCGGGGCGCCAGCTCGCGCGCAGACCCCCGGCCCAGTCGATGACGGGTTGCAGTCCGAGGTCCTCGACGGGCAGCGACGCCAGGGCCGTGTCCACGGGGGGCAGGGCGCGGGGCGCGGGCCCCGGGCCGCGTCGCTCGGGCAGGCCCTCGCGGTTCATGGTCTTCCAGAAGGGCGTGAAGACGCGGTAGGGCGTGCCATCGCCTTTTACCGTCTCCCAGGGTTCGCCGAGCAGGGCGGCGTTGAAACTCGTCACCTCGACGTGCGGCCTGAGCTCGGCCTTGAGGGCCTTGTCGCGGGCGATGGCGGCGGGCTCATAGAGCCGATTCCAGCAGACCAGCCCGGCCCCGGTCTCGCGCAGCAGCCCTCGCAGGGCGTCGCGGCTGGGGCCGAAGCGCAGGATCAGGCGCGAGCCGAGCGCCTGCAGCTGCGTATCCAGCGCCACGAGGCTCTCGTGCAGCCACCAGCGGCTGGCGGCGCCCGGGGGCCACTCGCCCTGTTCCTGCGGGGCGTGGATGTAGACGGGAATGATGCGTTCGGCGCGGGCCAGCGCATGCGCCAGTGCGGGGTTGTCCGCCAGGCGCAGGTCCTGGCGAAACCAGACGATCGCGGTGCGGGGAGCCTCCGTCATGGCCGCGCCCCTGCGGCGGGTGCGCCGCGGGAGCGATGCGGCGTGCCGACCCTAGGCGGCGTGGTGCGTACCCGCCTGGTCACCGTAGTGGGACTCGACGTAGGCGTCGACCAGGCGCTGGAACTCCTCGGCGATATGATCGCCCTTGAGGGTCACATCCTTCTGCCCGTCGATGTAGACCGGGGCCACCGGCTGCTCGCCGGAGCCCGGCAGGCTGATGCCGATGTTGGCGTGCTTGCTCTCGCCCGGGCCGTTGACCACGCAGCCCATCACCGCCACGGTCATCTCCTCCACGCCGGGGTGGGTCTGGCGCCATACCGGCATCTGGTGGCGCAGGTAGGACTGGATGTCCTCGGCCAGGCGCTGGAAGTAGTCGCTGGAGGTGCGCCCGCAACCGGGGCAGGCGATGACCATCGGGGTGAAGGAGCGCAGGCCCATGGTCTGCAGGATCTCCTGGGCGACGATCACCTCCTGGGTGCGCGAGCCGCCGGGCTCGGGCGTGAGCGAGATGCGGATGGTGTCGCCGATGCCCTGCTGCAGCAGCACGGCCAGGGCAGCGGTGGAGGCGACGATGCCCTTGGAGCCCATGCCGGCCTCGGTCAACCCCAGGTGCAGCGGATAGTCGCACTGAGCGGCCAGGTCGGTGTACACCTTGATGAGGTCCTGCACGCCGCTCATCTTGCAGGAGAGGATGATGTGATCGTGCGGCAGGCCCAGTTCCTCGGCGCGCGCGGCACTGGTGAGCGCCGATTCGATCAGCGCATCGTGCGTGACCTCGCCCAGTTCCTTCGGTGAGGCGAGCCTCGCGTTCTCGTCGAGTTTGCGCGCCAGCAGGTCCTGGTCCAGCGAGCCCCAGTTCACACCGATGCGCACCGGCCTGTCGTAGCGGCAGGCGAACTCGATCATCTGCGCGAACTGCTCGTCGCGCTTCTTGCCGCGCCCCACGTTGCCCGGGTTGATGCGATACTTGGCCAGGGCCTCGGCGCAGGCGGGGTGCTTGGTCAACAGCTTGTGACCGTTGAAGTGGAAGTCGCCCACCAGCGGCACGTCGCAGCCCATCGCATCCAGGCGCTCGCGGATCTCCGGCACTGCGCGGGCGGCCTCCTCGGAGTTGACCGTGATGCGCACCAGCTCCGAGCCCGCCCTGGCGAGTTCGGCCACCTGCACGACAGTGCGCACCGCGTCGGCGGTGTCGGTGTTGGTCATGGATTGCACCACGATGGGGGCGTCGCCGCCCACCGTGACATGACCGATGCGAACGGGTACCGTGGCGTGTCGCCTGACCGGGGAGGAATGGGACGTCATGGCGTTTCTGGGCTAGTATGTGTAAAGGGGCCTAGTGTAGCGTTTCCGGCGTGTTTTTTACACGCATGGGTGGCCCCGGGGGGTGGTGATGGCAGTGCGGAATGAATACCATTCCGCAATCGTGGTTATTGCGAACTCCGGGACGACACGCCGTACGTGGAACACAGCCGCTACAAGATCATCGCCTACCTGCAGGGTATCCTCGCCGCGATTCTCGTCATCGCGCCCTTCGCCGTTCTCCAGCACATCTACGTGGTCGGGGCGTTCCGTCCGCAGTACCTCGCCATCCCCGCGCTGGTCGCCGTGGTGCTGGGCCTGCTGCTCGGCACCGTGCTTTGGCTGCACCGCGATCTCCGGCGCCAGGGCGAGCTGTTCAAGGCCGTGGCCGATTTCGCGCTCGAGTTTTCCTATGTGCAGCGGCTGGATGGCCGACTGCTCTATGTGTCCCCGGCCGTCGAGTCCCTGACCGGCTACTCGGCCGACGCGTTGCTGGCCGACCCCACCCTGGTGGATCGCTGCATCCACCCGGACGACGCGCCGCTCTGGCGCGAGAGTCACGAACGCCTGCGGCAGACGCGGGAGCCGCAGGTGGTCGAGTTGCGCATGCTCACCGCCGAGGGCGAGTCTCGCTGGGTACGGCACTATGCGGGGCCGGTGCTGGATGCGGCGGGGGCGCTCACCGCGATCCGTGCCACCACCATCGATGTCACGCGCCAGAAGGACTACGAGTCCTACATTCGCATGCTGGCCGACTACGACCCGCTCACCGAGTTACCCAATCGCCGTTACCTCCAGCGCGAACTCCAGGCCGCCGTGCAGCAGGCCGCGGCCCGCGGCGCCGAGTTTGCCGTGATCTTCATGGACCTGGACCGCTTCAAGTTCGTGAACGATGCCCACGGCCACTCGGTGGGCGACCAGCTGCTCATCAAGCTCGCACAACGCCTGCGCGCGGGCTGCCGCGCCGACGTGCTGCTCGGGCGTTTCGGCGGCGACGAGTTCGTCTTCGTGCTGCCTGCCGGCTCGACCCGCGACGACGCCCAGGCCGTGGCCACCAAGCTGCTCGCCATTGCCAACGAGCCCTTCACCCAGCAGGGCCTGCGCTTCAGCCTCGGCGCGAGCTTCGGTGTGGCCATGTACCCCGCCGACGGCCTCAACGCCGAGGCCCTGATCAAGAACGCCGATGCGGCCATGTACCAGGCCAAGCGCGCCAGCGAGAGCGTGCGCTTCTTCTCCCAGGAGATGGGTGACCAGGCCACGGCGGCAGTGCACTGGGAGACGCTGCTGCGCGAGGCCATCACGCAGCGTCACATCGAGGTGTATTACCAGCCGATCGTGGAGGTGGCCACCGGCCGTGTCCTCGCCGTCGAGGCCCTGGCGCGCTGGCGGCAGCCGGACGGCAGCTTCCTCTCGCCGGCCACCTTCATCCCGCTGGCCGAGGAGCTGGGCCGCATCCACCTGCTCGACGCCCAGGTCGCGGAGAAGGCCTTTGTCCAGCTGGGCCGGTGGCGCAAGGCGGGCTACGACATCAAGGTGTCGGTCAACGCCTCCGCGCGGCGCTTCCAGCAGCCGGACTTCTGTACCGAGCTGTTCCGGGGCATCGCCGAGGCCGGGATTGTCCCGCGTGACGTCAAGCTCGAGCTCACCGAAAGCACCCTGATCGAGGACATGGACGGCAGCCGGGCGCGCATCGCCGAGCTGCGCGAGGCCGGAATCGAGGTGGCCATCGACGACTTCGGCACCGGCTTCTCCTCGCTGGGCTATCTCACCAGTCTGCCCATGGACATCCTCAAGATGGACCGTGCCTTCATCAGCGCCATGGAGCGGGGCCGGCGGCACCGGGCGGTGGTCGAGGGCGTGCTTGGCCTGGCGCGCAGCCTGGAGATGAGTGTGATTGCCGAGGGGGTCGAGACCGAGGCGCAGCGACAGATGCTCGCGGCCATGGGCTGCGAGGCGGCGCAGGGCTTTCTGTTCGCGTGTCCCATGCCGGCCGCCGAGCTCGAGGCCTACCTGCGCGCGCAGGGGGGCGCGGCCCCCGACCGGCGGGGCGCCGGAGGCGCCTGAGCCGACCTAGGGGCATGGCGCGGGATGGTAGAATCTGTCACGTCCCTACAGCTACCCGACCGGATCCGCATGCAGTTGCTCCAGGACAGTCTCATCGTCGAGACCCGCGGCCGCGGCACCTATGACATCACCGGCCCGATCGAACGCTTCATCGCCGGGGCCGGCGTCGAGACCGGCCTGTGCCATGTCTTCATCCACCACACCAGCGCCTCGCTGATGCTCTGCGAGAACGCCGATCCCGACGTGCGTCGTGACCTCGAGACCTTCATGGCCCGTCTCGTGCCCGACGGCGATCCGGACTTCGTGCACCGGGACGAGGGGCCGGACGACATGCCCGCGCACGTGCGTACCGTGCTTACCCAGACCGGGCTGTCCATCCCCGTCGTACGCGGGCGCAGCGGGCTCGGTACCTGGCAGGGGGTATATGTCTGGGAGCACCGGACGGCGTCGCACCGCCGGCACATCACCCTGACCCTGCAGGGTCGCTGAGTGCCGCCCGCCATGACCATCCGCTGCCTGACCTTCGACCTCGACGACACCCTCTGGTGGTGCAGCCCCGTGATCGCGCGGGCCGAGGCACGCTTTTATGCCTGGCTCGAGGTCCACTACCCGGCGATCCCCGCGCGCTACAGCACCGGGGGCCTGCTCGAACACCGCAAGGCGTTCATGCGCGAGCGGACCGAACTGCTGCACGACCTCACCACGTTGCGCAAGCACTGGCTGCGCCGCCTGGCCGAGGAGGGCGGTTACGACGAGTCGCTGGTCGAGCCGGGCTTCACCGTGTACTGGGAGGCGCGCAACGAGGTGGAGGTGTTCGACGAGGCCCATGCGCTGCTCGATGCCCTGCGCGCCGAGTACCGGCTGGGCGCGGTCACCAACGGCAATGCCGACGTGCGCCGCATCGGCATCGATCACTACTTCGAGTTCGTGATCCGCTCCGAGGAGATCGGTGCGGCCAAGCCGCACCCGGAGATCTTCGCCGCCGCACTGGCGGCCGGCGGGGTCGCGCCGGGCGAGGCCGTGCACATCGGCGACGATCCGGTACGCGACATCCAGGGCGCGGCCCAGGCCGGCCTGCGTACCATCTGGGTGAACCTGCGAGATACGCCCTGGCCGCTCGAGGCGCTGGCGCCGGATGCTAGCGTAACGCGGCTAGCCGAGGTGCCGGCGGTGCTGCGCGACTGGCAGGCCGAATCGTGAGCAGCGGCTCGAGTTCGGGCCACACGTTTTGCAGCAGCCGCGGCTGGGCCTGCTCGTTGGGGTGGATTCGATCCGGCAGGAACAGGTCCTCGTTCTCGGCCACGCCCTCGAGGAAGAAGGGCACCAGCGCGACATCGTGCTCGCCGGCGAGGTCGTGATACACGGCATGGAAGGCCTCGGTGAAGGCGGGGCCGTAATTCGGCGGCAGGTGCATGCCGAGCAGCAGCACCCGTGCACCCCGATCCTGGCTCATCGCGATCATGCGCTCGAAATTGGCACGCATCTCGTCGAGCGAGATACCGCGCAGGCCGTCGTTGCCGCCGAGCTCGAGAATCACGACCGCCGGTTCGTGGCGTTCCAGCAGTCGCGGCAGGCGGGCGAGTGCGCCGCGGGTGGTGTCGCCGGTGATGCTGGCGTTTACCACCTGGTAATCCAGGCCGTCCGCCTGCAACCTTTTGGCCAGCAGTTCGGTCCAACCGACTGCAGGGTCGATGCCGTAGGCTGCGCTCAGGCTGTCGCCGACGATCAGGATGCGCGAAGCGGCGTGCGCGCTGCCGAGCAGTGACACGATAATCAATAACAACAGGACAGTCTTTCGCATGAGCGACAGTGTAAGCCATCCCGTGGTCAGTGCCCACGGGCTCACCCGCCGCGTGCGTGCGCCCGGCGGCGAACTGACGATTCTCCAGGGCGTGGAACTCGACGTGGCCGCCGGCGAGGCGGTGGCGATCGTCGGCGCCTCCGGCTCCGGCAAGTCCACGCTGCTCGGCCTGCTGGCCGGGCTCGATGCCCCCACGGCCGGCGAGGTGCACCTGCTCGGCCAGGCCATGCACGCAGTGGACGAGGACGCCCGCGCCGCCGTGCGCGCCGGAAAGGTGGGCTTCGTCTTCCAGTCCTTCCAGCTGCTGCCGGGGCTCACGGCCCTGGAGAACGTCATGCTGCCGTTGGAACTCGCGGGTCGCGAGCGCGAGGCGGGCGCCCTGGCACGCCAGGCGCTGGACGACGTCGGCCTCACGCCGCGTCTCGAGCACTACCCGCACCAGCTCTCCGGCGGCGAGCAGCAGCGCGTGGCCGTGGCTCGCGCCTTTGCCCCGGGCCCGCGCGTCCTGTTCGCCGACGAACCCACCGGCAACCTCGACGCCAACACCGGCAAGCAGGTCTCCGATCTCATCTTCCGCCTGCGCGAGGCGATGGGCACCGCCCTGGTGCTGGTCACCCATGACGCGGAACTGGCCGCGCGCTGCGAGCGGCGCTACGAGCTGCGCGACGGCGTGCTGGCGGCGGCTGCGGCATGAGGGCGGCGACCGTCTGGCGCATGGCCTGGCGCGCCTGGCGCCGCGACTGGCGGCAGCGCGAGTTGCGGGTCATTGCGCTGGCCCTGGTGGTGGCCGTGGCGGCCATGACCTCGGTGGGCTTCTTCGTCGAGCGCGTCGAGCGGGCCATGGACCGCCAGGCCGCCACCGTACTCGGCGGGGACCTGGCGGCGAGTGCCTCGCGCCCCTTCGATCCCGAACTGATGGCCGCCGCCCGCGCCGACGGACTGGCCAGTGCCACCCATATCGAGTTTCCGAGCGTGGTGCTGGCCGGCGAGCAGAGCGCGCTTGCCCAGGTGAAGGCCGTGAGCGAGACCTACCCGCTGCGCGGCGAGCTGCGCATCCAGGACAGCCTGGACAGCGAGGCCGTGAGCGTGACGCACGGTCCGCCGGCGGGCGAGCTGTGGGTGGAGGCACGCCTGCTGGCACAGCTCGAACGCGAGGTGGGCGACCAGATCGACCTCGGCAACCTGCGCCTGCGCATCAGCGCGGTGCTGGCCTACGAGCCGGACCGCAGCACCAACCTGTTCCAGCTCGCCCCGCGCGTCATGCTCGCCGACGCGGATCTGGACGCCACCGGCCTGGTCTCGCCGGCGAGCCGCGTGCGCCATGCCTGGCTGCTGGCCGGCGAGCCCGCCGCGGTCGCGCGCTGGCAGGCGCGGCTCGAGCGCGAGCTGGGTCAGGGCGCCTCGGTGCGCGGCACGCACAACGCCCAGCCCGAACTCGAGACGGCGCTGGACCGCGCCGCCCGCTTCCTGGGGCTGGCCGCGCTCATCAGCACCCTGCTGGCCGGTATCGCCATCGCCGTGGCCGCCCGCGGGCTCGCCGCCCGCGAGGCCGAGTCCGTCGCCGTGGAGCGCTGCCTCGGCGCCCAGCGGCGCCAGCTGCTGCTGATCTTCCTGCTGCGCCTGCTGTGGATCGCCGTGTTCTCCGGCCTGGTCGGTGCCGCCATCGGCTTTGGCGTGCAGGCGGTGATCGCCGGCATGCTCGCCGACTGGTTCGTGGGGCCCCTGCCGCCCGCCGGCCCGGCACCGGTGGCGCAGGGCGTACTGCTCGGCGTGGTCGCGCTGCTCGGGTTCGCCCTGCCGGCCGTGCTGCGCGCGGTGAACGTGCGCCCGCTCGCGGTGCTGCGCCACGATGTCGGTTTCATCCCGCCCTCCGGCTGGTCGGTGGCGCTTGCCGGGGTGGCGGCCATCGGCCTGCTGCTGTGGTGGCAGGCGCAGGACCCGCGGCTGGCCGCACTGGTCTTCGCCGGGGTGCTGGCCGCCGGTCTCGTGCTGGTGGCGATCGCCCTCCTGCTGGTGCGCCTGCTGCGGCGCATGCCGCACGGGCGCGGCATGGTGTGGCGCTTCGGCGTGGCGGCGGTGGGCCGACGCGGGGCCGTCAGCGTCACCCAGATCGCCGCGCTCGGTCTCGGCCTCATGGTCATGCTGCTGCTGGCCTTCGTGCGCGTGGACCTGCTGAGCGCCTGGGAGCGAACCCTGCCGGAGGACGCGCCCAACCAGTTCCTCATCAACGTCCAGCCGGACGAACTCGACCGGCTGCGCGAGTTCTTCGCCGCCCGCGACCTGCCGCCGCCGGTGTTCTACCCGATGATGCGCGGCCGCCTGGTGGCCATCAACGGCGAGCCGGTGGACGGCGACGACTACGAGGACCCGCGCGCCCAGCGCCTGGCCACCCGCGAGTTCAATCTCTCCTGGCTGGCCGACGTGCCGGAGGACAACCGCGTGGTCGAGGGTCGCTGGTGGGGCGAGGGCGATGCCGGCGCACCCTGGTTCTCGGTGGAGGACGGCATTGCCGAGACGCTGGGTCTGGCCATGGGCGACACGCTCACCTACGACATCGCGGGCGAGCGGGTGACCGGCGAGATCAACAACCTGCGCCGCGTGAACTGGGACAGCTTCAACGTCAACTTCTTCGTGGTGGCGCCGCCCGGCACGCTGGACGACTTCCCCGCCACCTACATCACGAGTTTCTACCTCGCGCCCGAGCAGCGGCAACTGCCGGTGGACCTGGTCCGTGCCTTTCCCAGCATCACGGTGCTCGACGTGCGTGCCATCATGGACCAGGTGCGCGGCGTGATGGAGCGGGCGACCTGGGCGGTGGAGCTGGTGTTCCTGTTCACCCTGGCCGCCGGCGTGCTGGTGCTGTACGCCACCATCCAGGCCTCGCGCGCCGAGCGCGAGCGCGAGAGCGCAGTGCTGCGCACCCTGGGGGCGAGCCGGCGCCGGCTCGCGCTGGCCTACGGCATGGAGTTCGCCATCACCGGGCTGCTCGCCGGGCTGCTCGCCGCGCTGGCGGCACAGGCCATCGGCCTGGTGCTGGGGCGCGAGGTGTTCGAGCTGCCCTACCAGGCCAGCCTCTGGATCTGGCCGGCGGCCATGATCATCGGTATCGGCGGCGTGGTGCTGGCCGGCGTGGGTGGCCTGCGCGCGGCCCTGCGAACCTCGCCGGCGCGGGTCCTGCAGGGCGGATGAGTCGGTATAATCGGATTCCATGAAACACTCCGGGCACAACGAGCCGGTCTCGGCACGCCGGCGCGAGGAGCTCATCGAGCAATTCGCCATCAGTCCCGACGCGAAGCTGCGCGAGCAGGCCGTCGCTGCCATCGATCACGCGCTGGCGGTGGAGGGTGGCGAGAATCACCGACCGCACGGCCTGGACGTCGCTGCGATCCTGCTCGGTCTGCATGTCGACCAGACCACGCTCGTCGCCGCCATCCTCTCCGACCCGCGCCTGCGCGACCGGCTGGACGAGCGCTACCTGCGCGAGCACTTCGGCGACACCGTCGCCGCGCTGGTGAAGAACGTCAACTGGCTGAACACCTTCAAGGAATGCCGCGACGACGAAAACATCCAGGCCCCCGAACAGGCCGAGCGCCTGCGCCGCATGCTGCTCGCCATGGTCGACGACGTGCGCGCGGTGCTCATCAAGCTCGCGTTTCGCGTGCAGCGCCTGCGCGGGCTGGCGCATGAAGACTACGAGACCCGGCGCTGCATCGCGCGCGAGACACTGGAGATCTACTCGCCGCTGGCCAACCGCCTCGGCGTCGGTCAGCTCAAGTGGGAGATGGAGGATCTCGCCTTCCGCTACCTCGAACCGCAGGCCTACAAGCAGATCGCGAAATCGCTGGAGGAGACGCGCACCGGCCGTGAGGCCTACGTCCAGGAGTTCATGACGCGCCTGGTCGGTGAGCTCGAGCGGGAGGGCATCGAGGCCGAGGTCAGCGGCCGGCCGAAACACATCTACAGCATCTGGCGAAAGATGCAGCGCAAGCACCTCGACCTCGACGAACTCTACGACCTGCGCGCCGTGCGCGTGATCGTCGACAAGGTGCCCACCTGCTACGGCGTGCTCGGCATCGTGCATGGACTGTGGCCGCACATCCCCCGGGAGTTCGACGACTACATCGCCAACCCCAAGGAGAACGGCTACCAGTCGCTGCACACCGCGGTGGTCGGGCCAGGCGGGCGCACGGTGGAGGTGCAGATCCGCACGCGCGAGATGCACGAGTTCGCCGAGCTCGGGGTGGCCGCGCACTGGCGCTACAAGGAAGGCGGTGCCCAGGACCAGAAGATGGAACGCGCCATCGCCTCGCTGCGCCACCTGCTCGAGGAGCGCGACAGCGACGCCGAGCTGCTGGACGACTTTCGTTCCGATCTGTTCTCCGATCGCGTCTTCGTGCTCACGCCGCAGGGCGAGATCATGGACCTCAAGCGCGGCGCCACGCCGCTCGACTTCGCCTACGCCGTGCACACAGAGGTGGGACACCGCTGCCGCGGCGCCAAGGTCAACGGCCGCATCGTGCCGCTCACCCACGTGCTCAAGTCCGGCGAGCAGGTGGAGATCCTCACCGCCAAGGAGGGCGAGCCGTCACGTGACTGGCTCAACCCGCACACCGGCTACCTCGCGACCTCGGGCGCGCGTGCCAAGGTACGCCAGTGGTTCAAGCAGCGCGACCAGGACAAAAACCTCGCCGACGGGCGGCACCTGCTGGAGCGCGAGGCCCAGCGACTCGGCATCGCGCCCAAGGGCATCGATCTCGACCAGCTCGCCCAGGACCTGCGCCTGCAGCGCGGCGAGGAACTGCTGATCGCGCTGGGCCGCGGCGACGTCACCCCGGGGCAGTTGCTGGGCGCGCTGAAGATGCCGGAGCCCGAGGCCGACGAGATCGTCATCAGCCGGCCGGACAAGCGCGTGCGCAGGAAGCGCGGCGAGGCGGGGGAGGTGCGCGTGCGCGGCGTCGGCAACCTGCTCACCCACATGGCGCCCTGCTGCAAGCCGGTGCCGGGGGATGCCATCGTCGGCTACATCACGCGCGGCAAGGGCGTCTCCATCCACCGCCGCGACTGCCCCAACATCCTCGGCCTGCCCGCCGAGAAACGCCCGCGCCTGGTGGAGGTGGAATGGGGCGAGGAGGCCGAGGCGCGCCCGGTGGACGTGCACGTGCAGGCATTCGATCGTCAGGGCCTGCTGCGCGACATCACCAGCGTGCTCGCCAACGAGAAGGTCAACGTGCTCGCCGCCAACACCCGCACTGACAGGAGCGACCAGAGCGTGCACATGGACCTCACCATCGAGATCACCGGTACCACGCAGCTCGGCCTGGTGATGGACAAGATCGCCCAGCTGCCGAACGTGATGGACGTGTATCGGCGGGTTTCGTGAGGGGTGAGGGGTGAGGCGTGAGGCGTGAGGCGTGAGGCGTGAGG
>DSBO01000052.1 GCA_011046015.1 Thioalkalivibrio sp. | reverse complement strand
GTGAAGGGAGCGGGCGTCGGGGGGGGGCTGGGGGCCTGTGCCGTCGGCGCGGGCTGCATGGTCGTTTCCGGGGGTGCGCTTGCCGTCTTCGCGTCGGGCGTCTCGTCGGGATGCCCGTCCTTCGCCGGTGGCGCTGCTGCCACCGGCGTGGACGGGGCCGGGCGGGTGGTCTCCTGCGGCAGGGCCAGCACCTGCCGACTACCGCTGTTGGCCGCAACCTCGGTGTCGTCGCCGCCACCGAGCAGGCCCGCGATCAGGCCGAAGAGTGCCACCAGTAGTCCCAGCGCCACCATCGCGATCACCGCCGGCATCCCCAGGCGTGTGGGGATCTGCACGCGGGGCAGGCGCGCGGCTATCCCGCCCTGCCGCTCGGTGGCGGGGGGCCCGGCTTCGTCCAGGCGCTCGGCGGCGAGGCGATGGATGTCGCGCGGCAGGCCGCCGCTCTCCCGCTGGATCGCGTCAACGGCGGTGGCGTTCAGTGGCATGGGGCCGCTCATCCCGGCGACGCGCAGTCGGTGCGCGAGGTAGGCGGCGGTCTGCTCCCGATTGAGCGGCCGGGCGGTGATGGTGTGGAGCGTACCGACGATGGGCAGTTTCCCGTCGAGCAATGAAAGCACCGGCTCGATGCTGCGCTCGGCCGCAAGGATCAGGCCAAGAGTCTGGCCGAGCTTGTTGTGCATGTGCTGCTTGAGGTTGAACAGCGTACCGAGTACTCGGGGTTCCAGAAGGTGTGCGTCGTCCAGTGCCAGCACCGGGTGCATGCCGTCCTCGCAGAGGGCGGCGAGGTAGCGGTCCAGCGAGAGCTGCCTGGGATCCCCGTGGCGCGCCTCCGGCTGCCAGCACTGGCGCACTGCGAAGTCCACCGCGGCCATGCTGGTCTCCGGGCCGGCCTCGATCAGGCAGAACTGCAGGTCGTCGGCGCGCGCCGGCAGCCGCCGCAGCAGGGCGCTCTTGCCGATGCCCTGTTCGCCCTTGACGAGTACGGGCGCCGACTCCCCCCGGAGGTGTTCCAGGCAGACGTTGAGCGACATGTCCAGCGACGCGTCGCCATAGGCGAACGCCTCCTGCCATTGGGGCAGGAAGGGTTGCTGGTCGAGCCCGTGGCGGGTGAGGCTGGCAGTGGAGAGGAGGTGGCTGTCCATGCGGGCCTCAGGAGGTGGTCGCCGGGTCGAAGATCCGGCGATTCTCGGCGATGGCATAGCGGTCGGTCATGCCGGCGATGTAGTCGGCCACAGCACGGGCACGCCCGGGGAGGCCCTGTTCGGACTCCAGCTTGCGCGTGTAGTCCTGGTGTTCCGGGGGGAGCAGGCGCGGATCGTCCATGAAGGCGGTGAAGAGCTCCTGGATGACGCGCTGGGCCTTGGCCGTCATGCGGTGTACGCGATAGTGACGGTAAAGCTCCGTGCGCAGGAAACGTTTGAGCTCGAGGTTGGCCGCGCGGGTTTCGTCGGAGAAGCCGATCAGGGGGGCCGCCTGCGCCCGGACCGCGTCGACGTCCGTCGGCGCCGCGGCGGCAATGTTGGCCTGGCTGGTCTCGACCAGGTCGACCACCAGCCGGTTGATCATGCGCCGGATGGTCTCGTGGATGCGGCGACGGTCCACCAGGTCGGGGTGGCGGCGCCGGACCTCCTCGTACTGGTCGTTGAACAGCCGGATTTCGCGCAGCGCGTCGATGTGGATGAGCCCTGCGCGCAGGCCGTCGTCGACGTCGTGGTTGTTGTAGGCGATCTCGTCGGCAAGATTGGTGAGCTGGGCCTCGAGCGTGGGCTGCTGCTTGGTGAGGAAGCGCTCGGCCACGGGGCCGAGGCGGCGTGCATCGGCCAGCGAGCAGTGCTTGAGGATGCCCTCGCGGGTCTCGAAGCTGAGGTTCAGCCCTGGGAACTCGGCATAGCGCGCCTCGAGCTGGTCGACCACGCGCAGCGACTGCAGGTTGTGCTCGAAGCCCCCGAATTCCTTCATGCAGGCGTTGAGCGCGTCCTGACCGGCGTGACCGAAGGGCGTGTGGCCGAGGTCATGGGCCAGCGCGATGGCCTCGGTGAGGTCCTCGTTGAGGCACAGGGCACGGGCGATGGAGCGGCCGATCTGGGCGACCTCGATGGAGTGCGTGAGCCGGGTGCGGAACAGGTCGCCCTCGTGGTTGACGAAGACCTGGGTCTTGTATTCCAGGCGGCGGAACGCGGCGGAGTGGATGATGCGGTCGCGATCGCGCTGGAACTCGCTGCGGTAGGACGGGCGCTCCTCGGGGAACTGCCGGCCCCGCGAGTTGGCGTCGGCAGCGGCGTAGGGCGCGGGACCGTGAGCGTGGGGCGGCGTCTGCGGGCGACCGGTCATGGGTCAGGCGGCGTCTCGTGCGGCCACGGTCGCGCGCAGGGCCTCAGGGTCGAAATCCGCGGTGACCACCGCTTCGCCGATGGCTGTGAGTAGCACCAGGCGCAGCGTGCCATCGATGACCTTCTTGTCCACGGCCATGAGCTCGAGGAAGCGCTCCGCATTCATCTCGGCCGGCGGTGCGACGGGCAGGCCGCCGCGTTCGACCAGGCGGGCGATGCGCTCGACGTCGGCGTCGTCGATCCAGCCGAGACGTGCCGACATGCGCGCCGCCATCACCATGCCGCAGCCCACCGCCTCGCCGTGCAGCCAGGCGCCGTAGCCCATGCCTGTCTCGATGGCATGGCCGAAGGTATGGCCGAGGTTGAGCAGCGCGCGCTTGCCGCCCTCGCGCTCGTCGGCGGACACCACGGCGGCCTTGTTCTCGCAGGAGCGGCGGATGGCATAGGTAAGGGCCTCGCCATCGCGGGCACGCAGGCGTTCCATGTTGGCTTCCAGCCACTCGAAGAAGGGTCGGTCACCGATCAGGCCATACTTGATGATCTCGGCGATGCCGGCGCTGAGCTGGCGCTCGTCCAGGGTTTTCAGCGTGTCGGTGTCGATGATCACGCACTGGGGCTGGTAGAAGGCTCCGATCATGTTCTTGCCCAGCGGATGATTGACGCCGGTCTTGCCGCCCACGGAGGAGTCCACCTGGGCGAGCAGGGTGGTGGGCACCTGGATGAAGCTCACACCGCGCTGGTAGCTGGCCGCCGCGAAGCCGGTGATGTCGCCTACCACGCCGCCTCCGAGGGCGATGAGGGTGGTGTTGCGGTCATAGCGGTGCTCGAGCAGCTCGGTGTAGATGAGGTTGAGCGTCTCCAGCGACTTGTACTGCTCGCCGTCCGGCAGGACCACGGCATGGTGGCGCAGCTCGGCCAGTGCCGGCTCCAGGCGGTCGAGGTACAGGGGGGCGACGACCTCGTTGCTGACCACGGCGGCGGAGCGGCCGTGGATGTGGCGGCTGAGCAGCTCGGGCTGGTCGAGCAGGCCGCTCCCGATATAGATGGGGTAGCTGCGCTCGCCGAGTTCGACGTTAAGTGTTTGCATGGGTCAATGGTAAAGCAAGCCGCCCATCGGCGGAAAGCGGCCGCAGGTCAAAGTGTGTCGCCCAGCGCATGTCGCAGGCGCTTCACGATGCGTTGAGCGAGGGCCCGTGCGTGGCCGCGGTCCGTGTCCACGACCAGGTCGGCGATCTCGGTATAGAGGGGGTCGCGCTCGGCGAGCAGCGCTTCGAGCCGGGCGCGCGGGTTCGGGGTCTGCAGCAGGGGGCGGTTGCGGTCGTGGGCGGTGCGGCGCAGCTGCTCGTCCACCGAGGTACGCAGGTAGATGACGAAGCCGCGTGCCTTCATGCGGCGCCGGTTCTCCGGGCGCAGCACGGCACCGCCGCCGGTGGCCAGCACGATACCATCCTGCATCGTCAGGTCTTCGATCACGGCCGCCTCGCGGTCGCGAAAGCCCGATTCCTGCTCGAACTCGAAGATGGTCGGGATGTCGACGCCGGTGCGGGTCTCGATCTCCTTGTCGCTGTCCACGAACTCGCGGTCGAGCAGCGTCGCCAGGCGCCGGCCGATGGTGGACTTGCCGGCGCCCATGGGCCCGACGAGGATGATGTTGCGTTTCTGCGCCATGCTGTTTCGGATCGGACAAAACAAAGGCCCGCAGTGCGGGCCTTCGCAGTATATACCGGTTTGGCGTCGCGCTAGCGCACCAGCTTGAGGTTCTCCGAGATGATCTTCGGCGTGACGAAGATCAGCAGTTC
This sequence comes from Thioalkalivibrio sp., assembly GCA_011046015.1. Taxonomy (GTDB): domain Bacteria; phylum Pseudomonadota; class Gammaproteobacteria; order SpSt-1174; family SpSt-1174; genus SpSt-1174. Next base: position 8,184 of record DSBO01000052.1, on the reverse strand, counting down.
GGACTTCTCGTTGCGCTGCGAGGTGCTGCGGAACAGCGAGCCGACCACCGGGATGTCGCTGAAGAACGGCACGCGGCGCACGTCACGCGCGGTCTCGGTCTCGTAGATGCCGCCGAGTACCACGGTCTGGCCGTTGTCCACCAGCACCAGGGTCTCCACCGAGCGGGTGTCGATGCTCGGGATGCCCGCGAACAGCTGGCCGACGCTGTCCTTGTGCACGGCCAGGTCCATGTTCACGCGGTCATCCAGCGTGATGCTGGGGGTGACCTCGAGCTTGAGCACCGCCTCCTTGAAAGAGACGTTGGTCGCGCCACTGGAGGTCGCCTCCAGGTAGGGGATCTCGACACCCTGCCGGATCACGGCCTGCTTCTGGTTGGAGGTGATCACGCGCGGACTGGACACCACCTCGGCCTTGGATTCGGCCTGGGCGGCGGAAAGTTCAAGTTCCAGCAGCAGGCCCAGCGGCAGCTTGGCCAGTGCCAGGCCGAAACTGCCGGCCGGGTTGAGCACGGGCATGTCGACGTTGAGCCGATCGGCAATCTCCAGGGTGTCGCCATTTAGGATCTGGGTGGTGCCGTTGAGGCTGCCCGAGGAGACGACGTCGCCGTCATGGCTCTGGTACGAGACGGCCTTCTTGCCACTCACGCCAAAGCGCACGCCCAGCTCCTTGCTGAAGTCGTCAGAGGCGATGACGATGCGCGACTCGATCAGTACCTGGCGTACCGGGATGTCCAGCTTGTTGATCAGGCGGCGCACGGCGACCAGGGACGGCTCTGTGTCGCGCACCAGCAGGGTGTTGGTGCGCTGGTCGACCATCACCGAGCCGCGGGCCGACAGCACGGTGGCCTGGGCGCCTGCCTCCTCGCCTTCCGCGTCGGCGAAGGCCTTGGAGGCCATGAGCAGGGCGGCCACGTCCTCGGCCTTGGCGTAGTTGATCTGCATCAGCTCGGTGCGCAGCGGGAGCAGCTTCTCGATCGACTGCTGGTCCTGCAGCTCCTGCTTCTCGCGCGCGGCGATCTCCTCGGCCGGGGCGATCATCAGCACGTTGCCGTTCTGGCGCATGCCGAGACCCTTGGACTTGAGGATGATGTCCAGCGCCTGGTCCCAGGGGACGTTCTTCAGGCGCAGGGTGATGTTGCCCTGCACACTGTCACTGACCACCACGTTGAGCGAGGTGAAGTCGGCGATGAGCTGCAGCACCGAGCGCACCTCGATGTCCTGGAAGTTGAGCGAGAGCTTCTCGCCTTCCCAGACCTTCTCGCGGCGCTCCTCGACGAGCTCTTCCTTGTATTCCTTGATCTCCACCGTGAACATGTCGTCGCTCTGGTAGGCGAGCTGGTCGTAGGCACCGGCGGCCTTGATCACGATGCGGGTGTTGCCGTCGGTTTCATAGATGTCGATGGTCTGTACCGGGGTGGCGAAGTCGGATACATCCAGGCGGCGTTCCAGGTCTTTGGCCAGCCGGGCGCCGACGACGTTCAGGATCACCTCCCCCTTCTGGTCGCGCAGGTCGACCGGGGTCTTCGCGTCCGAGAGATCGACGATGATGCGCGCCTCGCCATCGCTGCCGCGGCGGAAGTCGACATTTTCCACGCGACGCTCGCCGGTGGACGTCGCCGCCGGCCGGGTGCTGGTCGGCGTGCTGCTGACAGGGGCGTCGAAGGCGGCGCTGCCGTCGCGCGCACCGAGCGAGACGATGACTTCGTTGCCCTGTACGCGGGTCTGGTAGGTCACCAGCTGTGCGAGGTTGATGATCACGCGGGTGCGGCCCTTGGCATCCACCGCGGTGACGCTGCGGGTGACGCCGATGCCGATCGGTACGGTACGCTCGGTCAGTCCGCTGCTGGTGTTCTCGAAGTCGAGCGCGATGCGCGCCGGGTCATCGATGGTAAAGCTGAGCGGCTCGCTTGCCGGCTCGCTGAACTTGAACGTCAGTTCGATGCGGTCGCCGGGCAGCGTGGAGTAGCTGATGTCCTGCAGCGTGTTCGCGCTAACCGCCGGGGCGATGAATGCCAGCGCGAGCAGCGCCAGTGCGAGCCACAGGCGCTGGGCTGTCGCATAGCGAGTAACCGTCGGTTTGTTGTTGTGCTTCAGGGCAGGGACTGAACTCATTGCTATGTCCTCTTTAAGACTTATTCGCTAATGGCGACAGCAGTTTCGCGTTCGATGTAGCCACCGAATTCATCACGAATGTATTCCTTCAGGGTCAGCCGGCTCGGCGTGATCTCGATGATCTTGCCGTTGTTCTGGCCCATGTAGTTCTCGTGAGTGACACGCTGGATGGTGCCATCCGGTGTCCGGATCAGGGCCCACAGGGTGCTTGCCTGCTCGAGCGTTCCCACGAGCTTGAGGCTGTCGAGCGGGAAGCTCTCGAGAAACTCGCGCGGACGGTCGGCGTCGATCTCCGGGATATTGAGGTTCACCGGGTCCGGCGCGGCGGCAAGAATGCGCGTATCAAACGGGTTTTTCGTGTGGTCGGGGTAGGTGAAGCTCTCGTAGGGCTTGATGTCCGGAATGGCCTTGGGTGGCGCCGTCTTGCGCGCCTTGACCTCGTCCACGTAGGCGCGCAGGTCACTCATGTTGTCGCCGCAGCCTGCCAGCAATACGGTGCTGACGAGCAGGGTGGCGACCAGGTGCTGACCCTTGATTCGTTTCATCGCTTTAGGCCCGGTCTGTTTTTGTTTGTGCATCATGCGTCGACTCACTCGCCGGACTGTTCGTCGAGATAGCGGTAGGTCTTCGCCAGGGCTTCCATCGTCAGACGACCGTCATCCATCGGCTTGATGTTGATGTCATGCAGGGTGACGATGCGTGGCAGTGCGGCCACGCCACTGACGAAATCGCCCATCTGGTGATAGTTGCCAACCACGCGCAGCTGGATCGGCTTTTCCGCGTAGAACCCCTTGCGGACCTCGTCCTGGGGGCGGAACAGGTCGATCTCCAGGCCGCTGGCCAGCCCCGTTTGCGAGACGTCGACGATGAGGTTCGGGATCTCGGTCTTGCTCGGCAGCTGGCGCAGCATCGCGCCAAAGGAACGCCGCATCTCTTCGAGCTGCTGCTTGAGTTCCTCGAGGTTGGCCACCTTGCGCTGCTCGGTCTCGAACTTCTGCCGCAGCTGGGTCTCCTTGCGTTCCTCGCTGGCCAGTTGCTCGAGCTGCCCCTTGGTGTCGAAGTAGTAGCCGGCGCCCAGCACCGCGATGAACAGCAGACCGATGATGATCGCCTTGACCGCCCCCGGGGCGCTGCCCAGGTTGTTCACGTCCAGGCTGTTGATGTCGAAATTCTTGAGTTCTGAAAGATCCATGTTCAATTACCCCGCTTGGGCGCGGCGGCCTGGCGCTCGGACGAGGTCTCCTCGTCCTCGGCGCCGGGCCGGGTCTGTTCGACGGTCAGGGCGAAGTCGCTGGCGCGCAGGGCGCTGGTGTCCTTGGTTTCGATCACGCTGAGCTGCGGGTTCTTGAGCCATTCCGAGGCGTCCAGGTTGCGCATGTAGGTCGCCACGCGGGCCTTGGACTCGGCACGCCCGCTGATGCTGACCACGCCGTTCTTCTGCGCCAGTGCGGTCAGGTAGACGCCCTCGGGGAGGGTGGTGACCATCTCGTCGAACAGGTGAACCACGCCGGGCCGGGCGGCCTGCAGCTGCTGGATGATCTCCATGCGGTCGAGCAGCGCCTTCTTGGTGGCCTCGAGTTCCTTGATTTCCTCGGCCTTTCTCTCCAGCAGCTTGATCTCGTTCTCGAGGAAGGTGTTGCGACTCTTCTGGTATTCGATCATGCCGTTGACGTGCACGTGCACGAAGAACACCACGATGGCGCCCAGCACGAGGGTGAAGCCGGCGAGCGTGAGGAATTCCTGTTGCTTGCGTTTGCGTTCGGCGTCGCGCCAGGGGAGCAGGTTGATGTGAGCCATTACGCGAAACTCCTCCGCAAGGCCAGGCCGCAGGCGAGGATCAGCGACGGGGCGTCATCCGCCAGGCGCTGCGGGTTGATACGGGAAGCGAGCGACATGCGAGAGAAGGGGTTGGCGATCGTGGTCGGCGTGCCGATCTGCGATTCGATCATCTCGTCGATGCCGCGGATGGACGCGCAGCCGCCGGCCAGGATGATGTGGTCCACGGCCGCCTGCTGGCTAGCCGCGAAATAGAACTGCAGGAAGCGGTGCACCTGGTTGGCCATGGTCTCCTTGAACGGCTCGAGGACCTCCGGCACGTAGTTGTCGGGAAGGCCGCCCTCCTTCTTGGCCAGCCCGGCCTCCTCGTAGGAGAGTCCGTAACGGCGCATGATTTCTTCGGTGAGCTGCTTGCCGCCGAAGGGCTGCTCGCGGGTGTAGGCGAGTTTGCCCTGCTCCATGACGTTGATGCTGGTCATGGTGGCGCCGACGTCGATGATGGCCACAACCTTCTCGCGGGTCGCGTCGAACTCGGGCAGCAGCGGGTAGACGTTCTCGATGGCGTAGGCCTCGACGTCCACGATCTTGGCGGTAAGCCCTGCCATCTCGGCCGCGGCCACGCGCATCTCGACGTTCTCGCTGCGCGACGCGGCCAGCAGTACGTCGACCGTATCGGGGTTCTTCTCGGTGGGGCCGAGGATCTCGAAGTCGAGGTTGACCTCTTCGAGCGCGTAGGGGATGTACTGGTCGGCCTCGAGCTGGATGGAGGTTTCCATGTCGGCCTCGTTGAGGCTGGCCGGCATGGTGATGACCTTGGTAATGACCGCCGAGGAGGGTACGGCGAGGGCGCAGAGCTTGTTTTTGGTGCCTGCGCGCTTGACCGCCTTGCGTATGGTTTCGGCCACCGCCTCGACTTCGGCAATATTCTTCTCCACGACGGCGTTCGCTGGCAGCGGTTCGACCGCGTGGCTCTCGACCTTGTAGCCGTTACCGGTGGGATTGAGCTCTACCAGCTTCACCGACGTGGAGCTGATGTCGATACCCAGGACCGGTACCTTTTTTCTTGTGAAGGGGAGCACAGTTTTTCCCTTTAGAGCCGGTGGTTATGAATTATTGCTATATTTTTATTTAGATCCTAGCGCCAACTATATAAAATTACTAGCATAAATTGCAAAGCTTGTTGCCGGTCAGGATTTGCGTTCTCATAATGCCCGGCACTCAGAGCCCGCCTGATTCCGTACCTCACGTAAGCACATAAATATGAAGCTTTTTCTACGTCTTGTCCGCTGGGGCGTCTATGCGGCCCTGGCCGGCGTGGTCCTCGGCGCGCTGGCCATCGGCGGCGCCTACCTCTACTTCGTGCCCGGCCTGCCCGATGTCGATGCCCTGCGCGAGACGCGCATGCAGGTGCCGCTGCGGGTCTACAGCAAGGAGGGGCTCCTGCTGGCCGAGTACGGCGAGAAGCGGCGCGTGCCGCTGGCCATCGAGGACATCCCCTTGACGTTGCGGGATGCCTTCGTCGCCGCCGAGGACGAACGCTTCTACACGCATCCTGGCGTCGACTACCGCGGAATCCTGCGCGCCGCCCTCAGCAACTACCTGTCGGGCGACCGCGGTCAGGGCGCGAGTACCATCACCATGCAGGTGGCGCGCAACTTCTTCCTCAGCCCGGAAAAGACCTACACGCGCAAGCTGCGCGAGATCTTCCTCGCCCTCAAGATCGAGAAGGAGCTCAACAAGGAAGAGATTCTCGAGTTGTATCTGAACAAGATCTATCTGGGCAACCGGTCCTACGGGGTGGGTGCGGCCGCCCAGGTCTACTATGCGAAGACGGTCGAGCAGCTGACCCTTCCGGAGATCGCGATGATCGCCGGGCTGCCCAAGGCGCCGTCGAGCTACAACCCCATCGTCAACCCGAAGCGGGCCGAGGAGCGGCGCAACTACGTCCTGCGCCGCCTGCTGGAACTGGGGCGCATCGACCAGCTGCAGCACGACGAGGCCGCCGCGGCGCCGCTGACGGCCGGGGTGTACCTGTCTCAGTCCGAGGTCGACTCGCCGTATGTGGGCGAGATGGTGCGTGCCGTGATGGTGGAGCGTTTCGGCGAGGAGGCCTACACCGGTGGCTATCGGGTCTACACCACGGTCGAGGCCAAGGCACAGGCGGCCGCCACCGCGGCCCTGCGCAAGGGGCTGATCGATTACGATCTGCGCCACGGCTATCGGGGGCCGGAGGCTCGCGTCGAGCTGCCCGAGATGCTCGATGCTGACGCCCTGGAGGCGCTGCTGCAGCCCTATTCGAGCCTGGGCGGCCTGGTGCCGGCCGTGGTCACGGATGTGGGGGAGCGCCAGGTCCGGGTGTACGTCGACAACCTCGGCTTCGGCGTGATTCCCTGGGAAGGCATCGGGTGGGCGCGGCCCTACATCAACGAAAGCGCCGTCGGGCCCGTGCCGGCCAGCGCGGGCGCGGTACTAGCGCCCGGCGATGTGGTGCGCGTGTCTGCCTTCGAGGGCCTGCCCGAGGCGCTCGAGTCCGACGACCGCACGGCCGCGGCGGCCGATTCCGATGCCCCGCCGCTGACCTACTGGAGCTTGCGCCAGTTGCCGACGGTGTCCGGCGCCCTGGTGTCCCTGCGCCCGGAGGACGGGGCCCTGCTGGCCCTGATCGGCGGTTTCGACTTTCGCCAGAGCAAGTTCAACCGCGCGGTGCAGGCGGAGCGCCAACCGGGCTCCGTGTTCAAGCCCTTCATCTACTCGGCCGCGCTCGAACGCGACTTTACGCCCGCCACCCTGGTCAACGACGCACCGGTGGTGTTCGACGACCCGGCGCTCGAGGCCGAGTGGCGTCCCGAGAACTACAGCGGACGGTTCTACGGGCCCACGCGCCTGCGTGTCGCCCTGACCAAGTCCCGCAACCTGGTCTCTATCCGCTTGCTTCAGTCCATCGGGCTCGGTTATGGCTACCGCTATATCGAGCGTTTCGGTTTTGACCTGAACCGCCTGCCGCGCGACCTGTCGCTGGCCCTCGGTAGTGGCACGGTCACGCCGCTGGAGATGGTGCGCGCCTACGGCGTGTTCGCCAACGGCGGCTATCTCGTCGAACCCTATTTCATCGAGCGTATCGAGGATGGCGACGGCGAGGCGCTGTTCACTGCCCAGCCCCGGCGGGCGTGTGACGACTGCGAACCCGAGGCGCTGGCCGTGGACCCGGTGCCGGTCGCGGATGATGCCCTCGCCGAGGCGGGCGACGCGGGGCCGGTCGACACCCGTCCCTGGCTCCCGGCGGAGCGCGTGATCCCGGCGGAGAACGCCTATCAGATCACCAGCATGCTGCGCTCGGTCATCCGCGAGGGGACCGGCCAGCGGGCCATGGCGCTGGGCCGCAACGACCTGTCGGGCAAGACCGGCACCACCAACGACGGCAACGACGCCTGGTTCAGCGGCTACAACGCAGATGTCGCCACCACGGTATGGGTCGGCTTCGACCAGCTGCGGCCGCTGGGGCGTGGCGAGACCGGCGCCTCGACGGCGCTCCCCGTGTGGGTGGGCTACATGGGCGTGGTGCTTGCGGGTCGGCCGGAGCACAGCCTGCGCCAGCCCGACGGCATGGTCACCGTGCGCATCGACCCGGAGACCGGACTGCTGGCCGGCAGCGACAACGCGGACGCCATCTTCGAGACCTTCCGCGCCGATCTCGTGCCCGAGCCTGAATTCTCGTTGTTGGGCGGCGCCGGCGAGACCGCGGGTGGCGCCGGTGGTACGCTGGACATACCAGAGCAATTGTTCTGAGGGATTCCCATGGCGCGTAACAGCCACGCCCTGGAGCGCGAACGGCTGCTGATCGCGGAAGAGGCCGCACGTCTCGTGCTCGACGAGGGGTTCGAGGATTTCGGCCTGGCCAAGCGCAAGGCGGCCGAGCACCTGGGGCTCGGCGCCACGCGCAACCTGCCGAAGAACGTCGAGGTGGAGGCCGCGGTGCTGGAGCGGCAAAGCCTGTTTCAGACGGAGGCCGAGCGCGCCAACGTCGCGCGTCTGCGCGAGGCCGCGCTCCAGGCGATGCGGATGTTCGAGTCCTATGCGCCCCGCCTCGTCGGCTCCGCCCTCAAGGGCACGGCCCACGCGGGCCGGCGCATCACCCTGCACCTGTTCGCCGACTCGGTCGAGGAGCTGTGCTTCCTGCTGATGGACCGCAAGATTCCCTACCAGCTGGGCGAGCGGCGCCTGCGCTTCGGCGGCGAGTTCCGCGCGCTGCCGACGGTGTCGTTTGTGGCCGGGGAGGTCGAGGTGGAGGCGGTGGTG
>DSBO01000159.1 GCA_011046015.1 Thioalkalivibrio sp. | reverse complement strand
GTGCGGCCCATGGTGGAGAACATCGCCTCCAGCGGCAGGTCCAGCGTCCTGAGCGCGTAGCCCGCGAGTTCGCGGGTGGGCTCGTGACCACTGGCGTAGAGCATGAGCACGCGCGCGAGCGGGCCGACCTCCATGGGCTTGCCCCGCCAGCGCGGCGACTTGAGCCAGGAGTAGCTCGCGTCCACGTCCAGGTGCTGGTAGGGCGGCTTCGGCCCGGTGTAGTGGAGGTTGGTCTCGCCCTCGTAGGGATGCAGGCCGGCCTCCTTGCCCTTGCTGTAGTCGTACCAGGAATGGGCGACGAACTCCTGGATCTGCTCGGGATCGTTGAGGTCCAGCGGGTGGATGGTGGAGAGATCCCGGTCCAGGATGACGCCCGACGGGATCAGGTAGCTCGACACATCGTCGAGGCCGGCGTCCGGGAAGTCGCCGTAGGTGAGGAAGTTGCCCACCCCCTCCCCGCGCTGGAACCAGTCCTTGTAGAAACTGGCGATGGCCAGCGTGTCCGGCACGTAGACCTGATCGACGAAGGTCTGCATCTGGACGATGATGTCGCGCACCTGCGACAGGCCCACGTCGTTCAGCGCCGTGCCCCCCATCCCGGCCGTGGCGGCACCGCCCGCGCTGATGGCCGATGGCGCACCGCCGACCAGGAAGTTCGGGTGCGGATTCTTGCCGCCGAAGATGGCCTGCAGCTTGGCCACGTCGCGCTGCCAGGCAAGCGCGTCGAGGTAATGCGCCACCGCCATCAGGTTGGCCTCCGGCGGCAGCCGGTAGGCCGGATGCCCCCAGTAGCCGTTGGCGAAGATGCCGAGCTGACCGGATTCGACGAACTCCTTGATGCGTTTCTGCACGTCGGAGAAGTAGCCCGGCGAGGAACGCGGGTAGTTGGAGAGCGACTGCGCCAGTTCGGCGGTCGCCTTCGGATCGGCCTTGAGCGCCGAGACCACGTCCACCCAGTCCAGCGCATGCAGGTGATAGAAGTGCATGACGTGGTCGTGCACGAACTGTGCGCCGATCATCAGGTTGCGGATCAGCTGGGCGTTGGGCGGGATCGGGTAGTCCAGCGCATCCTCCACCGAGCGCACGGAGGCGATGCCGTGCACCAGGGTACACACGCCGCAGATGCGCTGGGCGAAGGCCCAGGCATCGCGCGGGTCGCGGCCCTTCAGGATGGTCTCGATGCCGCGCACCATGGTGCCGGCACTGGAGGCGTGCTTGATGAAGCCGTTCTCGTCGGCCTCGGCCTCGATGCGCAGATGACCCTCGATGCGCGTAATGGGATCGACGACGATACGTTCTGTGCTCATGCTGCTGTCCCCATGCAATCGGTTTTATTCTTGTTCAGTTCTCGACGAGGTTGTCGGCCACCAGTTCCAGGAGGCTGTGCATCGTCTTGTCCCAGTGGAAGTGTTCCTGGCTGTCGTCGAAGTTCTGCCGGCAGTTCGAACAGCTGGTGAGCAACATCTCGCCGCCCGCCTTCTCGATCTGTTCCATCTTGATCTCGAAGGCCTTGTAGCGGAGCCTGTCGGCGCGATGGATGGTGATCACGCCACCGCCGCCGCCGCAGCACCAGTTGTAGTCGCCGGTGTCCTGCGTCTCGCGCAGCTCCATGCCCAGGGCCTTCATCACGTCGCGCGGGGCCTGGGTGGCACCGCCACGCCGCGACACCTGGCAGGGATCGTGGAAGGTCACCGAGGAATCGACCTGCTTCACCTTGAGCCGGCCGTTGTTCACCTGCTCGGCGAGAAACTCAGAGATATGGCGCACCTTGAAGGGCAGCGGTTCGCCCATCATGTTCGCGCCCTGCCAGCGCAGCGCGCCGTAGGCGTGGCCGCACTCGGGCAGGATCACGGTATGCGCGCCGACCTTCTTTGCGGCCTCCACGATCTTCTTCGTCATGTCCTTCTGCCAGGCGGTGTTGCCCGAGAGCATGCCGAAGTTGGTGGCCTCGTAACCGTCGGTGCGGAAGGTCCACTTGAGACCGAGATGGTTCATCACCTTCGCCACGGCCGCCATCGACTCGGGATATTTCTGGATCTCGATGGAGGACATGGTGATGAGCACGTCGGCCTCGTCCTCGTCGACGCGCATCTCCACCTCGTGCTCGTCGCCCATCCACTCGATGCGATCCTCGAACACGCTGGCGGTGGCGCCCAGCGGGCTGCCCTCGCGCTCGGCACGCTCGGCCACCGCCCAGAGCTCGTGCGGCACCAGCCCGGCCTGGAACATGGCGTGACGCGCCTGGCCCACCAGGGTGGCGATGTCGATCCCCATGGGGCAGATCATGGTGCAGCGACCGCACATGGTGCAGGAGTCGTACAGCAGCTCCTGCCATTCCTGCAGCTCCTCCACCGTGACCTTGCGCTTGAGCCCCAGCGCCTTGTACAGGAAGGAGAAGGGCCCGGCCTCGCGCTTGTAGGCCTGCTTGAAGGGTTCGAGCTTCCAGATCGGCGTGTACTTCGGGTCGCCGGTCTGCACGTAGAAGTGACAGGCCTCGGCGCACTGGCCGCAGTGCACGCAGGACTCCATATAGGCAGCGCTGGTGGCGCCGAAGTCCTTCACGAAGTTCACCATCGCCGTGTGCACGCGCTGCGCGCCGGGCATCTCGCCCTGCGTGTCGAAGCGCTGCTCGGGTTTCTTCACGCTCACGCGTTTGGATTCGAGGTCGAGCGGGTGCTCCTGTTCGAGATCGGTGCTGCTCATGTACGCGCCCCCCGGCGCGCGAACAGCGCGCCCGTCGTGCCGCGACTCAGGAACACGAGGAAGCTGTGTCCCAGCTTGCCGAACGGCAGCCAGATGAAGAGAAACTCGACGCTCAGGATATGGATTGCCAGCACGGTCTCGTAACGCATGCCGAAACCGGTGTGGGTGAAGGCCATCATGCCGGTGAGCAGCGGCACGATGGTCACCAGCCAGCTGAAGTAGTCATCGAAGTTCGAGATCCTGCGCAGCACCGGGTGGGTGAGGCGCTTGACCAGCAGCGCCACCATCGACGCCAGGGTGATGACCGCCACCAGGGTGATCACGCTGGTTGGCAGGGCCGGCCACTGGAAGCCGAGAATGCTCTCGAACCAGAGGATGTGCGGCAGGAAGGCGAACACCACAATGGCCAGGCCGATGTGGAACACGTAGCCCACGATGTTGGAGTACATCACGCGCGACCAGAAGGCCCTCGCGGGCACGGAGCGCGAGAAGATGGTCTTTACCGCGCCGCCGAGTACACCGGTCTGGCGCGGCTCGGCGAGGTCCTTCTTGCGCTTGAGGAAGATGATGCCGAACAGGCGCCAGGCAATGCCGAACACCAGGATGATGAGCGACCACTGCATGGCGGGGCCGCGTGCGAACTCGAGCAGATCCATGGCCATCACCCCTGTTCGCTGGTCTTTTTCTGTTTGGCCCGGGACATGGCCGCCACGCCGATGCCGACGGCGGCGCCCGCCACCGCGGCAGCGGCGATGCCCTCGGCCGAGCCCCACTGACCGGTGGACAACGGCGCATAGAAGCTGCCCTTGTCCCAGAAGTCGGGCTCCGAGCAGCCGATGCAGCCGTGCCCGGACTGGATGGGAAAGGTCAGGCCCTGGTTCCACTTCACCGTGGCGCAGGCGTTGTAGGTGGTCGGACCCTTGCAGCCGAGCTCGTACAGGCACCAGCCGTTACGCGCACCCTCGTCGTCGAAGCTCTTGGCGAACTTGCCCTGGTCGTAGAAGGTGCGGCGGTAGCAGCGGTCGTGGATGGAGTCGCCGAAGAAGGCCAGCGGGCGCTTGAGGTGGTCCACCGGCGGCAGGTCGCCGAAGGTGAGGAAGTTGGCAATCACGCCAGTCATCACCTCGGGGATGGGTGGGCAGCCCGGCACGTTGATGATGGGCTTGTCGGTGATGATGTCCTGCACCGCGGCCGCACCCGTCGGGTTCGGGTTGGCCTTGGGGAGGCCGCCGAAGGCCGCGCAGGTACCGACCGTGATGATGGCGGCCGCACCCTCGGCGACGTGTTTCAGGGTCTGCAGATTGGTCTCGCCGGCGACGGTGGAATACACGCCGTCGTCCTTCAGCGGGATGGAGCCGTCGACCACCACCAGGTACTTGCCCCAGTTCTCCTTCATGGCGATCTCGCGTGCTTCCTCCACCTGGTGGCCGGCGGCGGCCTGCAGGGTGTGCTGGTAGTCGAGCGAGATGAAGTCGAAGATCAGCGACTCGATAGAGGGCGCGTAGGAGCGGGTGATGGATTCGACGCAGCCCGTGCATTCCTGGAAGGACAGCCAGATGACCGACTGGCGCCGCGCCCTGGCGAGCGCCTCGGCCATCACCGGGGCCATGGAGGCCGGCAGGGCCATGGCCGAGGCCACGGCAGTGCAGAACTTGAGGAAGCTGCGTCGGCTCATGCCGCGCCGGCTGAGTTCCTCCCCCAGGGTTTCGGGAAGTTTCTTCTTGTCATTCATACCCGCCTCCGTATAGCCGGTACTGATCAGGATTCAGTCTGCTGGGTTCTTGCCTTCCATCGCGTCTGCCAGGCGCGAGACCGCGCCGGCGATGTCATCGTCGTGTGACGGCAGCATCGCCGGCACGCGCGTGATCTCCACCTGCTCGATGGCCGTGGCGCCGAGCAGGTTCTGGTACTCGACCCACCACACGCCGGCGTAGGCCGTCTCATGGATGTCGGTGGGGCCCGAGGCCTCGATCGTGATGCGTACCTCGCCCTCACCCAGCGCCTCGCGCAGCTGCCGACGGTCGGCCGTGGTCAGCGGCAGGCTGGCCAGGTCGATGACATGGGTCTGCCCGTGGTCGCGCAGGGCCGAGAGGTGCTGCAGGATCTCGCGCAATACCGCGTCGGCCATGCCGGTGAGCGCGTCGTCGGCGACAAAGCCGCCGGACTCGATCTTCACGCCGATGTCCGCCAGCCCGCTCATGACTACCACCGCTCGATGAGTGCGCGCACGGCACGGCAGGCCTCGGGTATGGCCGCCGCCACCGGCTCGGTGGGATAACTGCCCCAGTCGAAATCGGCCGGCTGGATGCCGACCAGCGCGCGGTTGGCGGGCAGGTTGTTCTCGAGGCGCGCGATGGCCAGCAGGTCGTTGAGAGAGACCTCGTGCACGCTGCTCTTCTTTCCGGTCGCGATGAATTCGTCCATGGCCTCGCCCTCGAAGACCTGCAGCGTGCCGGGTGCGGCATCGAGCTGGGCGGTATCGACCACGATCAGCGCCGCCGACTCCTCGATGGGGCCGGCGAGCGTGAAACTCATCGTGCCGCCATCCATGTAGTCGGCGGCCACGGCATCGGGATCGTGACGGGCGAGTTCGTCGATGACATGAACGCCCACGCCTTCGTCGGTGAGCAAGGTGTTGCCCAGACCCAGCACGAGTATCTTGCGGACAACGGGCGACTGCGCGATCGCAGGTTCCAAGGTGGCATCCCTCTGGTGGTGCTTGCTTGTATCACCGCCTCTATTAGCGGTTTCTTATTTTCTTTTATTGTTACCGAAAAGCTTGCCCTAGCTTAATGAAGCGGGTGTGACATGCACAGGACATTACTGCCGCCGCCTGACGTGGGTCAATGCATAGACAAGCCTCATCAAAAGGTAGTCGCTTTCACGCCACCGTCAACATGTTGCGCCTTGATCGAATGGGTGTCATCGTCTGTAATCACTTCGTCACGTCAGCCAGCGAGCATTGCAGCATGTGTCTTGGAATCCCCATGCAGGTCATCGAGGTCGACGGATACAACGCCCGCTGCGAGGCCAAGGGTGTCGAGCGTACCGTGAGCCTGTTCATGCTGCAGGACGAACCGGTGACCCCGGGCGAGTTCGTCATGGTGCATGTCGGCTACGCCATCCAGAAGATGACCGAGGAAGAGGCGCGTTCGGCCTGGGAGATCTACGACGAGATGCTGGCCCTGGAAGGGGGCTGAGCATGCACGAGCTGTCGGTGTGCCAGTCGGTGATCAGCCAGGTGGAACAGGTTGCGCGGGCGCATGACGCCACCGGGGTGAGCCTGGTACAGTTGTCCATCGGCCCGCTCTCCGGCGTGGAGCCCGCCCTGCTCGCCCAGGCCTTTCCCATTGCCCAGGCCGGTACGCTGGCCGAGGGCGCGGTACTGGAACTGGAGAGTCTGCCCATCCGTGTGCGCTGCCGCAGCTGTGGCGCCGAGACGGACGCCGCGGCCAACCGCCTGCTCTGCGGCGCCTGCGGCGACTGGCAGACCACCATCATCAGCGGCGACGAGCTGCTGCTGACCCGCGTGGAACTCATCGCCACCCTCAAACCCGACACGGCAGAGGAGTCCGCCCATGTGTGACACCTGTGGCTGCAACATCACCCCGGGCAACCGCCACCTGATCCAGCCCGGCGGCAAACTCGCCCGCACCGACAACGGCAGGACCGCCGTCACGGTGCTGCAGAGCCTGCTCAGCGAAAACGACGTCCAGGCCGCACACAACCGCGCGCACTTCGACGGTCGCGGCATCCTCTGCGTCAACCTCATGTCCTCGCCGGGTTCGGGCAAGACCGCCCTGCTCGAGGCCACCATCGAGGCACTGGCGGGCGAGCTGAAGATCGCCGTGGTCGAGGGCGATCTCGAAACGGAGAACGACGCCGAACGCATCCGCGCCAAGGGCGTACCGGCCGTGCAGATCGCCACCGGCACCGCCTGTCACCTCGACGCGCACATGGTGCACGATGCCCTGCATGCCCTGGATCTCGACGGGCTGGATATCGTCTTCATCGAGAACGTCGGCAACCTGGTCTGCCCGGCGAGCTTCGACCTCGGCCATCACCGCAACGTCACCCTGCTCTCGGTCACCGAGGGCGACGACAAGCCGGCCAAGTACCCGGTGATGTTCCGCGCCTCCGACCTCATGCTGCTGACCAAGGCCGACCTGCTGCCGGTGCTCGACGACTTCAGCGTGGATGCCGCCGAGACCGCCCTGCGCCACCTCGCCAACCCCGCGCCCGTGATCGAGGTCTCCTCGCGCAATGGCGTGGGTCTGGATGAGTGGATCGACTGGCTGCGCAGCGAGCTGCGCACCCAGCGCCTGCGCCTGGTCGAAGGCCAGACCGCGCACCCGGCCATACAGGCCGACGGCGCCCGGCTGCATGGGCTGGACCCGGCGCATACGCATCACGAACACCATCACCACAGCCACGGGCACGCCGAATGAGCGCCGAGGCGCGCGACTGGCTGGAGCGCATCCGCGGTCTCGACCTGCCGCCGCGCATCCGCGTGATGAACGTCTGCGGCGGCCACGAGCGCTCCATCAGCATGGCCGGCCTGCGCAGCGCCCTGCCCGGGAACATCGAGCTCATCCCGGGCCCCGGCTGCCCGGTCTGCGTCTGCCCGGAAGAGGACATCTACCAGGCCATCCAGCTCGCCCTCAACGAGGACATCACCCTGGTCGCCTTCGGCGACATGCTGCGCGTGCCGGTGAACGTGCCCAAGGCCCAGGCCCGCTCGCTGGTGGAGGCGCAGGCCGCCGGCGCCGACATCCGCCCCGTCGCCTCGCCCACCGAGGCGGTGGCCATCGCCCGCGCGCAGCCCGACCGGCCCGTGGTGTTCTTCGCTGCGGGCTTCGAGACCACCACCGCCCCCGTGGCCGCCATGCTCGCCGAGGGCGTGCCGGACAACCTCTCGGTGCTGCTCTCCGCGCGCAAGACCTGGCCCGCCGTCGCCATGCTGCTGGACTCCGAGGCCCCGGGTTTCGATGCCCTCATCGCCCCGGGCCATGTCTCCACCATCATGGGCCCGGAGGAATGGGCCTTCGTGGTGGAACGGCACGGCATCCCGGCCGCCGTGGCCGGCTTCTCCCCCGAGAGCCTGCTGGCCGCCACCTGGTCGGTGCTGCGCCAGCACATCGAGGGCCGGCGCTTTCTCGACAACTGCTATACCGGCGTGGCGCGCCCCGGCGGCAATCCGGCCGCCCAGCGCCAGCTCGACGCGGTGCTCGACGTGGTGGATGCCAACTGGCGCGGCGTGGGCGTGATCCCCGATTCCGGATATGAGCTCAACACGAGCTACGCGAAACACAACGCACGCCTGCGCTACCCCTCCTACGAGGACGCCTCGCGCAAACGCGCCGGCGAGATGCCGCCCGGCTGCGACTGCGCACGCGTGGTGCTGGGCAAGATCTACCCCAACGAGTGCCGTCTCTACGGCAAGGCCTGCACGCCACGCAACCCGGTCGGCCCCTGCATGGTCTCCGACGAAGGCGCCTGCCGCATCTGGTGGGTCAGCGGCGTGAGGGAAGCCAAACCCAGTGCCGCGTGAGACGCGCCGCTGGCGCATCGGCGGGCAGGTGCAGGGCGTGGGGTTTCGGCCCTTCGTCTATCGCGAGGCCAGCGCCCGCGGGCTCGCGGGCTACGTGCAGAACCGCAGCGGCGAGGTGCTGATCGAGGCCGGCGGCCCGGCCGGGGCGCTGGACGACCTGCTCGACCGCCTACTCCATCACGCCCCGCCGCTGGCCCGCCCGCGCCTGATCGAGACGGACACCATCGCGCCCACCCCGGACAGGGACTTCGTCATCCGGCCCAGCGCGGCCGATGACGCCCCGCGCATCCACCTGCCGCCGGACTACTTCACCTGCGACGACTGCCTGGCCGAACTCGCCGACCCCGGCGCACGCCGCCACCGCTACCCCTTCATCAACTGCACCCAGTGCGGGCCGCGCTACACCCTGATCCGCGCGCTGCCCTACGACCGCCCGAACACGGCCATGGCGGACTTTGCCCTCTGCCCCGCCTGCCGGGTCGAATACGAGAACCCCGCCGACCGGCGCTTTCATGCCCAGCCGCTCGCCTGCCCCGACTGCGGGCCCACGCTCACCTACCGCGAGGCGGGCGGGGACATCACCGGCAACGAGGCCGCGCTCGCCGCCTGCGTCCAGGCACTCCGGGCCGGGAAGGTCGTGGCGGCCAAGGGCATCGGCGGCTATCACC
This sequence comes from Thioalkalivibrio sp., assembly GCA_011046015.1. Classification (GTDB taxonomy): domain Bacteria; phylum Pseudomonadota; class Gammaproteobacteria; order SpSt-1174; family SpSt-1174; genus SpSt-1174. The sequence continues at coordinate 3,506 of DSBO01000159.1, read as the reverse complement.
TGCTCTGCGATGCCTGCAACGCGACCGCCGTCGCCCGCTTGCGCGCGCGCAAGCACCGCCCGCACAAGCCGCTGGCCGTGCTGTTTCCCTGGGCGGGCGAGGACGGCCTGGCCGTGCTTCACCGCCACGCCGCGCCGGATGCGGCCGAGGCCGCCGCGCTCACCGGCCCCGAGCGGCCCATCGTGCTGGTCACGCTGACACCCGGCCACGGCCTGGCGCCCGACATCGCGCCGGGGCTTGCCGAGGTCGGCGCCATGCTGCCCTACAGCCCGCTGCATCACCTGCTCGCCGCCGACCACGGCGGCCCGCTGGTCGCCACCTCCGCCAACCGGTCGGGCGAGCCCGTGCTCACCGACGCAGAGGCCGTGGAACAACGCCTCGCCACGGTGGCCGACGCCTTCCTGCATCACGACCGCCCCATCCTGCGCCCGGCCGACGACAGCGTCTGCCGCGTCATCGCCGGACGCCCGCGCCGGCTGCGCCTCGGCCGCGGCCTGGCGCCGCTGGCGCTGGACCTGCCCCGCCCCGTGGCATGTCCCACCCTCGCCGTCGGCGGGCACATGAAGAACACCATTGCGCTCGCCTGGGAGGACCGCCTGGTGGTGTCGCCGCATATCGGCGAACTCGACAGCCCGCGCGCCCTGGCCGTGTTCGAACAGGTGATCGACGACCTCTGCGCCCTGTATCACGTAAACCCCGAACAACTCGTGCACGATGCCCACCCGGACTACGCCAGTACCCGCTGGGCCCGCGCACGTGCCGCCGCGCGCGGGCTGCCGACGCTGGCCGTCCATCACCATCACGCCCACGCCGCCCTGCTCGCCGCCGAGCACCCGCAGGTAGCGCGCTGGCTCGTCTTCACCTGGGACGGCACCGGCCTGGGCGAGGACGGCCACATCCAGGGCGGCGAGGCCCTGCTCGGCCGCCCCGGCGCCTGGCAGCGCGTCGCCAGCCTGCGCCCCTTCCGCCTGCCTGGCGGCGACCGCGCCGGGCGCGAGCCCTGGCGCGCCGCCGCCGCGCTCGCCTGGGAATGCGGCCGGGAGTGGGAACCGCCCGAGGTGGATGCCGCACTCGCCTGCGCGGCCTGGCAGCGCGGCCTCAACACCCCCACCTCCACCGCCGTCGGCCGCCTGTTCGACGCCTGCGCCTCGCTGGCCGGCGTGCTGCAGCAGGCCAGCCACGAGGCCCAGGGCCCCATGGCCTGGGAGGCCCTGGCCGCCGGCCATGCAAGAACGCCGGCCACGTCACTGCCGCTGGCGATCGATGCCGCCGGCCTGCTGCGCATCGACTGGGAACCCCTCGTGGACCTCGTGCAGGACAACCGCCTGCCGCTGGCCCAACGCAGCGCCCGCATGCACGACACCCTGGCCGAGACCCTCGTCGCCACCGCAAGGCGCCTGCGCACCGAACACGGCGCGTTTGCCGTGGGCCTGAGCGGCGGCGTCTTCCTCAACCGCCGGCTCAGCGAAGGCGCGCTCGCACGATTGCATGACGAAGGCTTCACCGCGTTTCTGCCCGAGGTCGTGCCGTACAACGACGCGGGGCTTTGCATGGGGCAGGTGATGGAGGCGGCGGGGCGCGAGGGATAAGAGTCGCGAGTTGCAAGTTACAAGTCGCAAGTCGCAAATCGCAAGTCGGAGAAAAAGGCGGTGCCGGTAGGAGCGCTGCAAGGCGCGATCAAGGGATAGCACTATCGCCTTCGACTGCGGCGTTGGGCGCCACAGAGGACACAAAATTCGCAGAGAAAAAGGCGGCGCCGGTAGGAGCGCTGCAAGGCGCGATCAAGGGATGGCACTATCGCCTTCGACTGCGGCGTTAGGCGCCACAGAGGACACAGAGTTCGCAGAGAAAAAGGCGGCGCCGGTAGGAGCGCTGCAAGGCGCGATCAAGGGATGGCACTATCGCCTTCCACTGCGGCGTTAGGCGCCACAGAGGACACAAAGTTCGCAGAGAAAAAGGCGGCGCCGGTAGGAGCGCTGCAAGGCGCGATCAAGGGATAGTACTATCGCCTTCGGCTGCATCGCGACGGACACCGTCCCGCTCCTCTGTGGACTCTGTGCCCTCTGTGGCAGATCATGCAGTTGGTCCCAGACGACGAATCTTCGCGTAACAACAAACCAGAAAAACCACATGACCGAACGACACATCACCCTCGCCCATGGCAACGGCGGGCGCTTCATGCGCGAGCTGATCGACGAGGTCTTCGCCAGACACCTGGGCACGGACCAGCTCGACACCCATACCGACGCCGCGCATCTGAACCTCAGTGGCGACCTGCTGTTTTCCACCGATGGCTTCACGGTGAAACCGCTGGAGTTTCCGGGCGGCAGCATCGGCTCGCTGGCCGTTCACGGCACAGTGAACGATCTGGCCGTGGCCGGCGCGATTCCAAAGGTGCTGAGCCTGAATGCCTTCATCGAGGAGGGGCTGTCCTTCGCCCAGCTGGAGCGCATCGTCCGGGACCTCGCCGGAGCCGCGCGCGACTGCGGGGTGGCGGTGGTCGCGGGCGACACCAAGGTGGTGCCGCATGGCGAGGGCAGCGGGCTGTATCTGGCCACCGCCGGCATCGGCCTGCGGGCCACGCCACAGGTCCTGAGCCTGAAGAACGTCCGGCCCGGCGACCAGATCCTCGTCAGCGGCCCGGTGGGCGACCATGGCACGGCCGTGATGCTGGCGCGTGAACAGTTCGGCCTGCGCGGCGACCTGCAGTCCGATGCCGCCAGCGTGCTGCCGCTGGCCCGGGCGCTGTTCGACCTGCCCGGCCTGCGCTTCATGCGCGACCCCACACGCGGCGGCCTGGCCACCGTCGCCCACGAGATCGCCGAGGCCTGTGGCGCCGGCGTGCGCCTGAACGAGTCCGCCATCCCCGTGCGCGACCCCGTGCGCGCCGTCTGCGAGATGCTCGGCTACGACCCCTACTACCTCGCCTGCGAGGGCCGCATCGTCGCCATCGTCAGCCCCGAGGCCGCCGACCAGGCCCTCACCCGCTGGCAGGCCCTGCCCCAGGGCGAACAGGCCGCCCTCATCGGCCAGGTCAAGGCCGGCGCCAGCCGCGTCGTCCTCGAGACCCCCATCGGCGGCGAGCGCTTCCTCGAAGAGCTGGAAGACGACCCGCTGCCGCGGATCTGCTGATCCGGGCGGGCGCTTGCCCGGGGAAAAACCGGCAATTACAATCCGTATTACAAAACGCAATACGGACTGAATCACATGGCCACCATCAGCCTGCGCCTGCCCGAAGACATTGAGGCCCTCCTCGCCGAAGAGGCCCGCCTGGAAGGCCGGCCACGCTCCGAGGTCGTCCGCGAGGCCATCATCGACTACCTCGCCCGCCGCGAGCGCGAACGCTTCATGGCACAGATGGTGGCAGAGGCACGTGCCGCCTATGACACCCCGGCCATCCGCAAGGAGACCCAGGCGCTGTTGCAGGAGGCCGAGCCCGCCAGCAACGAGGCCCTGGAGCAGAGCGAGAGGCAGGGCCCGTCCGACAGCGACTGGTGGCGCTGATG
>DSBO01000210.1 GCA_011046015.1 Thioalkalivibrio sp. | reverse complement strand
GGAATTCTTTCGCAGCGATCTCAACACGGGGCTCAAGATCCTGGTGGTGAGCGTGGTGGTCGGCATGGCGTGCTGGGTGCCGTTGCTCCTGTACGTCCCCTTGGGTCCGGCCGACGGCAATCCCATCGGTCTCGGCCTGCTGGCCATGGCGGGCACGCTGCTGGCGGTGCTCGGCACGGGCATCGGCGTACTGTGGTGGGTGTTCAGCCTGCTGATGCAGTCGCGCGCGTGAGTGTCGTGGCGCCGGTCGGCTCCATGCCGCGCCGACCGGTTTGTTTTCCGTCCCCGGTTGTCTACAGTTGATGAAGGGCGCAGCGACCACGGGAGATTGCGCTCCAGCGGGGGGTAAATCATCTCGCCCCTAAAGAACCGCGTGCCGTGCTTCCTGTTTGGGGTTGATCGCGGCGCCGCCCGGCCTGGCTCGGGTCATTTACCCGATCACTGGAACAACGTGCCGCCCCAAGCGCTTTCCGATGAATGTCTTCGCGCCGTCGATCTCGCCGCCGAACGCGGTGATCGTCGCCTGTTCCAGCACCTGGGCTTCACCCTCGCCCCCGGACAGCTGCTGCAGGTACAGGGCGCCAACGGCAGCGGCAAGACGAGTCTGCTGCGCATACTCTGTGGTCTTTCGCGCCCCGCCCGTGGCGCGGTCTACTGGGGCGAGGAGCCCCTGGCGCGCGTGGAGGGGGGCATTGGCAGCTGCCTCAGCTACCTGGGGCACCGCGACGCGCTCAAGGACGAGCTCTCCGTGCGCGAGAACGTACTCTTCGCCGCCCGCCTCGGCGGAATGATCGCGGGACGGGAGGCGGCAGACGCGGTGCTCGCGCGCCTAGGGCTGACCGGTTACGAAGACCTGCCGGCAGGCATCCTCTCGCAGGGCCAGAAGCGCCGGGTGGCTCTCGCCCGTCTGCTCCTGGAGGCACGCCCCCTCTGGGTGCTCGACGAGCCCCTCGCGGCACTGGACGCCCAGGCCAGCGCCATCCTGCGCGAGGCGCTGGCGGCCCAGCTTGCCGGCGGCGGCATGGTGATCCTGACCACCCACCAGGCCGTCGACGTTCCGGGTGATTGCACCTGCCTGCGGCTGCCTGACGGCATCGAGGTTGCCACTGCATGCTGATGACCCTGGGCACGCTGCTGCAACGGGACCTCACCCTGGTGGTGCGGCGCCCCCAGGATGCCCTCACCGTGGTCGGCTTCTTCGTCGTCGTCATCGCCCTGTTTCCGCTCGGCGTCGGGCCCGAGCCGGAGTTGCTGCGTCGGCTTGCCCCCGGCGTCATCTGGGTGGCCGCGCTGCTCGCCACCATGCTCTCGCTGGCGCGCCTGTTCGCCGACGACTACCGCGACGGCTCACTGGAGCAGCTGTTGCTTGCGCCTGAGCCGCTCACCCTGCTGGTGCTGGTGCGCACGGCGGCGCACTGGTTGATGACCGGCCTGCCGCTCGTGCTGGTGTCCCCGCTGCTGGCGGTCCAGCTCGGCCTGCGGCCCGAGGAGATCCCGGTGCTGATGCTGGCCCTGTTGCTGGGCACGCCGATACTGAGCCTGGTGGGCGCCATCGGCGCCGCGCTCACGCTCGGCGTGCGCGGTGGCGGGGTGCTGATTGCGTTGCTGGTGCTGCCGTTGTACGTGCCGCCCCTCGTGCTGGGGGCCGGCGCGCTGGACGCGGTCATGCACGGTGCGGACGCTCAGACCCACTTGTCGCTGCTTAGCGCGCTGCTGCTGTTTGCGCTCGTCACCGCGCCATGGGCCGCGGCAGCGGCCCTGCGCATCATGCTGGACTGAACGGAGGTCGACCTTGGCAGAAAGGGGAGTTCAGTGGTTTCGTTTCGCGGCGCCGGCGCGGTTCTACGGCCTGGCTGGAAGGCTGGTACCGTGGCTGGCCGGGGTAGCCATGCTGCTGTTCGCCTTCGGGGTCTACCTCGGACTGGCGGTGGCGCCGCCGGATTATCAGCAGGGCGACAGCTACCGCATCCTCTACATCCACGTGCCGGCCGCGTGGATGTCCATGTTCCTCTACCTGTTGATGGCGGCCTATGCCGTGATCGGCCTCGTCTGGCGTATCAAGGTGGCGCAGGCGATGGCCCGCGCGGTCGCGCCGACGGGGGCGCTGTTCACCGTGCTGGCGCTGTGGACCGGCGCCCTGTGGGGTAAGCCCACCTGGGGCGTGTTCTGGGTCTGGGACGCGCGCCTCACCTCGGAACTGATCCTGCTCTTCCTGTATCTGGGGTACATGGCGCTGCACGCGGCGATCGACGATCGTCGGCGCGCAGACGATGCCAGTGCCCTGCTGGCGCTGGTTGGGGTGGTGAATGTGCCGATCATCTATTTTTCCGTGCGCTGGTGGAATACGCTGCACCAGGGCGCGTCGATTCGTGTGACGGAGGCGCCCACGATGGCCACGATCATGTTCGTGACCCTGCTCGTGATGACCCTGGCCTGCTGGCTGTACGCGAGCGCGGTAATCCTGGCACGGGCCCGTATCGAGGTGCTCGAACGGGAGCACCACTCGGCGTGGGCGCAGGCGGTTCTGGAGAAGCCCGAATGACGGAATTTCTCGCGATGGGTGGATACGCGGCCTACGTGTGGGGAGCCTACGGCGTGATGGCGCTACTGCTGGCGACTGAATGCTGGCACCTGCGCCACCGGCACCGTGCGCTACGCGCCCGCCTGCGCCGTCTCGCTCGCCTGCCGGGGCTGGAGGAGGGGACGTGAGGACGCGGCGCAAGCGCCTGCTGCTGGTGCTGGTCGGCGTGGCCGGGCTCGTCCTGGCCACCGCGCTGGTGCTCAACGCCTTCCGCGATAACCTGGTGTTCTTCCATACCCCGTCGGACATCCGTGCGGCCGTGGTACCCCTGGACCGCAGCGTTCGCATCGGCGGCCTGGTCGAGGACGGGAGCGTGCGCCGCGAGGCCGACGGGGTCACCGTGTATTTTCGCGTGACCGACACGGTCGTGGCGGTGCCCGTTGTCTACCACGGCATCCTGCCGAGCCTGTTCCGCGAAGGGCAGGGAGTGGTGGCGACGGGTCGGCTGCAGGACGACGGCGTGTTCCGTGCCAGCCAGGTGATGGCGCGCCACGACGAAACCTACATGCCACCCGAGGCCTTCGAGGCGATCGAACAGGCGCAGCGCGAGCAGGCGCGCACCCTGCTTCCCGAGGGGCGCTAGGCATGATCGGCGAACTCGGACTTTTCGCCCTCATCCTCGCCCTCGTCCTGGCGCTCGCCCAGGGGACTCTGCCGCTGCTCGGCGCGGCGCGCGGGGATGCCGCGCTGATGGCAGCGGGCACCGGCGGGGCCTTCGGCCTGCTGTTCTTCGTGGCTCTGGCCTACGGGGCTCTCACGCTGGGCTTTGTCGTCAACGACTTCTCTCTCGCCTACGTGGCCAGGCACTCCAACGCCATGTTGCCGCTGCACTACCGGCTGACCGCCGTATGGGGCGGGCACGAGGGGTCGCTGCTGCTCTGGGTGCTGATCCTGGCCGTATGGAACGCGGCGGTGGCGGTGTTCAGCCGCAGCCTGCCGCGCGAGGTGCTCGCCCGCGTGCTCGGCGTGCTTGGACTCCTGGCTGTGGGCTTTCTCGCCTTCACCCTGTTTACCTCGAGCCCGTTCGAACGGCTGCTACCGGCGCCCGCGGACGGGCACGACCTCAACCCGCTGCTGCAGGACCCCGGGCTGATCTTCCATCCGCCCATCCTGTATACCGGTTACGTGGGCTTCTCCGTCGCCTTTGCCTTCGCCATCGCCGCGCTCATTGGCGGCCGGCTGGACGCGGCCTGGGCGCGCTGGTCCCGGCCATGGACCGCCGTCGCCTGGGGCTTCCTCACCCTGGGTATCGCCCTTGGGGCCTGGTGGGCGTACTACGTCATTGGCTGGGGTGGCTGGTGGTTCTGGGACCCGGTGGAGAACGCCTCGTTCATGCCCTGGCTACTCGGCACCGCGCTGCTGCATTCCCTGGCGGTGACCGAGAAGCGGGGCAGCTTCCGCAGCTGGACCGTGATGCTGGCCATCCTCACCTTCGCGCTGGTGCTGCTGGGAACCTTCCTCGTGCGCTCCGGCGTACTCACCTCGGTCCACGCCTTCGCCGTCGACCCCGAGCGCGGGGTCTTCCTGCTCGGCTTCATGGCCCTGGTTGTCACCGCCGCGCTGATCCTGTTCGCCTGGCGGGCGGGCTCGGTTGGCCTGGGCGGCGGCTTCGGGGTGGTCTCGCGCGAGTCCGCGTTGCTGGTCAACAACGTCCTGCTCACCGTCGCCGGGGCCGCGGTGCTGCTCGGCACCCTGTACCCGCTGCTCCTGGACACCCTCGGCCTCGGGCGGATCTCGGTCGGCCCGCCGTATTTCGAGGCGATCTTCCTGCCCCTGATGCTGCCGTTGCTCCTGCTGCTCGGTTTCGGCATGCAGCTGCGCTGGAAGCAGGACGATCCCGTCGAGCAGGCGCGATGCTTGCGCGGGATCTTCCTCCTGAGCCTCGCGGTGGGGCTGGTATGGCCCCTGCTGGTCGGAACCTGGTCGCTGCTGGCGAGCATCGGCATCTTTCTCGGCCTGTGGATTATCAGCGTGGGGGTCAAGGACCTCCTTGCGCGCCTGCGTCCCCGGCCGCAGTGCCAGGAGACCCGCTGGATGCGCGCCCGCCGCCTGGGGCGCAGCTACGTTGGCATGCAGTTCGCCCACGCGGGAGTTGGCCTACTCGTCATCGGCGTGACCTTCGTGCTCGGCTACGACGAGGAGCGAGACGTGCGCATGGCCGTCGGCGACACCGTCACCGTCTCCGGTTACGACTTCCGCCTTGAGTCGCTGGAGCGAATCCGCGGGCCCAACTACAGTGGCGAGCGCGCCACGGTCGCCGTCTTCTCGGGCGAACGAGCCCTGGGCACGTTGCATCCCGAGATGCGCCGCTACGCGAGCCAGGCCATGCCCATCGCGCACACCGCCCTGGACCGAGGGCTGTTTCGCGACCTGTACGTGAACCTGGGCGAACCGCTGCCGGACGGCGCGTGGCTCATGCGTGTGTACGTCAAGCCCTATATGAACTGGGTATGGACGGGCGCCCTGTTCATGGCGCTGGGCGGTTTCCTCGCGGCCACCGACCGCCGCTACCGGATGCCGGCGCGGCGGGCCCGCGCCGAGGAGCCGCGCCCATGAAGCTGAGGTTCCTCTGGCCGTTGCCACTGTTCCTCGCCCTCGTCGCAGCGCTCGGGTTCGGCCTCCGGCTCGAGCCGGGCAGCCTGCCCTCGCCCCTCATCGGGCGCGAGATGCCCGCCTTCGAACTGGCCGAACTGCGCGACACGGATCGCCGCCTCGCCAGCGCCGACCTCGTGGGGCAGCCGGTGCTGTTCAACGTCTGGGCGTCCTGGTGCGTCACCTGCCTGGCCGAGCACCCCGTGCTGATGGAGCTCAAGCGCGCGGGCATCCCGATCTATGGCCTGAACTACAAGGACAGCCGGGCCGAGGCCCTGCGCTTCCTCGACCGACACGGCGATCCCTATCGCGCCATCGGCTTCGACGCGGATGGGAATGTGGGCATCGACTGGGGCGTATACGCCACGCCGGAGACTTTCGTGCTCGACCGTCACGGCGTGGTGCGCTTCAAGCACACCGGCCGGCTGACCCCGGAGCTGGTGGAAGAGACAGTGATTCCGCTGTATCGGCGGCTGGAGGCGGAGTCGTGATCGGCCTGCGCGTGGCCCGGTTGCTGCTCGGGGCGCTGCTGTTCCTGGCACTGGGCAACAGCGCCTTGGCCGTGCCCGCGGAGTCGGCTCGCTTCGAGACCGAGGCGCAGGCGCAGCGCTACCAGCGCCTGGTCCGCGAGCTGCGCTGCACCGTTTGCCAGAACCAGAACCTGATTGAATCCAGCGCCCCGCTGGCCGCGGACCTTCGTCGGCAGGTCGCGCAGATGATCCGCGAGGGCCAGAGCGACGAGCAGATCGTCGCCTACCTGGTTGTCCGCTACGGTGACTTCGTGCTGTTCCGTCCGCCGCTGCAGGCCAGTACCTACCTGCTATGGTTCGGCCCCGGCCTGCTGCTGGTCCTGGGGCTTGGGGTGCTCGGCTGGAAGCTTTGGCAGCGCCGAGCCCGCACGGCCCCGGTACCGCTTTCCGACGACGAATACGCGTGCCTGCGGCGCCTGCTCGACGACGATGCGGGGGGTGGCCGATGAGCCAGTTCTGGTTGCTCGCTGCCCTGCTGGTCATCGCGGCGCTGCTGTTTCTGCTGGTGCCCATGCGCCGTGGCGTGGCTGCGCGGCCCGCAGCGGAAACCGACGCCGTGGCGCTCTACCGCCGGCAGGCGGCGGAGCTGGAGGCGGATCGCGATGTGGGGGCCATTTCCGCGGCGCAGTACGAGGCCGCGCGGCTGGACCTCAAGCGCGCCCTGCTCGAAGCGGCCGCGTCGCCGGCAACCGATACTCGCGGGCCGGCACGCTCCTGGCGCCTGCCGGTGGGGATTGCCGTGGTCCTGCTCGTCCCGGTCCTCGCCGTCGTGGCCTACGACCGCCTGGGCAGCGGCGCGGCCGGAATCGCCATTCACCGCGCCGCGGTGGAGACCCACGAGGGCAGCGCCGACATGGCCGCCACCGTGACCGCCCTGCAGGCGCGCCTGGACGCTAACCCGGAGGATGTGGCCGGCTGGCGCCTGCTGGCCCGTTCGTACCTCACGCTGGGTCGTGTGGGGGCGGCGCTGCAGGCCTATGCCCGCGCCATGGAACACGGCGGCGCGAAGGATGCCGACCTGCTAGTGGATCACGCCGAACTGCGGGCGCGGCTAAAGGATGGTGACTTCGCCGGCGAGCCGGAGGCGCTGCTCATGGCGGCCCTGCAGCTGGCACCCGAACACCCGCGGGGCCTGTGGTTCGCCGGGCTCGCTGGCCAGCGAGCCGGCGATTACCGCCGGGCACGGGCGTACTGGGGCCGCCTCATCGTCCTGCTGCCGGAAGGGAGCGAAGACCACCGCCTGGTCAGCCGACGCCTGGCGGAGCTGGAGGCACTGATCGAGGCCGGCGGCTAGGTGGCGACGACGACACCGGGCATAGCACGTGACCGGTGGTTGACGATCATCAATACCCGGACAAGTTTCTCGCACAACCTGCCCCGGGATGTACTACACACTAACGGTGCCCCGGCAACTCGTTTCTGCCGCGGCAACCGGTAGGGCGCGCCGAGACAGCGTGTCGCTGTCCAGATTGCGCACCTCGCCCGCTTTCCGCTGATGCGGCCCGTCGCCTCGGTGGTCGTGAATCGGGAATTGGGGATGCCGAATCGAGTTGGCTCATATCTCTGGGGGAATTCGCAATGCCAGCTGCAAATATCCATAAATATCATCTTGCCACCGTGGCGTGCGCGGCGCTTGCCGGCACCCTGCTCGCCGGTTGTTTCGGTTCGTCCTCTGGCGGTGGCGGGGCGACCGAACCCGTCGTCGACTACTTTGCTGGCGCGCCCGAGGGGATCGTCTGGGGCGACCCGGTGACGGTGACCGCCTTCGCGCCCGCCCAGCGCAGCTGGGAGTGGGTGGTGCGCGAGGCGGGCGATCAGGACACCTGGCACAGCGGTGCACGCGTCAACCAGATTCGCTTCAGCGCGGCCTCCTGCACCAGCTGTCACGGCAGCAGCGCACCGGGCCCGGCCGAGCTCGGCAATCTCCTGGTGGGTGCAGACGCCGATCCCATCCCCGGCAAGGTGGGTTTCCGGGACATCACCGTCCAGGCGGCGTATACCAACGACAAGTTTTTCCTCAAGGCCTCCTGGGAGACGCAGCAGCTGCGACCCGGGGCAAGCCACGACCTGTTGACGCTCAAGGAAGGGGTCTGGGTCACCACCGGGTTCGAGAAACCCAACGAACTCGTCGATGCGACCTACGACCTCTATAGCGCCGAGGATCGCATCAGCGTGATGCTCCTGCCGACCACCACCGAGCTGCTGGTCGAGCCCAACTACTGGGTTGAGACGAGCGGTGGTCAGATCCTCGAAAGTCAGGCGAGCTTCCATACCGTCGGCTGCTGGGCGACCTGCCATGACGACCAGGCGCACATGCCGGGCGACACGGGTGCGAGCAAGTACCTCCTGGATGTGGCGGACCGCGCCGCGGGCGAGTTCCTCGACATGTGGCACTTCCGTGGTGGGCGCTCGGCGGCCGTGCAGTCGCTGACCGATGGCTATGTGCTCGCCAGCCGGGCCGGCGACAGCGGGTCGGACGTGTTCAGCACCAACGCCCTGGATTTAGAAGGCAATCCGACCTGGATGTACGACGCCGCCATCATGGGCTTCAACGCCCTGCCGCGCGACGCCTGGTGGAACAACCTGGAGAACGCCCCGCCGCTGATCATCGCCGGTCCGAACATGAACGCCGCCCCCTTCGATCCGACGGTCGCGTTCGACGACGGGGCCATCATTCCTCGCCGCGTGCTCGTGCCGGTCGAGGCATTCGCCGACGTGGACCCGCCGAAGACCGAGGGCAGCCGCACCGACGTGAAGGCCTACAGCAAGTGGACGGAGGACGGGACCTGGACCGTGATCTTCGAGCGCGACCTCGATACCGGAGACCTCGAGGGCGATCATTTCATCGCCCTGGACGTCCCTTACACGATCGCCTTCGCGGTCCACGACGACCACGCGGCGGGGCGGTGGCATCACGTGAGCTTCCCGGTCACGCTGGGTAGCGACGCTACGGGCGCGACCATCAAGGCAAAACTGAACCCGTGACGCTCGCAGCCGCCGTCGGGGGCTGAGCGGCCGAGCACGCAACCTGAAAGCCGATGGCCCGGAAGAGGGCCATCGGCTCTTCTCGTTCATGGCCGCACTCATGCGGGCCAGCTTGCTTTGCCGCCGACAGGTCCATCTCCCCCCTCCCCGGTCGTCCGCAGTCCTGCTGAACGCGAACACCGGGCCCGCGCGCCGGACGCAGGCGGGACGCCATGGCCCGTCCGGCGTTATCGTGGCGCGAGGATCTATCCAGACGCCGCCGGGAGAGTGCGCATGTCGGTCAATCCCTACCAGCCGCCGGTGTCGCGGCTTGCCGACGAACCCGGCCACGCCGGCCAGGCCGTCTCGCGCGGTCGCCTGCTGCTCGCCGTGCTGGTGAACCCCTGGGCCGCCGTGCTCGGCGCCGTGCTGGCCCTCGCGATCCTGGATCATACCTGGCTCATGCATCGCCAGCCGGCGGACGTCCTGCGGGTCCTCGGCGAGATGGCTGCGGTGGGGGTGGCCGTATCCTACGTGGCGGTGCCCAGCTACGGCCTGTTTGCCTGGTGGGTGCTGGCGTGGCTGGGCCGCTTCAACCTGCCGATGATTCTGCTCGCGGCCCTGCTTCCCTGTGGCGTGACCAGCGCGGTGCTGTTCGGCCTGTTCGCCACGACCTCGGTCGTGGACATGCTGCTCATTGCGACCTATCTCGCCCTGTTCAGCCTGCCGGTGGCGGGGGCGTTCTGGGCCCTGTTGCAGCTGCGTATCCGGCGCCGGCCCGGCGCCGCCGGGCCGGCTGTCTAGGTCATCCCGGCCGCGGCTTTACCAGTACTTCTAGGTGATGAGGTGGCCGGGCTCGCTGCGACGGTTCTTCCGGAACCCGCGTTCCTTCAGGTGCTCGGTCGCGTCCTGGATCATGCCCTGGTTGCCGCAGGGCATGATCTGCACGTGTTCGAGGGAAAGCCGCAGGTTGATCGCCGTTTCCAGGCGGCCGTCGGTGAGCAGGGGTGAGTGCGCCCGTGCAGGCTGACGCTGCTACGGGGCCTGTTTTATACTCACGCCCGATGTGAGTGGCTGCGCCATCCCGGGTGCGCCATCAGTGACGTGTGTATACGGATATCAGCCTGCACAGGGACGGCTTCATGACGATTATCCAGGCATCGGTCGGTTGGGGCGGTGTGAATCACACCGAGGACGCGCGACAGATCCAGACCTGACTGAACCACTATCCGGACCTGCCAGGCGTGCCGCTGGTGGTGGATGGTGTGATCGGCCCCGTGACCATCGCGGCCATCGAGGCATTCCAGGGCAGGCACGTGGGGATGGGTCGGCCCGATGGCCGGATCGACACAGGCGGCCGCACCCTGTCCCTGCTCTCTGCGGTGTCGACCGCTGGGAGGCACGAGGACTGGTCGGGCGACAGCGCGCAGTGGCCGGAAGAAAAGAAGCTGCTCAGCCTGCACCCGTCCATGCGTCGCGCGGTGGAGATCATGCTCGAGAAGCTGCGCGCCAGGGGGTTCAGGCCGAGGGTCTCCTATCTTCTATGCCTGGCGTTCGCTGGGGCTGCAGCAGGCGTTATACGAGACAGGGCGCAGCCAGGTCTCCTTCAGCTTTCACAATGCCACCCGCCAGGATGGTCACCCGGAGGCACTGGCGGTGGATATCATCGACTCGCGCTACGGCTGGGAGGACCGGCCGGAGACGGCCACCTTCTGGCAGGCACTCGGGGAAGAGGTCGCCATACTGGGCCTTTACTGGGGCGGCAGCTGGGAGAGCTTCAGGGGTTACGCCCACGTGCAGTTCTACGACAATGACCGCCTGGCCGAGATCCGGCGGCTGCACGGCCTCTAGTCGTATAAACCCACCGGCCACAAGATGGCCCCGGTGGCATAGCCGGCAAACACCATCACGAACGGGAACCAGCCGGAGACGCTCCCGGTGGGGATCACCAGGAAGCTGAGCAGGCCGACCAGGAGCGTGAGTCCGCCAAAGATGATGTAGTTCCACGGGAAGCCGATCACGCCGAAGCCCGGCTTCAAGTCATCCACCGGATGAAACCAGTGACCGACGAACAGGGCGACCACCCAGGCGATGAACGGGGTGGCGCCCGAGGAACGCATGGCATCGACCAGTTCGTTGCCCGCGCCCGGGCCAACGAAGATCACGTCGAGCAGCACCACGGCGATGGGCGCCATGCCGACGCCAAAGTGTGTCATGAACTGTTTGCTGAGCATGTCGATCTCCCTATGCCGGCCAGGTGATGATGCCTGTTGCAAAGCCCAGGGCCACGATCAGCCACGGCCAGATGCGCTTTCCCTTCTTCCTCAGTACATCGCCCAGCACGATGATCCCCCAGGTCAGCGCCATCAGCAGCACGGGCCCGAAGAGACCCAGTGGCGACTCGAGACCGTCCACCGGGTGGAACCATCGGCCCATGTAGACGGAAAGCGCCCATGGATAGAAGGTGCTGTTGAGGGTGCTTTCGCGTAGCAACTCGCTGAAGGTATTACCCGGAATGCTGTCGCCGAAGGAGGCGATGGAGGTGAGCACCAGCAGAGTGGCGACGAAGACCAGCCCGACGATGCCGATGATCCATGCCCCGGCGGTCGTCTGTATCCACTGCGGTGCGAGCAGGGCCAGGAACATGGCCAGCGCGAGCGAGCAGAACAGGATGAGATGCGTGATGACCTGGTTGCGTGTGGTGGCTTCCATGGATGGGGCGTCCTTGTCGATCAGGGCCGGGACTCGGCGCGAAAGTGCAGGAAGAAGACGAATGGCACGAGGCCCATGGCGAGGAGGTGCCAGCCGCCGTGGCCTTGCCAGAAAGACGTTGTTTCGCACAGGCTGCGGCCGGTCTCGGAGGCGAACCACAGGAAGAAGGCCAGGCCGAACCCGACCAGGATGGCGAAGAAGTAGCCAAAGTTGCGCCTGAGACGGTTGATGCCACCGGCCGCCGTCGCGATGATGAGGACGAGCTCGACGATGACCAGCACGCCCAGCGTCGCCATGCTCACCGGATCGGTGAGGCCGAAGGCGAAGATGGCGACCAGGGCGGCTGCCACCAGCAGACCGAAACCGAGCAGAAAGACGATCAGGCCCCAGCGGGTCTAATCGGCCAGCGAGGCGCGCCAGATGCCGTAGAGCGCGGCAAAGATGGCGAACAGGCTGATGGAGAGTGGATCGAAGCGGCTGATCACCTCGGTCATGCTCACGTGAAAGGCCATGCTGTCGGGCCCCAGCAGCAGCACGATGCTGCCGAAGAGCAGGGCATAGACGTTGCCGGTCTTCATGGGGTTGCCGTCGCGGCGGCCGGACAGGCGGTCGATGTCTGCCCAGCCCAGGATGAGCAGGCCACTGATGATGGGGGCAAAGGCCGTGAGTGTGCTCACCGGCTGGGTGATGGCTATGGGCGTGCCGAGCAGGGGCAGGTTCTCACAGTAGCACTTGCCGGTCGCAACGCAGCCGTTCAGTTCCATGCCCTGCCACTGGGTGCCCATGCCGATGCCGAGCAGGACCGCGCAGAGCAGGGTGAGTGCAAGCCCGGTCAGCATGCCGGCATGTTTCCACCAGGGCCTGCCCTGGGTGTCGCGCCAGATGAGCCAGATGATGCCGGCGAGGATGATGAGCGCGTTGAAGACGATGAAGAGGACTACGGCGAGGGTCTGGTCCATCGTGCCCATGCAAATCGTTCTTCCCTGGTGCTGGTTGGCGTCATGACCCGGGTGAGGTCAGAGCTTGTATAGCATAAACCGGCGAGTTGGACATGGCGGCGGCAGGCCTGTATCCGTGATCTGCACCGCGATCACCAGTATTTCTCGGTGGTGATGTTCCCCGGCTCGCTGCGGCGGTTACGCTTGAACCCGCGTTCCTTCAGGTGCTCGGTCGCG
>DSBO01000149.1 GCA_011046015.1 Thioalkalivibrio sp. | reverse complement strand
CTGCGAGACGGGCCCCGCCATCCCATCAGGCGGGGCCCGTCTCGCAGCACTGAACGCCCAGACGAAGCCGGACATGGCGGCCAGCAGCAGGAGAACAAGCGGCAGATCGAACCCCACGGCCCTCAGTCCGGAAACCGGCAGCGACTACCCGGCATACCGGTGCGCCCGCACGGCATCCCTCAGTTCTCGATGTCGTAGCGCTTGATCTTGCGCCACAGGGTGCTCTTGTCGATACCGAGAATCTCCGCGCTGAGCGCGCGGTCGCCGCCGGTTTCGCGCAGGGCCTTGCGGATGAAGTACACCTCCACCTCCTCGAGCGTCTGCGGCTGCATGTGATCGATGGCGCGCCCGGACACCTCGCTCCCCTGGGCGATCTCTGGCGTGAGGCTGTCCACGTCGATGACCTTGCCCTGGCTGAGAATGATCGTGCGCTGGATGACGTTCTCGAGTTCACGCACGTTGCCAGGCCAGTCGTGGCGCATCAGCGCTCCCAGCACGCGCGTGGTCATACCCTCCATGGGCTTGTCGAAACGCCTGGCATACTTGTCGATGAAGTAGTGTGCGAGCAAGGGCACGTCGTCGCGCCGGTCGCGCAATGCCGGGATGTGGATCTCGATCACGCGCAGGCGATAGTAAAGGTCCTCACGAAACTCCCCCTGCGTGATCAACTCGGGCACGTCGCGATTGGTCGCGGCGATCACGCGCACGTTGACTTGGCGTGGCTCGGTGTCGCCGAGCCGGTAAAAGGTCGCATCCTGCAGCACGCGCAGGAGCTTGGCCTGTAGCGAGAGGGAGGCGTTGTTGATCTCGTCGAGGAAGATGGTGCCGCCATTGGCAGTCTCGAACAGCCCCGGCTTGGCGCGCTCGGCGCCGGTGAACGCCCCCTTCTGGTAGCCGAAGAGTTCGCTCTCGATGATCTGCTCGGGAATCGCCGCGCAGTTTATCGCGACGAAACTGGCGTCCCGCCTCGGGCTGCGCAGGTGCACCTGACGCGCGACCAGTTCCTTGCCGCAGCCACTCTCGCCCGTGATCAACACGGGGCAGTCGTAGGCCGAGGCCGCATCGATCAGGCGCTGCACCTCGGCCATCGGAGCGGAACGCCCGATGATGGTATCGCCCTCGGAAAATACGCGGTTCTCCTCGCGCAGCCGGATGTTTTCCCGGCTCAGGTTCCAGTGGTCCAGTGCCCGCTGCACGGTGACGCGCAGTTCGACGTTCTCGAAAGGCTTGCAGATGTAATCGAAGGCCCCCGCCTTCAGCGTCTCGACTGCCGACTCGACGGTGGCATGGCCCGTGACCATGATCACCTGGGTCAGGGGATTGCGCTGTCGGGAAAAGGCCAGCACCTGCATACCATCGATGCGCGGCATGCGCAGGTCGGTGACCACCACCGCCACGTCATGGGATTCGAGATAGTCCAGTGCCTCGGTGGAGCTGGACATGGGCACCACGTCGGCATCCAGCTCCTCGAGCACGCTGGTCACCAGTTCGCGCATGGCCGGATCATCTTCGGTGACCATCACGACGGGGCGTTCGGCCCGGCTGGAAAGGTCCATGGGTTCGGTCTCGCTCAGTTTGGCTGCCTGCATGCTCGTGCTCAATGTCGGGCCACACCCGTGCCGGGCAGGCGGATGATGAATCGTGCTCCGTCCGTGTAGTCCGTGTCGTAGCGCAACACACCGCCGCGACGAGACACCATGGCGTGGCTGATGGACAGGCCCAGACCACTCCCCTCGCCCACGTCCTTGGTGGTAAAGAACGGCTCAAAGATCCTCGCGCGCAGTTCGCGGGGAATGCCCGGGCCGTTATCCTCAACGATGATGGAGACGAAGCCACCTTCGACTTCGCGGGTACGGATGCGAATCACCGGGGCTTCTACATGCTGCAACGCCTGCACTGAATTGACGAGCAGGTTGGTCAGCACGATCTCCAGCTCACCGCATCCGCCGTCCACGACCGGCTCACCCTCGTACGCACGCTCCAGGGTAATGGCGTAACGCTTCAGCCGGCAGCTGATGAGCGTATCCACCACCTCGTCGACCACCGTGTTGACCTCGCAGACATCGCTCTGACACTGGTCCTTGCGCGCGTAGTTGAGCAGGTTCTGGATGATGCGGGAGCAGCGCTTGGTCTCCTCGGCGATGATGCGTGAATAGTGGCGCGCCCGCTCCGGGTTCTCGCAGGCATCCATCAGCAGGCGCGAGTAGCCGAGGATGCTGCCAAGCGGGGTATTTAGCTCATGTGCCACGCCACCGGCGAGCTGCCCCATGGCCACCAGCTTTTCGCGCGTGTACACGCTTTCCTGCAGCTGGCGGTAGTCGGTGATGTCCAGCAGCGTGATCACTGCAGCCATCTCCTCCTCGTCCTCGGTGACGAAGGAAAGGTTCATGGAAACCCAGCGCTCCTGGTCGTTGAGCTGCAGGTTGACGACCTGATTACGGATGTTCTGTTTGTACAGAAAGGCATCCCGGAGCACTTCCCGGGTCTCGTCGGTGAGATTCAGGATATCGAACAGGCTCGCTCCGACCAGATAGCGCTCCTGCTTTTCGAAGAGCGTTTCAGCCTGTTTATTGACGATGTTGATACTGAGATTGTCATCGACACCGAGCAACGCCGCCGGCAGCACCTGCACCATGACGTTCATCCGGTTTCGCTCGTTGAGCACCCGGTGCTGGCATTCCTCCACGAGGGCGAACATGGCACTCAGGGTGGTGATGGTCTGATTGTAGTCCCGGTACAGGCGGGCGAGCTGGGGATCGTGGACCTCGGGAACGTCCACGGGCTGCAGACTACCGTCCTGGGCAATGATCAGGCCCGCATGGAGACTGGCCAGTCCGCGTCGATAGCTGCGCGTGGCCAGCAGGTAGCCGGCAGCGAGCCCGACGATCATGCCCGCGGCGCCGATCCAGGCGCCGACCGGCACGGCGGCGGCCCCGTGCAGCAGGATGACGACGGCCAGCGCGACCAGCACGAACAGCGCCGCGCCGATGGCCCAGATATAGGTGGGCGGAACACGACGACGGGCGGAGGATCCGCCCATCGTGTTCATGCCACTGACTTGTGTGTCGGTAATGATTCGCTCCTTTGCACGGCCGGCCCCCGCGAGGACCGGCGCATGCCAGGCGGTCTGTCGCGATCAGAACAGCATCTGGAAGCCCAGGGTCGCCTGCTTGTAGTCGCCCAGCGAGTTCAGGGTCGGGTGCTGCTCGTCGAACGACACGTCGGCGAACTCGAAGGTCAGCTTGAGTTGCTGCCCATCGAGGTAGTAATTGGCGCCAACCGCGTTGATCTCATTGTCGAAATAGTTGTCCGCACGATCATAATCCGACGCCTCGTGGCGGGCAAACAGCTGCAGACGGCCGATACCGATCTTCTCGCCAAACAGCCAGCCGGCCTTCACGTAGTAGGCCTGCATCTCGGCAGTTTGCGCCACGCTGTCGTCCACGAGCAACGGATCGCCGCTGATGGCGCCGTCCACGCTGTAGTCGAAGTAGGCACCGGATAGCGTGAGCGTACCGGCCTGCATGGGCTCCTCGTAGAAGACGTCGACGGTATAGGCCGAGTAGTCACGCGCATCGGTACGACCCGGCAGGTTGGCATAGACGACATCCGCCTGGTAGTCGTAGGCCGCACCGAAGGTCAGCACGCGCTGGGTGCCCAGATAGGTGCCGCGGTAGCCGTACGAGTACTCAGGATCGAAGACGCTGTAGTGTGCGCGTGCCGTAAAGCGCGGGCTATCCTTCGGCACGTCGTCGCCTTCGCGGCCGTCCGCCACCATCACGCGGTACTGGAACTTGGCATCAGCCAGGTTGCCCCACATGGCGGCGCCGGTATCGCGGGTACCGCCGAACGGCGTGTAGGAGATCAGTCCGCGGTCCAGGTTCAGCGGCTCGAGGCAGGCCTCCAGGTTCTCACGACTGAACGTGTTCTTGAAGCGGCCGAAGATGAAGCGCGTGGAGTCATCCCAGTCGAAGGTGATGTAGGCATCACGGTAGTAGGTCGACTTCTCGTCGTTGCCGTACTTGCTGTCGTTGCCGGCTTCGATTTGTGCATAAAACCCGACATAGTCATTGTACTGGCCCATCGCGGTGATGCGGTTGCGTCGCAGGAAGGTATCGTAGCTGTCGCTCGCGTTCGCCTCAGAGCGGAAGTCGCGATACTGGGACCAGATCTGCAGCTCGTAGTTGAGCGTCAACGAGCCCTGCTCCCCGTAATTGATGGTCGGACCGGCCTGCACGCTCGCGGCACCGGCACACAGTGCCAGGCCGCCGATCGCGGCTGCCAGTCGTTTGGGCCGAAAAACCGGCTGTGATGTCTTCTTGTTCATTTGGTGATCCCCCTTCAGATTGTTGTTCTTTGCCGGTTATTGGCCGACTTTCAGGTACGCATCGAGAAAGCCGGTGAGCTCCGACTCGTTCTTGTGGCAGCTCGCGCAACTCTCGCCAGGCTGCTGGCGCGGATCGGCGATCAGGTCCTTGTGCGCCATCTGCTCGCGCATCAGGCGCGGGTTGCCGCTGTGGCAGCCGACACAGGAATTGTTCACGCGGGCATGCTCGCTGTGCCACGGTGCGCTGACGGGGTTGGTGTCCGGCTCCGGCGCACGTTTACCGTTGTGGCATTTGAAGCAGGAAGACGCCCCCAGACCACAGGCATTGGCCGGACGCACCAGGCCGTCGGCAATCACGCTCTCATGAATGCTGTCGAACACCTCCGCACCCCACTCCCCCTGGTCGAGGCTCAGCATCTTCTGCTGCGGATCGTAGTGGACGTTCTGTACCGACAGGGCGAACCAGCCGACCACCGTCACCACCGACAGCGCGACTGCGGCACGCCCCCATCCGATACCACCCCACAAACCCTTTTTCCGATTGTGCTTACCCATGTCTACCCTCCTGCGTGATTTTGCTTTGATGGTGCTGCTCAAAATGATTTAGCCAGTTGATGAAACAGTCGGTCGCTCATCGGGGCGACCCCTCGCTCAGCGTCGTTTCTCACGAGAACGCTGGATATCCTCTTCACTCATGCCCTGAGAGCACATGCAGACCGGGCCGTCACGAAAACGCAGCCGACCGCCGGGTGACGGCCTGGATTCCGTCTGCGCCTCGGCGGTCCGGGCGTCCTGGCGGTCCTCGCCCCCTCGCCCTTCGTCCGCCAGCAACGGCGCGGCGAGCAACAGCGCCGACAGGAACCACACACTCGAAACCAGGTACTTCATGACAGCCTTCCACCTCGCATGTGACCCAGTTCCATACAGGAACCGTGCCACGTTGAAAACACCTTATCTTTCAGTATGATAGAAACATTGTCTTGCAGAACGCCATTGCAGATGGCGTTATCGTTGCGGCCGCGACTCAAATTGCAACGCCGAACGCCGGTGCGCGGGAGCCGACCGGGCCATCAGGGCGCGGCTACCTCCTCGGGTAACGGGCGGTAGCGCAGCCGCAGCGCCACCACGTCGTCCAGGGCGACCTGCTCGTTGATCGCCCGATACCGGGTGGCGGCCGCCTCGCGCATGGCGATACGCAGCAGATCGACGGTCTGCGGCTTCATGCGCTGGGCCTGGCGCATCATGTCGCGGTACATGCGCTCGTAGTGATCCTTGGGTGCCACGTCGATGCGCAGGGCAAGGTGGTAACCCGGGACGTCCGGACGTGTCATCGCGGCCTCCAGGCGCACCGACTCGCCGGCAGGCAGACGCGTGTCGAACTCCTCCTGCGCAAGATCCACTGTGGTGCGCCACTGCAGCACGTGATGCAGCAACTGCCCGACCTCGGCACCATCCGGATCGAGCAGCACCAGGCGCACATCGATGCGCGGAACCATGTAGGCGGGGAAGTGATGCCCGGCGCCGACGTTGCTGATCGTGAGCGCGAGGTCGAGACGGCCGTCCTCGCCGTCGCTGCCCAGCAGCTCCACGGCCATGGCACGGCGCACCATGTCGGCATCGCTGATGCCGCGCCAGAGATGGCGCCGGTCGGGCATGTGGCAGGCCTGGCAACTCACGCCCTGGCGGCCGAAGTCCGAGCGCAGCCACTCGTTGTAGGTGTCCTGCCGCAACTTGCCGTTCAGGCGCGGGCCGTCCTCGGGAAACTGGTGACAGGTCGCGCAGAACTTGCTGTCGCTAAAGGCCGGGCGTGGCTGGAAACCACCATGCGGCAACCCGGACTCCGTGCCGGACAGCGCGGCACGATGCTCGGGGCCAAAGCGCTCGTGCCCCCGCACGTGACAGGCCGCGCAGGTGAGTCCCTGGTGATGCAACTGGCGGGGTATGTGAGCGGGCGGGTCGTCAGCCGGTGCATTTGCCCAGCTCATGTCCCGTGCCACCAGGGCCTTCTGCTCGGCCAGCGGCGCGTGACAGTTCATGCAGGTATTCGATTCCGCCTGGCCGAACAGGTCGAACTGCCACACGATGCCAGCGCGCATGGTCTGGCTGTGACGACTTGCCTGCCAGTCCTTGAACTGGCTGGCATGACACTGCGCGCAGGACTGTGCGCCCAGCAAGGCCTCGTTCGGCGGGTAATGAGCAGGCGGCGTACCCTGCGGCGGCAACGGGTGTTTCCAGTGCTCGTCGAGAAAGGCCTGGATGGCCGCCGGGCTATCACCGGCCCGGTCCAGGCCGTTCTGTACCCAAAGCAGGCGCCAGCCCACGACGGCGGCGACGATCAGTACCAGCGCGACGGCGCCCAGGCGATATCCGGCGTTCTTACCGTTCATGCGTCTCTCGCGTCAAACGGCCGCACGAAGCCCTCGGCCCATGCCGCCCGATATCCCTATCCCGGTGAATGATGACGAATGGCGGGCATCATCCCCGCCGGTGAAACACCGGCGCGACGGCCGATGCCCCTTGATGCTGTCCGGTTATTATACATACGGGGCGCCACCACGATCACAGCCCCGGATAACAGAAAAGGGCCCGCGCGAAGCGCGGGCCCAAAAGGGAGGAGAATTGCTGATTAGCCTCCACAGGGATTGGAAGGCAGGGACACGCCACCACCGGCATCACCGTCACTGCTACCGCTGCCGTACTTGTACAGGCGATCCTCGAAGACGACGGCCTCGGCGTTGGCGGCATAGGGGTCGTCGATCACGCGCGCATCGATGTTCGCCGGGTCGTTGTATGCATCGAACGGCACGGAGACACCCTCCACGTCCGTACGCCACGGCGAGTCGACGGGAAGAATGAAGGAGCCGTACTTGTCCTGAACGCCAGCAGACAACGAGTTCCACTCGACCATGGCCCCATCATAGAAGCGGTTCGGCAGCCCCAGAATCGCGGCAGAGGCAAAGCCCGTGATCATGGCGCGGAACGTGGTCTCGCAGTAGGTAATCACCGTCTGGCCATCCTGATAGACCTCATCCGGGCTCAGGGCACGGAGCACACCGTTATCCCAAACCTGGAACTGCGCACCATCGACCATGAGGCCACTCATGTAATCCCACAAATCGGCTTTCGGCTTGTACCTGTAGCTGGCAACGGCCGGAAGGAGGGCGGCCGCGTCCGCATCATCACTGACGAGCAAGTTGGCATACGGCAACAGTACGGCGCCTTGTGGGTGCCCCTGCTTGGAGCCGTTGTTCCCGGTAAACTGGGTGCCATTGTATTCACCAGCGCCGCGAGCATCCCACAGGAACGCATTGGCTCGTCCCTCGACCACGTCGAATACATCACCCAGCGTTGCCTGCAACGCGGTGTTGTCCTCAGGAAGATCACGCACCGAGACACGTCCGTTGCGAGGGAGACAGGCGCCGCTGCTGGCCACCTCGTCACAGGTGGCAGTAGTGCCCAGATAGGCGGGATCGATCACTGCGGGATGATGCAAACCACCACTTAGCACGGCCAGGTTCTCCTTTGGCGCGCCCCAGTAACGGAACATGTACCAGCAGCGCCCCTGGAGCATGGCCTGACTGTTACCACCGCGCCCCATGGCGCAAACGATCATATCCTTAGTGGGATCGATGGCGTAATCCTTCAGGAACTCATCTACCTGATTTCCGTCCGGCACCACCTGAACGGTCTCGATCACCCCGTTGGAGCGGACCTGCGTCAAACGGTTGTGATCGATGCCATAGCTCAGCACACCATTCTGTGCGTCCGGAGTGATGTACCGGTAGTCTGGATTAGCGTTGTCTCCCAGATTGATCGGGGCAACATCGAGAATTACCAGGCGCCCCTCGATACCTGCAGGCTTGTTGTTCTCCCAGTCGTCGATCCACGTTTGCAGCGTCGCGCCAGTGACCAGACCGTTCATGTTGTTGTCGTAGTTGTCATCTGATTCCTGGGCGATCTGTGCCGGCGTGTTGATAGTCGCCGCCGACTGCACCCCCATGGTCGTATCCTCGTCCCCCGTACAACCGGTCAGCGCCAACCCCAGGGCGGCGATGATCGCCACCGAGCCGCGCGCCCGGAGCAGGTCTGTCGTTCCCGTTACTCGTCGCATTGCTGGAACCCCTCTACGTATTGTTTTTGCACCGGCCTCCGGTCGACCCGGTTTCGGTGCGTTCACTGTTGTTCTCAAAAACTGTTGATCTCGACCCGCGACGCCTCCCGGCGTGTATCCGGATCCCCTCACCGGACTGCATGACCACGGGTTGCGCCTATCCGTGTCTGCACATTACGTGCCATCAATCAAACTCTCGAACAATCAACAAGTTATCGGCTCACCGCGGCCGCAGGCGGATTGCAGATTAAAAGCCGCCGGTGACGAACGGCAATCTGCAACCAGACGCATCAAGCGGCGTATGGCGCTGAACCCAGGTATAAAAAAACCGGGTCCCCGGTGTGCCCGAGTTCCCGGCAAGAAATCGCATGCGAGCACATTCGACGGCGCACTGGAAACCCGGGGCTGCACAGGCAGCGGGTGTGCTGCTTCCGGAGAGAGCAGCGTGTGAAGCCCCGGGCGGATCGGAGGGGTACCCCGTCGGTAGGAACCCATGTGCTCACGACACGACAACTGATAGCGCTAGCGGCTGGCCTTCAGCACCACCGGCAACACGCCGGGGCCAAGACGGTCGAGGATCGCATCGTAATCGCCAGGCGTGACATCCACGAACTCGTGACTGACGCCATCGCCCAGGCCGTCGATGATTTGTCGACCGAAGCTGTCGTCCGCCTCGGGCACGCGCAGGAAAAGTATCTTGTTCACTGATTGAGTCATACCACTAACACCGCATCTGATTCGCTCATCATGCCGGCAAGCGACTGGTAGGCGCTGCCAGCGTTTGTCAGGCGCTCGACCGGCACATCGGCGAAGTCGAGGGCTTCGAGTTGCATCTGGACATCGTCGGAACCGTCATCCAGATCGCCGATCACGGCGACACGAACCGGATCGTCCAGCAGGGTGAGGCCGGTGGCCATGCGCAGCGCTTCGACCTTGTCGTCACGCGCCACCACCAGAATGCGTTTTGCACTGTCTGACATATCTCCCCCTAGAAGGTCAGGACCTGGTCGCAGTTGTGCACCAGCTCCGCGTTCTGATATTGGCCGCCGACAATAATCTTGTCTTCCAGGCCCTCGACCGAAACACCCTCATCCGCATAGCGCTCGATACTCAGCTCGCAGATGGAGTAATGCGCCTTGCCCTCATCGAGCATCTCGCGGAAGGCGGGGTCCTTGAGCAGAAACACGCCACGGTCGGTGAGGAAGCAGCGCGTCTGCCACTCGCGACGCTGAGCCGCCTTTAGCAGGCCCATCGCGTGCGCGGCATTTCGATCATCGATGACTACGATTCCGAGCTGCATCGCCATCACCCCTTGCGGATCTTCCAGGTGAAGGTGCCACCTTCGCCATTGCGTTCGAACAGGTCGTTGCCTTCGCTCTCACACATGGAGATGATCGACTCACCCGAGGAGGCGTTGTCGAACACCAGTGTCAGGACCGAGCCGGGCTCGATCTTCTGCAGCGCCTTCTTGGTGTACATCTGCGGGTGCGGGCAGGTATAACCCGTCACGTTCAGCATGTAGTTACCGTCATCGATCTTTTCGAATTTCATTGCCATGAGAAACTCCTCCTTATCGTTTTCTTCTCTCGATCGTTATCCGGGTTGCGTGACGGAGAAGACCTCCGCCACGTGACCTCATGCCTAGAGGGCGAACTCGTCATCGTTGCGCGATGCACGCCATTCCATCCACCAGCTGAATGCCTTCACGCCGAGGTAGCCACCAATGGCCATGCCGGCAAGGAAGATCCAGCCCGTGAGGTCGCCGTTGGTTACCGCGGCAAAGAAGGCACCGACGTTGCAGCCCATGCCGACGCGGGCACCAATACCCATGAGCAGCCCACCCAGGATGGCGAACACGGCGGTCTCCATGCTCGGCAGCTTCCACTTGAACTCGCGATTGATGTTGGCGAGGATCGCCGCACCGAGGATGATGCCGATGGACATCATGCCGGGGGCATTGAGCAGCGGGCTGGGTACACCGTTCTCAAGACCGAAGAAGATGTTGTCCATGTTCTCCAGGCCAAGCTTGTGCAGAACCCAGCCGGCCCACTGTGCTTCCTGGGTGGTGATGTACCAGTAGCCGGGATCGAATACGGTGCCCTGGATGGAAACGCCGGCGGTGTGCCCCATGTCCTCCAGGATCTCACCGAAGTTGAAGATCTGGTAATGCTCGCGCAGTAAGCCCGTCACATACATCTGCAGGCCGGCGAACACGCCGATACCCAGACCGGCCAGCGCGGTGTTCTTCGACGACGTGAACATGGCCCAGATGCCGCGCAGATGATCACCCATGCCCGGGTTCTCGATCTTGTTGCGACGCATGTGACCCTTGCGATAGGCCACCGCATACAGGAACACGGTGATCGCAATGGCGGGCAGAATGGCGCCGAGCAGCGCGTTGCCGATGAAGGCGCCGGCGAAGGTACCTTCGAGCCCCATCATGTCCGCCACGGTGGCGCCCTTCAGGTCCCAGATGTAGCCGGCCATGAACTGGTCGAACCAGCCGGTAGTCACGCTAAGCTCTTCCGGCATACCATTCTCCAGAGCCGCCTCGGTCCAGGAGGCAGGAACCAGCCAGTCAAACCAGTCGGCGCTCACGAACAGGGCCTGGGAAAAGGAGATACTGAACAGCACGAGCATCGAGCCGATGTTGCCCTCACCGCTCTTGTACAGAGAGGAGGAGGCACAACCGCCGGTGAAGATGATGCCGAAACCGAATATGGCTCCACCGATGATGATGTGCCAGCCCAGCGGATGCGCGTGGAACGTACTGTATCCGGACACGGTTACCGCGGCGGCGGTGAGCGAGAAGAGCGCGGTTGCAATCATCACGCCCACGGCCATGCGCGGCACGCCTACCGCGAACAGGTCACGCACGGCGGAGGCCATGCAGAACCGGCCGTACTGCAGAAACAGGCCGTAGGCGACGCCGAACCACACATACACCAGCATGTAGACGAACCGGCTGTCGATGGAGAGGGCGAAGATCGAGGCCAGCGTCACCAGCGCAACGATACCCGCGGCGTAAACGCCGCCGCGATGGCGTAGCGCAGGACGCACGGCACTGCCAATAGCCACCCCGCATGCTTCATTACCGTTAGTCATTACATCCCCCATCTTCTCTGTTTATTTGAATACCAGCAGCCAGGCCTGCACAGCTCAATAACCCTTGCGGACGTAGACCTTCCAGCAGCCTTCCCTGCGTACCGTGGCCAGGTGACTGCCGTAGGCGGAAAGCATCATGGCGGGGATCGTCTCGACCGCGGTGGGATTGTCGGACACAAGCTCCACCACATCCCCGTCTTGCACCTGATTCAGTGCCTTCAGGGTCAACAGCTGCGGCTTGGGGCAGCCATCCCCGATGCAATTCACCGAACGGGCGATCATCACCATCCCGATCCCCGGTAGCTCCACTTCCCTATTTTCGATTGCCACTGCCTGCATGTTGACTCGCTTTTTCTTGCGCTTGTCTCTGTGAAACCAGGAACGAAACACGGCATGCCCTCCTCACACCCGACGACTCTGACACGCATCGCACCGGGCGAGGACGGGGCTATCCGGCTGCACCGGAAAGCACCACGCCTTGCCCTTTTGAAGCAATAAGGGTGCCAGCTTCGAAATACCAGTTAAATCAAATGCCTACGAAATTTCCCGCCACCCCCCGGAAATCATAATGCAATCAGGTACCCTCTCAGGCGGGCAGCGTTGCTGATTTGCAATGCCACATCAATTGTGGGGCATCCGGACGGGAAGCGGTAGGCACCGGAGCCGGAGCAATACAGCGGGAAGAGGGACGAAGCATCCTGGGGCAGCCGCGGCGGGACGGTCGCGCCGCCCCGTACCGGGGAGACGAGACATGGTTATCGATTCATAAGCACCCCATGTTCGAGCGCCGTCTTCGTTTGCATGGCGCACCCAGGGAGATGAGCCGCCAGGGCGGCGGCCTCGCGCGTGGCGCTCGGCTCGACCGGCTATGTCCAATGTCAGAGGCTCGAAACCTCTCGGGCCATGGGCATGGATAAGCATAAAAAAAGGCCCCGAGCATCGGGGCCTTTTTTACTATATGGCGCGCCCGAGAGGATGGGCCGCCAGGGCGGCGGCCTCGCGCGTTGTGCTCGGCTCGAACCGGCTCGATCTACATGTGAGAGGCTCGAAACCT
>DSBO01000218.1 GCA_011046015.1 Thioalkalivibrio sp. | reverse complement strand
GCGCAGGCCGGCCTGCGCCGCGAAATGCGCCAGGGGATCGGCCATGCCCAGCGGGAGCATGGTGTCCTCCAGGCGGACGAGGATCTCGCCGGGGACAAACTCTGTCGGTGGCGACGTCGCGGCCCCGCTGGAGGTCGCGGGCGGCAGGATGTTCAACAGGTAGTTGGATGCGCCGGCAAAGGCGTGGACCACCACGTAGTACTCGTCATCCGACGGCACGGTGACGGTCTCGGTCCGGGTCTCGCCGGTGGACGTGGCCACCCACGTTTCCGGGTCGGCCACGGTGGCGAGGTAGAGATCGAAGTCCGGCGTAGCGAAGTTTCCACCCGGGTGGTCGGCAATCGTCAGGCTCACGGTCTGCCCGCCGGTGAGGGGGGTGCGAAAGGCATCCCATTCATCCGGCTGGGTCGCGAACACGTCCCCGGCCTGCCCGGTCGCCTCCTTCGTGGCGAAGCCCCCGAGCAGCACCGGGTTGGGGATTTCCTGCGCCGTAGCCGGCGAGTCGTTGCCAACCGTCGTGGCGAAGGGGTCGTTGGTGTCGCTGTCGATCGCGGTGCCCGCGGCAGAGGACAGGGTGCCACTCACCGTGTAGCCGGACGAGCCGCTGCCGCCACCGCCGCAGGCGGTTAGCAGCAGAACGAGGAGTGGGGCGACGATCCAGTGTCTTCCGTTCATGATGTTCATCTCTTCAGTGGCGAATGGCATTAGGTATATCCCTTCGTCTATCACGGCGCACCGGTGACCGCCAGCGCGCGATGCTTTGTCAGCGGCCCGAGGATTCCTTCTATGTCCTCGCGCTGCAGGGTCTCTTTATCCTCGAGCAACGCGATGAGCGCGTCCAGCTTGTCGCGATGCTCGCGCATCAGGTTCATGGCGCGTTCCTCCGCCTCTATCAGCAGGTCGTGTACGGCCTTGTCGACGACCTGGGCGGAGTGTTCGCTGTAGCGGCGCGGCTGGGCGATCTCGCGGCCGAGAAAGGGGTGTTCCTCGCTCTCGCGCAGGTCCACCGGGCCGACCTCGGCGGACATGCCCCAGCGGCCGACCATGGCGCGGGCGAGGTCGGTGGCGCGGTGGATGTCGTCGTCGGCGCCGGAGCTCACCGAGTCCAGCAGCACCTTCTCGGCGCTGCGCCCGGCGAGCATCACGGCCAGGCGGTCGCGCAGGTATTCCTCGGGCAGGGTGTGGCGCTCCTTTTCCGGCAGCTGCTGGGTGCCGCCCAGGGAATGGCCACGCGGGATGATGGAGACCTTGTACAGCGGGTCGGTATGCGGCACGAAGTAGGCGACCAGCGTGTGCCCGGCCTCGTGCACGGCGAGGCGGTGGCGCTCGTCGGGCTGGATGGCGAGCGTGCGCACTGTGCCCATCAGCAGCTTGTCGCGGGCCTCGTCGAAGTCCTGCATCTGCACCCGATCGCGCTTGAGGCGCGCGGCCAGCATCGCCGCCTCGTTCACCAGGTTCTTGATGTCCGCACCGGAGAAGCCGGGCGTGCCGGAGGCGATCTGCTCCAGGTCCACGTCATCGGCCAGCGGCACCTTGCGCACGTGTACCTTCAGGATGGCGGCGCGGTCGTTGCGGTCGGGCAGGTCGAGCATCACGTGGCGGTCGAAGCGGCCCGGGCGGAGCAGGGCGGGGTCGAGCACGTCCGGACGGTTGGTGGCGGCGAGCACGATCACGCTCTCGCGGCCAGTAAAGCCGTCGAGCTCGGCCAGTATCTGGTTGAGCGTCTGCTCGCGCTCGTCGTGGCCGCCGCCCAGGCCCGTGCCGCGGGTGCGGCCCACGCTGTCGAGTTCGTCGATGAAGATGATGGCCGGCGCGCGCTCTTTCGCGGCATTGAACAGGTTGCGCACGCGCGAGGCGCCCACGCCCACGAACACCTCGATGAACTCCGAACCGGAGATGGAGAAGAACGGCACTCCGGCCTCGCCGGCCAGCGCCTTGGCGAGCAGGGTCTTGCCCGTGCCGGGTGCGCCCATCAGCAGCACGCCGCGCGGTACCTCGGCGCCGAGTTTCAGGAACTGCTCGGGGTTCTTGAGAAAGGCGACGAGTTCGGCTACCTCGCGCTTGGCGTTGTCCTGGCCGGCCACGTCGTCGAAGGTCACCGGCGGCACCCCGGCCTCGCGCGCGGGCGATTCGAGGAAGCTCTTGATCTGGTCCGGCCCGCCGAAGCGGCCGCCCAGCGTCTTCGCCGTGCGCTGGTAGATGAGGTAGAAAAAGCCGAACAGGATGATCCACGGCAGGAGCGCCAGCAGCAAGGTCGTGCCGCCTCGCTCGTCGCGCGGCTTGTCCACCGTCACCTTGACGCCATGGGCCTCGAGCGCCGGCAGCAGCCCCTCGTCACCAAAGTCCGGCACGCGGGTGCGAAAGCCGGTCACCGGGTCCTCGTTCGGGGCGAGCACGGTGGCGTGCTGCAGGCGACCCTCGATTTCCGCGCCCATGATCAGCACCTCGCTCACCGCGTCCCGCGCTACCAGCGACTTGAACTGGGTGTACGGGATCTGCGGGGTGACGGCGATGGTGGACAGCCCCACGTACCAGGCATAGCCCAGCAGCATCAGGCTAAAGATGACCAGGTAGATCAGCCAGCTGGGGGCGGGTTTTTCCGGTTGCTTGGTCTGCGGCGTGGGCATCGAGGCGGCGCTGTGGGTCTGGGTGGCTGTTACCTGAGTCTAAATCAAAGCCAAGGTGGATACAGGTTTCATTGACGCAGGCCATCTCCGGCGGGCTTTGGCCGCCTTTCGGGCTGGGGCCGGGTATCGGCGGCCGGGAAGCGGGGCGGCCTCCGGCGACGCCGCGACCGATTGATTCAGTCCTCGTTGACGACGAAGGAGATCTTGGTGTTCACCCGAAACTGCACGATCTCGTTGTTCTTCACCTTGCCCTGGAAGTCCTGCACGTAGATCGACTTGATGTTCTTCACGCTCTTCGCCGCGACCCTGAGGGCCTCGGCCGTGGCGTCCTCCCAGCTCTTGTCCGATTGAGCCAGTACATCGATGACTTTGACGACCGACATGGTGATCTCCTCTTCGATGGTATGGGTGGCCGGACTCCTGACATTAGTTCATCGGCGTGAATCCGCCAGTGGTGCCCCGAGACGGCGCGCAACCATGAATAGCAAACGCCTCGGCCATGCCCTGCGGTACGGGGCGTCGAGAACACCCGGTTCCGGCGATGCGATGCCGGCGCTTTCCATCCCGAACTCCCGGGGCCAGCCGCCCGGCGCCTGTTCTATCCCTTGGACATGACGATGATGACAGCCACAAGCACGCCGCCGGACAGCGCGACCAGGCTGAAGCGCCTGCGCTCCTGTTCGGCACGCGGCAGGAGATGCGTCGCGCCGACGTAGATCAGCGCGCCGGCCGACAGCGCCAGCAGTCCGCCCAGGGTGTGCTGGTTGATCTGGCTGATCAGCGGCCAGGACACGAGCATCCCCAGGGGGGTGGTCGCGGCCGCAGCCAGAAAGGCCATCACCATCGCGTGGCGCTCCCGTATCCCGCCGCGCACCAGCAGCAGGTAGGTGATGATGCCTTCCGGGAATTCGTGCAGCACCATGCCCAGCGTCGCCAGGTAGCCGGTGAGGATGCTCACGGTGAAGGTGATCGAATAGATGAAACCGTCGATGAACGAGTGAAAGCCGATGCCGAGCATCGGCACGAGGCCGATCACGTAATCCCGTCGCTGCGGGTCGCGCTCGCAGACAAAGGCGGTGAGAAATCGGTTGAACAGGTGCAGGCCGAAAAAACCGGCCAGCAGCCAGATCGGGGCCTGCGCATTCAGGGCAAAGGACTTCGGCACGATGTGCAGAAACGAGGCGGCGATCAGCACGCCGGCAGCGAAGCACATGAAGTAGGTCGCGTTCTCCTGCCCCCAGCGGGCGAAGCGCCGGATCGTGTAGATGCCCAGGGTGGTGACGAGGGCCGCCAGCAGGCTGGTGGTCAAGGCGATCCAGAAGGTGTTGGTCATGCCGGTCGCTCGCTTCGCATTACGCGGCCCCATGGCCCTCAGCGGTGGGCGCAGATCACCACGAAGGCAGCCTCGCCCCGTCCCGGTCGCAGGGGTTCGACCGTGTCGGTCTCGGCCAGCGGGCGGGACAGCGTCTGCGCCCAGTGATCGATCGTGAAGCCGGCGTCCTGCAACAGCCGTTCAACCCCGTGCGCGGCGTGGAAGGTCGCATCGCGGTAAAAGACGTTCTCCGCCTGGTGCGTGAGATAGTCCTGGCCGATCACGCTCTCGCGATCGATAAAGCCCATCACCAGGCGGCCGCCGGGCCGGAGCACGCGTCGGGCCTCGGCGAGCATCTGCGCGGCTGAGTCGACGAAGCAGATCGTGGTCACGACGAGGGCGTAATCGAAACTGGCCGGCGCGAAGGGCAGGTCCTCGGCCACCCCCTCGACGGTCTCGATACCGCGTGCGGCGGCGATGGCGAGCATGGCGGGCGAGGGGTCCAGGCCCACTGCCACGCCCAGCGGCGCGGCAAAACGCGCCGTGCCGACGCCGATCTCGAGCCCTCGTCCCGTCCATGGCACGAACGCGCGCAGCGCCAGCAGCTCCGACACGTAGGCCGCCTCATGCTTGTCGAACCACGCCTCGTAGCGTTGTGCATGTGCGTCGAAGGGACCGGTTCTAGGTGCCATGCAGGATCTCCTCCAGCGCCTTCACGAAGCGCGCGTTGTCTGCCGGCAGGGCGGTGGTGATGCGCATGTAGCCGCTGCCGAGTCGCGGGTCGTTCAGCGGTTTGACCAGGATATCCCGCGCCCTCAGTTGTTCGGCAATCCCGGCCGCATCATGGGGTGCGAAGTCGGCGAGGAAGAAGTAGGTCGCGGTGGGGTAGGTGCTCACACCCATGGCCCGCAGCTGCGTTGCGAGCTCCTCCGTCCAGCTCCGCAAGTCCCGCACGCGGGCCTTGATGGCGTCTTCGTTCTGCAGCGTGGCCAGCGCCGCTGCCTGGCTGGGGCGCGCCAGCGGGTAGGCGTCGTTGTGGGTATTGAGGTCATCGGCGATCGCCTCGGGAAAGACCCCGTAACCGACGCGAAAGCCCGCGAGGCTGTGCGCCTTGGAGAGCGTGCGCGTCACCAGCAGATTGGGGTGTTCGGATACCCGGTGCACGACCGATTCACCGGCCAGGCCGATGAAGGCCTCGTCGACCAGGAAGCGGGTCTCCGGGTGGCGGCGCAGCAGCTCGGGCAGGGGTGTCATGTCGAAGACCCCGCCGTTGGGGTTGTTGGGATTGACGATCACCACCAACGTGGTGCCGTCCGGGATCTCGAGTTCGCCGAGATCGAGCTGAAAGTCGCGCTCGGGCCGCAGGCGGGTCTCGGTATAGCGCTGCGCGATCTCGGGGAACAGGGGATAGGTGGGCGTAAGCAGGTGCACCTGCTGGCCGAAGCGGTCGAAGAGCTGGCGCAGGATCAGCTCGGAGCCGGCATTGATGTGAACCAGCCGTTCCGGCACGCCGAGCTGCTTGCTGATGTGCCGCCGCAAGGGGGCCGAGTAGGGTTCGGTGTAATAGTTGCTGTGCGGTACGGCATCACGGGCCGCGGCAATGGCCTGCTCCAGCGGCGGCAGCGGATTCTCGCAAAGCAGCAACTTGATGCCGTGGAACCCGCCGCCCCCTTTTTCGCCGATGGCCGTCATGTCGTTCCCTCCTGTCGACTGCGATGAGCGGGCGAT
The DNA here is from genome assembly GCA_011046015.1 of Thioalkalivibrio sp. GTDB lineage: Bacteria > Pseudomonadota > Gammaproteobacteria > SpSt-1174 > SpSt-1174 > SpSt-1174. The sequence continues at coordinate 6,954 of DSBO01000218.1, read as the reverse complement.
CGCGCGAGCCCGGTTGACCCCGCCTGCCCAGTGTAGTGCATCGGCCACTGGCGCCGGCCGCCCGGGTCACGGGTTCCGCGATGTGATGCGCTCGAGCAGGACGCCGCCGATGACAGCGAACACCAGCAGGTAGACCGAGAGCACGACCGTGTAGGCAATGCCGAAGTAGTGGACCATCAACGGCAGCAATGGACCTTCAGGGCGCGGCTATAAAGAAAGGCGGTAACGAGCGCGTCGCGCATCCCCTTGGCCCGCATCTCCGCCAGTAAGGCGTACCAGGCATACACGGGGCCCACGGAGAGCACGCCGCCGATCAGGGTCGCCAGCCAGCCGGTCACACCGCTCTCGCGGCCGAGGTGACGCTTGATGCGCTTCTCATCGAGCAGCAGGTCGGCCACAAACAGTAGGGCGAACACCAGGCCCAGCACCGGCAGGAGCTGTCGCATCACGCGACCGAAGAAGGCCAGCGCCTGGTTGGCGCCCTGCGGATCGCCGAGGGCGATTACGGCATAAAGTGCCAGCACCGCGGCGAGAAACCACCAGCCGCCGCGTCCGCGTTGCTTCGGCAGGCCAGTCATTCAGGCAAGCCCCAACGCGCGAAGCGTGTAAACCGTGGAAAAGGCCACGCCGATCGCCGCGACAAAGTTGATGAGGTTGCGCCACACGGCAAAACGGGCGCCAAGCAGCATCGCCTCCGCCGGCAGTTGCACCATCCCCACCGTCACCCAGGTCACCATCAGGGCACTGACGGCCACCAGCCCGACCCCGCCGCCCAGCAACTCGCCGCCGAGCAGGTAGCTCGCCAGCGGATGCCCTGCGGCGATGCTGCCGATGACCGCGGCGGTGAGGGTGTCGATCAACTCCCCATTGCCGAAGAGTCCGCCCGCGATCTGCTCCGGAAACAGTGTCACCGCCAGGCTGGTGAGCAGCAGCATGCCGATGATCACGGGCAGCACGTGGATGAAGGTGCGCAGGGTCTTGCGAAAATTGCGCCCAAGCCGCTCGCGGTCGATGTGCATGATTAGCCTCTCTCGGTGGCCGGGTCGGGTGATGCGGTGCTGCGCGCGGGCACGGCACGCTGACCATGATAGCCATACCACAGCCTGCGCGGCCCGTCATGAGCGCGTGTCTGTGTGGCACGTGGGCAAGTCCGGTGCGCGCCGGGCCGTCTTCGCTGCCGGTTACTCGGGCACCTCGATGCGCGCGCCCAGGCCGCCCTCGATGTAGTGCTCGCCCCAGGCCTCGCGAAACAGCGACATCACTCGTTCGCCCGTGCAGTGGCTCGGGGCCACCCATTCCACCCCCAGGGCCTTCAGGCGTGCGATGATGGCGCGGATCTCGGCATCGCTGCGGCCGCCCAGGTGAAAGCCGCCCATCAGCAGATGAATGTCCTGGTCGAGGTAGTCCTTCGCCCGCTCGGCCATGTCCGCCACGTCGGGATGCGCACAGCCGGTCATCACCACCAGCCCCCGTGCCGTCTCCACGATCAGGGCCTGCTCCCTGGTGGCGTGCCCCATCTCGCCGGTGGAGTGCACCCGCTCGACCAGTAGCCGCGGGCCGGAGACGGAGACCATCCGCGCCCCGTGCTCCACCACCCGCTGCCCGAACGCCGCGGGAAAGGAGGCCGGTACGAACACCGTGACACCACCCCGGCGCGCGAGAAAGGCATCGAGACCACCCGTGTGGTCTCCGTGGATATGGGAGAGCACCACCACGTCGACGTCGCCCGCATCCACGCCGACCCGCTCCATGTTCGAGAGCAGGATCTCGCCATCACTACCCGTATCGAACAGCACCGTATCGTCCAGTCCCTCGATCAGGCAGGCAAACCCCCAGCCGGTGGTGAGGTCCTCGCGGTAGGGCACGTTGTTGTACACCACCTGCAGCAGCAGGCCGTGATGGGGCTGCCCCGTGGTTTGTGCACTCGCCTCTGATGACATCGCGACAAGACACCCAAGAATGACGGCGATACCGATACCCGCGAAAGCATACCGATCAGGCATCGTCAGGCCCTCCAGATCGCCGAAGCGACATGCCTGACAGTCTAGACGCTCGCGGCGGGCCCATCCGTACCCATCGCCGCTCGCACCCCGAAGGGCATGAGCAGGAGCGACGAAAGTCGCGATCAACGACGGCACCGAACCGGACTGTCCCCCTTCAGTCCCAGTGCAGCGTCAGCCGCCCGTCGTCGTCATGCGTGACGCGGGTGCCGAGCGCCTCGCCCTCGCGGTTGAGCACGGCCTCCAGCCAGCGTGATTCGGCCGGCGTGGCGCGGCGCAGGCGAAAGCGCTTTACCCGGGTCGGTGTCATCTCGAGTTGGCACAACGCGCCGCTGGCGGGGTCCACGGTCACGAAGTACATCAGGCCCAGGTCGTCGCGAAACGTCTCGTAGCCGCTAATGCCCTCGTAGTCGCTGATGAAGTCGCCGCAGCCGTAGAGGATCAGCCGGTCCCGGTACACCTCGATGCCCTTCACGTGATGCGAGGAATGTCCGTGCACGATGTCCACCCCGGCCGCGTCGATCAGCGCCCGGGCGCAGGCTCGCTGCTCGGCGGGGATGTGATGGCCCCAGTTGCCGCCCCAGTGCAGCGAGGCGACCACGATATCGCCCGGCCGCCGGACCTCGCGCAGGTGGGCGGCCACCTCCAGCGCCGCGGCGGGGGAGAGGTCGTCGAGCAGCGCCACGCCGGAGCGCTCCGGCGTGGCGGCCCAGCCGCGCGGGATGCCGCTGGATTCGTGTCCGAGGGCGTGCACCAGCACCCGGCGGTTCCTGCCCAGCGGCAACACCGCGGGGGCGGTGGCGGCCGCGAGGTCGGGGCCGGCCCCGGCGGTGGCCAGGTCCACGTCGGCGAGGGTGGCCAGCGTCTCGGCCAGGCCGGCGCGACCCCAGTCGAGCACGTGGTTGTTGGCGAGCACCGCGCAGTCGATGCCGGCGGTGGTGAGCACCGGCACATTGGCCGGGTGCATGCGGTAGTGAATGCCCTTGTGGGCGCGGTCGTCGCTGGTGGTCACCGCCGTCTCGAGGTTGACGATGCGCAGGTCGGGTCGCACGCGCGCGAGTTCGGCCAGCGCGTCGCCCCAGATGTACTCGAAATCCACCGGAGCGGGGATGGGGCCGTTGGCCTTCTCGGCCAGGGTCACGTAATCCCGGGCCGAGCGCGCGTAGGGCTCGAACAGGACGGGGTCATTGGAATGGGGCAGAACCTGATCGATGCCACGACCGGTCATCACGTCGCCGCAGAGGAACAGCGTGATCGGGCGGGCAGGGTCGGCTGTGCCTTGCATGGGACTGGCCTTGTGCGCGGTGAACGGGTTCGCCCCCGCCGGGGCCGCGAATGCGGCCAGCGTTGCCGCACCCCAGCAGGTGAGAAAGGCGCGTCGGTCGCGTGTATCCACTCACCCGAGCTTAGCAGCTGGCCGGCCGATCCCGGGCCACGGGTTTTCAAATCGGGCGCCGCGATCCATGATCTGGATATGACGCCCATGCCACTGCACGCCACCGATCCCGAGGCCATCGCCCGCATCCTGCGGGAGGGGGCGCGCCGCGTGTTGCTCACCGGCCCGCCCGGCGTGGGCAAGACCACCCTGATCGACGTCCTGGCGCGCGAGCTCGGGCAGCCCTGCCGCTGTCTCGGGGGCGACCCGGGCTCGCCGCGCTTTGGCGTGCCGGGGGCGGTGAGCCTCGCGCGCCGGGAGGGCGGCGACTGGGCGGTGGAGGGGATCGAGGCGCTCTGCAGCCTGGACGCCGGGCGTTTCCGCCTGCCGCTGATCGCCGCGGTCACGCGCCTGGCGCAGCAGGCGGGCGATGGCGTCCTGCTGGTCGACGGCCCGGGCGTGGTGCGCGGCATCGCCGGCGCCGAGCTGCTGCCCGCGCTCGTGCAGGCGGCCGGCATCGACCGGGTGCTGGCGCTCACGCGCGCAGACCGGCCCCTGCCGCTGGCGCAGGAGCTGGCCGCGCTGCCCGTCCCGGTCACGGTGGTGCAGGCCGCCGCCGAGGCGCAGCGCCCCGGCAAGAAGTCCCGGGCGCGGGCGCGCACCGCACTGTGGGACCACTACCTCGGGGCGGCGGCGGAGAGCCGGGTGATCCTCGACGACCTGCCGCTGCTCGGCACGCCGCCACCCGTCGACGTGCCCGCCGCCTGGGTCGGGCGACAGGTCGCGCTGCTAGACGGGCCGCGTACCGTCGCCATGGGCGAGGCGCTGGCCCTGGAAGCGGGCTGCCTGACCCTGCGCCTGCCGGCCGGTGCCGGGCCGGGCAGTGCCCTGCTGGTGCGCGACGCCGAGCGCGGGGCCGATGGCCAGCTCGGCACGGCCGCGCCCTTTCTCTCGGAGCCACTCGGCTACCTGCCGCCGGGCGACCTCGTCCCGCCCGCGCAGGCCGGCGCCGAGGCGGGCGGCCCGCGGGTGGTCGGCCGGGTCGGCATGCTCGGGGTGCACCTGGTCAACGGCGTGTTCGGCGACCCGCTGCTGCACGCGCGCCTGCGTCACCAGGCCCGCAGCCTGCTGTTCGATCTGGGCGAGGGCGCGCGGCTTTCGGCCCGCATCGCGCACCAGGTCAGCGACATCTTTATCACCCACACCCACATCGACCACATCGCGGGCTTCCTCTGGCTGCTGCGCTCGCGCATCGGCGTGTACCCGGTCTGCCGGATGTACGGGCCGCCGGGCCTGGCCGACAACATCGAGGGGCTCACCCGGGGCATTCTCTGGGGCCGCATCGAGGATCGCGGCCCGGTGTTCGAGGTCGGCGAGCTGCACGGCGGGGTCGTCCGACGTTATCGCATCCGGGCCGGTCAGCGCGGCTGCGAGCCGCTGGGCGAGGCGGCCGCGCCCGACGGCATCCTGCGACGCGAGCCGGGCTTTGCCGTGCGCGCCATCGTCCTCGACCACGGCCACACCGACGTGCTTGCCTACGCCTTCGAGCCCGCCGCCCAGCTCAACGTGCGCAAGGACCGCCTCGCCGCACGCGGCCTCGAACCCGGCCCCTGGCTCGGCGTCCTCAAGCGCCAGTACCAGGCCGGGCAGGGCGCGGCGCCGGTCGCGCTGCCGGACGGCCGCCGCGAGACCACCGCCGCGCTCGCCGACGAACTGCTGCTGGTCAGTCCCGGCAAGCGCCTGGTCTACGCCACCGACTTCGCCGATACCCCGGACAACCGCGCCCGCCTCACCACGCTCGCCCGCAGCGCCCACACCCTCTTCTGCGAGGCCACCTTCCGCGAGCAGGATGCCGCCCAGGCGCAGCGCACCGCCCACCTCACCACCCGCGCCTGCGGCGAGATCGCCGAGGCCGCCGGCGTGGCCCGGCTCGTGCCCTTTCACTTCTCCCATCGCTACGAAACCCACCCCGCCGCCGTCTACGCCGAAATCGCCGCCAGCTGCGGCGCCGTCGTCGTCCCGCCCGGCCTCGGCGAAGCCGAATCCTCGCCGCCCGTATCGTAGTCGGCCGCACGGCAGGCGCGGCGAACGTCGCGCCCCCCGAGGCCGCCATGGCTGAGCACCCGCACCACCGGACCTGTCTCCCCGCTGCCGCCATCCTGGCTCGGCGACTGTGTCGGGCTTGATCCGGTACCCGGCACCCACCAGGGCCCGGCCGAGGCAATCCTGCGCGGACACGCTCGCAAGTCAGCGTCGTGCCCGCCGCTCTGGCTTCCAGCCTGCGCCGGAATGACGATGGAGGGGCTGCCATGCGCGCCCCACCGCCGCGCGTCCTGGGTCATTCTGTGGCAAACGCAACATTTCTTAACTAGAATGAGGCATATACACAGGAGAGACGCCCATGCCCACCGCTACCCTTCCCAAGGCCGATCCCCGCGCCTTGCTCACCCGGGCCCTGCTCAACGCCGGCCAGGCGCTGGGGCTGAGCCAGGCCGACCTCGGCCGGGCGGTGGGGAAGGACCGATCGGTGTTCAGCCGCGGCCAGCTCGACCCCGCGAGCAAGAGCGGCGAGCTCGCGCTGCTGCTGATCCGCTGCTACCGCAGCCTCTACGCCCTGATGGGCGGGAACGAGGCGCAGATGCGCCACTGGATGCACACGCACAACCACCACACCGGCGGCGTGCCGGCCGCGCAGGTGCAGACGGTGGAAGGGCTGGTACGGGTGGCCGGCTACCTGGACGCGATCCGCGGCAAGGTCTGAGGCGTGGAGCTGTGGGCGGCCTGCGGGCTGAAGGACGCGATCCACCCCATCCGGGGCGACCTCTGGCGCATCGTCGAGAGCCAGGAGCAGGTCGCCACCGCGCGCCTGGTGGACAACCTGGCCGAGCAGGGCCTGCTGGAAGAGATGCTGGAGGGCGTGAAGCCCGCGCCGCGCCCCGGTAGCGAACACCTCGACTACCTGCTGATGACGCCGTTTCGCTACCCGCCGCTGCGCCACGGTTCGCGCTTCGGCCGGGCCTACGAGCCCTCGCTGCTCTATGGCGCGCTGGCGCCGGCCACGGCGCTGGCCGAATGCGCCTATTACCGCTTCGTCTTCCGCGCCGGCATGGCCGAGCCGCCGCCGGGACCCGTCAACACCCGCCACACGCTGTTCCGCGCCGGCTACGCCACGAAGCAGGGGCTGCAACTGCAGCAGCCCCCCTGCGAACGCTTCCGCGCCACGCTCGCCGACCCCGCCGACTACAGCGCCACCCAGGCCCTGGGCAGCGCCATGCGCATGGCCGGCGTGATCGCCTTCGAATACCCCTCGGCCCGCGACCCCGAAGGCGGCGACAACGTCGCCCTCTTCGAACCCGTCGGCCTCTACGGCCGCCGCCCGCGCGAACGCCAGGAATGGCTCTGCGAACTCACCGCCGAGACCGTCACCTTCCTCCACCCGCCGACGCGCGCGACGCAGGTGTTTGCGCAGGCGGTGTTCGAGGTCGAGGGGCAGTTGCCACAGCCGGCGGTGTGAAGTTGCAAGTCGCAAGTCGCAAGTCGCAAGTCGCAAGTCGCAAGTCGCAAGTCGCAAGTCGCAAG
>DSBO01000120.1 GCA_011046015.1 Thioalkalivibrio sp. | reverse complement strand
GGAGCCGGGCAACCGGCCTTACTTGAGCGTCTCGGTGGTCCGGCGCAGCCAGGCCTCGAACTTGGGGATCTCGCGCTTGATGGTGTCGACGTCCTCGTACACGTGCGCAACCATGGTGATGCCCTGCGCGCGCGCCAGTGTCTCCATCGCGAGCTCGTCAGCCAGTCGCGAATTCGCGCCTAGCTGGCGATACTGGGAGACCAGCCAGCCGCGGAAGGTGTCGAACATGGCGCGGGTGATGCGTTGCAGGTCTCGCTGGCCCTTGCCGAGCTCGGCGTTGATCGTGCCCATCGGGCAGCCGAAGCGCGCCAGGTCGTTGGCATTTTCCAGCAGCATGCGGGCAAAGTTGATCAGCCGAATCCGCGGATCCTTTTCCTCTCGGCTCCAGCTGTTGAGCATGTCGGTAATGACTTCGAGCCGATGGTCGATGACCGCGCGCAGAATGTCGTCCTTGGTCTTGAAGTAGTAGTAGATGTTGCCGCGCTGTACATCGGTGGCATCGACGATGTCGGTGAACGACGTGTGATTGTAGCCGCCTTCGTAGAACAGGCGGTTGGCGGTCTCGACGATCAGGTGACGGACCTGGTCGCCCTTGCTACGCATGGTTTTGCTGCTTTCGCTCGACATGGGTTCAGAGTATACCCCAGTCCGTGTTGAGGTCATGTCTTTCGCGTCACGGTCCCGACCGGGGGTCAGATGATGAGCATGGTGGCGAGGCCGAGAAAGGCGAGAAAGCCGATCACGTCGGTCACGGTGGTGAGCACCACCGAGCCGGCGAGCGCCGGATCGATGCCGACCCGCTTCATGACGACCGGAATGGTGACCCCGGCGAGCGCCGCGGCGATCAAGTTGAGTACCAGCGCCGCTGCGATGATGCCCCCGATCTCCCAGTCGCCGAACCAGAACACCGCGACCAGCGCCACGACGGCGGCCCAGGTGAGCCCGTTGATCACGCCCACCATGAGCTCCTTGGCCATCAGCCAGCGCGTGTTGGTCTTGCCGACCTGGCCCAGGGCGAGCCCTCGGATCACCAGCGTGAGGGTCTGGCTGCCGGCGATACCGCCCATGCTGGCGACGATGGGCATGAGCACGGCGAGCGCGACGACCTTTTCCAGCGTTTCCTGGAACTGGCCGATCACCCAGGAGGCGAGAAACGCGGTGATCAGGTTGGTGCCGAGCCAGAAGGCGCGGCGGCGCGCACTGGACATCACGGGCGCGAAGATGTCGTCTTCCTCGTTGAGGCCCGCCATGCTCATCACCGAATGGTCGGCGTGGTCGCGGATGACGTCGACCACGTCGTCGATGGTGATACGGCCGAGCAGTCGACCGTCGTCGTTGATGACGGCTGCCGAGATCAGGTCGCGGTCCTGAAAGCGCTTGGCCACGTCGGTGGCGGGCATGGTCGCCGGGATTGGTTCGCGCGAGGTGTCCATCACCTCGGCCACGGTGAGGTCGAGGTCCGAGGTAAGCAGCACGGTGAGCGGTAGCACGCCGCGATACATCTCGTCGCGGTTGACCACGATCAGGCTGTCGGTGGCCTCCGGCACCTCGCCGCGACGGCGCAGGTAGCGCAGCACCACGTCCAGGGTCACGTCGGCGCGTACGGTCACCGTGTCGACGTTCATCAGGCCGCCGGCCGTGTCCTCGTCGTAGAACAGCACCTGTTCCAGCCGGTCACGATCGGCCTTGTCCATGGAACGCAGCACCTCGCCGATCACCGCCCCCGGCAGATCCTGGATGAGGTCGGCGAGATCGTCGGTGTCCAGCGTGCCGGCCGCAGCCAGCAGTTCGTGCGTCTCCATGGCCTCGATGAGGCCGGCGCGTACCTCGTCGCCCACGTGGACCAGGGTCTCGCCGCGATTCTCCGGCTCCACCAGTTCCCAGACAAATTCGCGCTGCGAGGGCGGCAACGACTCGATGAGGTGCGCGATCTCGGCGGCATGCAGCGCATTGAGCATGCGCCGGACCTTGCTCAGGGTGCCGGACTGCAGGGCCTCGGTGAGTGCCTGCAGGCGGTCGCCACTGTCTTCGCGCAATTCGTCGCTCATGTATTCGCGGCCGGGCTGGGTGGATGGAGGGTCGGGACTGGTGGGTTCAAGTGTATCAGGCGCACGTGGGGTAAAAAATCGCGCGGCGCGCGTTTTTCACGCCTGGCCGGTCCGGGTTACAGGTTGTTCAGCCGCTGCAGCAGCCGAGTCATCACCTCTTCCGTGTAGACCGAGTCGAGCTCGTCGATGATCGGGTGCAGGGCGCCTAGGTCGGTCTCGAGAATGCGGTGCTTGATCTCGCCGAGCATGTTCGGCCGCACGCTGAATTCGGTCAGGCCCAGGCCGAGCAACAGGCGGGTGAGCTGCGGGTCACCCGCCATTTCTCCGCACATGGCCACCGGGGTGGCCTGGCGGGCCCCGGCGTCGATGATCATGCGAATCAGGCGTAGTACCGCGGGATGCAGCGGGTCGTAGAGGTAGGTGACGGACTCGTCGAGGCGGTCAATGGCCAGGGTGTACTGGATCAGGTCGTTGGTGCCAATGGAGAGGAAGTCGAGCTGGCGGGCGAAGTGCTCGCAGAGCAGGGCGGCGGCCGGCGTCTCGATCATGCCGCCGATGGGCATTTCGGGGTCGAAGCGCTTGCGCTCGCGGCGCAGCCGCTGGCGCGCCCGCTCGATCAGTTCCAGGGCCTGCTCCAGTTCGGCGGGTGTGGTGAGCATCGGCAGCATGATGCGCACCGGACCCAGGTGCGAGGCACGCAGGATCGCGCGCAGCTGGGTCATGAAGACCTCCGGTTCCTGCAGGCTCCGGCGGATGGCCCGCAGGCCCAATGCCGGGTTGAGCGCCGCCGTGACGGTGTCGACGGCGAGCTTGTCCGCCCCCAGGTCCACGGTGCGAATGGTGACGGGACGCCCCTGGCTGGCGTTGAGTAGCTTGCGGTAGTGACGCAGCTGCTCCTCCTCGTCCGGGGGCGTGGACCGGTTGAGGAACAGGTACTCGGTGCGATACAGGCCGACCCCGTCCGCGCCGGAGTGGCGCAGCGCGCGCAGGTCCTCGGCCAGTTCGACATTGGCCATGAGCTGGACGGCCTGGCCGTCACGCGTGCAGGCGGGCGTGTCGGTCAGTGCCTGCAGTGCACGGGTGTGTTCCCGCGCGGTCTTTTGCCTCTGCCGGAAGTGGCGTCGTAGCCGGGCATCGGCCCCGGCCAGCACCATGCCCGTGTCGCCGTCGATGACCAGTGGCTCGTCGTCCCGCAGCAGCGTACTCGCTGCCCGCGTGCCGACCACCGCGGGGATGCCGAGGCCGCGCGCCATGATGGCCGTATGCGACAGCGGCCCCCCGGCGTCGGTAACGAAGCCGGCGATCTGGGCGTGCTGGAGCAGCACCATGTCGGCCGGCGAGAGGTCATCGGCCACCACCAGTCGACCGCGCAGTTCGCGCTGGGCCGGCGCGGCCCCCTCGTCCTCGAGCAGGGTGCGTTGCAGGCGTTCGATGACGTGGGCCACGTCATCGCGTCGCGTGCGCAGGTACGCGTCCTCCATGGCATCGAAGACGCTGACGATGCTGTCCTGCTGGAGCTTCAGGGCCCATTCGGCGTTGCACTGCCGTTCCCGGATGAGGCTGATGGTGTCCTCCGCGAGCAGGTGGTCCTTCAGCATGAGCAGGTGGGCGTCGATGAAGCCGGCGACGTCACGGGGGGCGTCCGACGGGATGTGACGCTGAATCTCGCGCAATTGCCGCGTCACGGTGGTCAGGGCGCGCTGAAAGCGGGCGACCTCGTCGTCCAGGTGCTGACGGGGAATGGCGTATTCGAGTACGTCCGGCCGTCCGCGGCGCAGGACGTGGGCCTTCCCCATGGCAATGCCGGGAGAGATGCCGGTACCGGTCAACAGCAGCGTCATGCCCTTCGTCCTGCAGGGGGGTGTCCCCAGAGGATAGACGCCGTGGGCGGGAACGGTGAGCGGGGAGGCTACTCGCCTTCGCCGAAGCGATCGTTGATCAGCGCCTCGAGGTCGGCCAGTGCCTGTTCCCCGTCGGCGCCGTCGGCGTGGATGGTGATCTGGCTGCCCTTGGCGGCGGCCAGCATCATGACGCCCATGATGCTCTTGCCGTTGACGCGGCGGCCACCCTTTTCGATCTCGATGGCGCTGTCGAACGTGGAGGCGAGATTGACGAACTTGGCTGCTGCGCGCGCGTGCATGCCGAGCTTGTTGATGATGGTGACTTGTCGGTTGGGCACGGTCGTATCAGGTGTTGTCGGCGTCGGCCAGCACGATGCCGTCGTGGCCTCCGCTGATGGCCTTGTCGCTGAGTTGGTCGAGGGGGAGCTGGGCGTAGTTAAACACGCGCACCAGCATCGGCAGGTTGAGGCCGGCCACCACGCGGATGGCCTTGCGGCACATCAGGCGGGTGGCGATGTTGCTCGGTGTGGAGCCGAACATGTCGGTGATCACCAGCACTCCCCCGCCGGAATCCAGCTCGTCGCACAGCGCCATGGCCCGGCCGAGGACCACGTCCGGATCATCGTTCTGCGAGACGGCGATGGCCGCTGCCGGCAGGGGGTGTGATCCCAGCATGGAGGTGGCCGTCGCCAGCAGGTCTTCGCCAATGCGATTGTGCGTTACCAGTAAGAGTCCTGCCGACATTTTGAGTCCCGTATTCAGGAGAGTTCGCGGTGCCTGATGCTCACGTTGTTTTCATGGCCCTGGCGGAAGTGCCGCGCGAGCCGCTCAACCATGTACACCGAACGGTGCTGGCCACCGGTACAGCCCACGGAGACGCTCAGGTAGCAGCGGTTCTCGGCCTCGAAACGCGGGATCCAGGTCTCGAGGAAGTCGCGCAGCATGCCATACATCTCCTCTACCAGCGGATGGCCCTCGAGATACTCGACGACCCCGGGGTCACGCCCGGTCTGCTGCCGGAGCCTCGGCTCCCAGTGCGGGTTGGGCAGACAGCGGATGTCGAACACGTAGTCCGAGTCGGCCGGCGCCCCGTGCTTGTAGCCGAAGGACTGGAATAATAAAGACAGTGACTCGTCATTGCTACCGGCAACGCGCTCGCGCACCAGGGCGGTGAGCTCGTGCACGTTGGTGCGTGTGGTATCCACGATCAGGTCGGCCTCTGCGGCGACATGGCCGAGCAGGGTCTTTTCGACGTGGATGGCCTCGATCAGCGGGATACCCTTGCGCGCCAGGGGGTGCTTGCGCCGCGTCTCGCTGAAGCGCTTGAGCAGGGTGTTGACATCGGCCTGGAAGAATATCACCTCCACATCGATGTCCATGCCGCGGAGCTCGGCCAGGATCTGCGGGAAGCGCTCGAGTTCGTCCACGCCGCTGCGGGCGTCGATACCGACTGCGGCGCGATCGTAGAGCTTGAGGCGCGGGCTCATGAGTTGCTGCACCACGGCGGTCACCAGACCAAGATGCAGGTTGTCGATGCAGTAGTAGCCCTGGTCCTCCAGGGCGTGGAGCGCGACCGTCTTGCCGGAACCCGACAGTCCGCTGACGATGACGAGTTTCATTGCTGCAGGCTGATCAGGGTTTGCTGTTTGCGGGCGAAATCCTCGCCGGCGTTGTAGCCGCTCATACGCAGGAGGTGATTGCGCACGGCGACCTCCACCAGTACCGCGAGATTGCGGCCCGGGGCCACCGGCAGCGTGATCTCCGGGATCTCGATGCCGAGGATGTTGCGGCTGCGGATGTCGCCGTGCAGCCGGTCGATGGCGTCGATGTCGAGGTCGCGGAAATGCTGCAGGTTGATGATCAGGCGCAAGTACTTGCTGGCCTTGATGGCATTGTCGCCGTACATCGAGCGGATGTTGAGCACGCCCAGGCCACGCACCTCAATGAATCCCTGCAGTAGCGGCGGGCAGGTGCCCTGCAGGATGTCGGGCGCGATGCGCGCGAACTCCGGCGCGTCGTCGGCGACCAGACGGTGGCCGCGGGTGATGAGGTCCAGGGCCAGTTCACTCTTGCCGACGTTGCTGCTGCCCGCGAGCAGTACGCCGATGCCCAGCACCTCCATGAAGACCCCATGGATCGTGGTCTGCTCGGCGAGCTTGTTGGTGAAGAAGTAGCGCAGGATGTTGATGATTTCATGGCTGGAGCGTGGCGAGCGGAGGATCGGGGTGTTGTTTGCATCGCCGAGTCGCAGCAGGTCCTCGGGGACCTCGCCGTGGTCCGAGATGACGATGGCCAGGGCATCGCCGTTGAACAGCATGGAGAGGGCGTCGCTCCGTGCTTCACCCTGGAGGCGGCTGAAATACTCCAGTTCGCGCCGGCCGACCACCTGGACCTGGTTCGGGTGGATGAGGTTCAGGTGCCCGAGCAGGGAGGGGCCGCCGCGGCGCGCGAGATCGCGCTTGATGGTGCGGTGCGCCCCGCGCTTGCCGGCCAGCCATTCCAGCTCCAGCCCCGTGCGCATGGCATCGAAGAGGGAGCGGACGGTGAGCGGCTGTGACATGCGAATCAGGCCGCCTGGCGCGCTTCCCACTTGCCGATCAGCGACAGCAGGGAGCGTGCGTCACGGCAATCGCGGATGTCGCCGGTCATCTGCTCGTCGCTGAACATCTGCGCGAGCTGGGCCAGGGTCTGCAGGTGTTCGTCAGTACTGCCTTCCGGGACCACCAGTGCAAACAGGATATCCACTGGCTTGTGGTCGGGGGCATCGTAATCCACGCCCTCGTCCAGCGTCACCATGGCGGCGACGGCCTGCGTCGTGCCAGGACTGCGGCCATGGGGGATGGCGACGCCATGCCCCAGGCCGGTGCTGCCGAGCCGCTCACGGCTCAGCAGGCTATCAAAGATCTCACTGGCCGTGAGTCCGTCCGCGCCGGTGGCAAGCAGGTCGCTGAGTTTCTCCAGCGCGCGTTTCTTGCTGGTCGACGCGGTATGACACTGCACGCGTTCGGGACTGAGAAGATCCTCGATATTCATGAGCGTAATGTTGCAACCTCACTCGGCTTGCGTCTTGATGGAGCCTTCGCTGCGATGATGGTCGGTCACTTTCTCCTTGTGCTTGACCACCTGGCGGTCCAGCTTGTCGATCAGCGCATCGATGGCGGCGTACATGTCGTCTTCGACGGCCTCGGCGTGGATCCGGGTGCCTGAAAGCAGCAGGTTGCCTTCGGCCGTGTGCCTCAGCTTCTCGACTTCCAGGATGACGTGCACGTCGATCACGTTGTCGAAGTGGCGCTCCAGCCGCTCGATCTTTTCATTGACATAATTGCGCAGCGGATCGGTGATGTCGACGTGATGTCCGGTCAGATGCAGTTGCATGGTTCAGGGCTCCGTTTCTTCGTTTAAGGTTCAGGACAGGCGTTTCCGCTCGTTGCTCGGCGGAATTGTCATGGCCTCCCGGTACTTCGCGACGGTGCGCCGCGCAACATTGATACCGCGTTCCACCAGGGTGGCGGCGATCTTGCTGTCGCTGAGCGGCTTGGCCGTGTTTTCTTCCTCGATGAGCTTGCGAATCATGGCCCGGATGGCGGTGGCAGAGCATTCGCCGCCGTCGGCCGTTGCCACGTGGCTGGAGAAGAAATACTTGAATTCGTAGACCCCGCGCGGCGTGTGCATGTATTTCTGCGTGGTAACCCGCGAAATGGTCGATTCGTGCATGTCGAGCTGTTCGGCGATGTCGCGCAGTACCAGCGGCTTCATGGCTTCCTCACCATACTCGAGAAACCCGCGCTGGCGCTCGACGATCGCGGTGGCCACCCGCAGCAGGGTCTCGTTGCGGCTTTGCAGGCTCTTGATGAACCAGCGCGCTTCCTGCAGGTTTTCCTTGAGATAGGTATTGTCGGCGCTCTGGTCGGCCCGCTTGATCAGGCTCGCATAGAGCTGGTTGATGCGCAACCTCGGCGCGATGTCCGGGTTGAGCTCCACTTGCCAGCTGCCGCGGTGCTTGCGCACGAACACGTCCGGGACGATGTACTCGGTCCGCGAGGCGGCGATGACCTCGCCCGGACGGGGATTGAGCGTCTGGATCAGGCCAATCACCTGCTGCAGCTGCTCCTCGTCGAGTTTCATCTTGCGCATGATCTGTTTGTAGTCGCGATTGCCCAGAAGATCGAGGAAATCGCGCACCAGCAGCCTCGCCTCGGCCAGCCAGGGGGTGTCGGCCGGCAGGTGGTCCAGCTGGATGCCGAGGCAGTCGCGCAGATCGGCGGCGCCACAGCCCTGCGGGTCGAGCTGCTGGATCAGGTGCAGCACGGCCATCACCTCGTCGAGTTCCACCTCGAGATCGTCCGCCAGGCTGGCATGGATGGCCTCGATCGGCTCGGCCAGATAGCCGTCCTCGCCGATGGCGTCGACGATGGCCGCGGCGATGGCGCGGTCCACGTCGCTCATGGGTGTGAGGTCGAGCTGCCAGTGCAGGTGCTCCTGCAGGGTCTCCTCGCCGCCGCTCTGGTTCTCGAAGATATCGCGGCCGTCATCCTCGGGCATGCCGGTGTGCGGGGCGGGGATGTCGTAGATGTCATCCCACTGGGTGTCGACCGGCAGGTCTTCGGGGATGTTCTCCTCGCCCTGCGCATCACGCTCGTAGTCCGGCTCGCTCGTCTCGGTCTGGGCGTCTCGGGACTCGTCCGCGGCGGCGGGCTCGGCTTCGGCGGTGGACGTCTCGTACCCCTCCTCGTCGTATGCCTCATCGGCACCCTCCTCGGCGGCCTCGAGCATGGGGTTCTGCTCCAGGGTCTCCTGGATCTGGGCCTGGAGTTCCAGCGTGGAGAGCTGCAGCAGGCGGATGGCCTGCTGTAGCTGGGGGGTCATGGTCAGTTGTTGACCAAGACGGAGCTGGACCGAGGGTTTCAACATCAGGGAAGGTGTCTGTCGGCTGGGGTACTGGCGCGGATTCTACTGCAAATCGTCGGGGTATGCAGGAGTTGTTCCAATCCGGCAGGGCCCTGGCTGTGCGTGCGTGTGCTGGTCATTCCAGGCGTGATTATAGGGCAGGCCGGGCTAGAGCCGGAAATGTTCGCCGAGGTAGACCTTGCGCACCTCCGGGTCCTGCAGGACGGCGTCCGGGCTGCCGTCGGCGATGATCCGGCCGTTGCTGAGGATGTAGGCGCGGTCACAGATGCCCAGCGTCTCGCGCACGTTGTGGTCCGTGATCAGCACGCCGATGTTGCGGTCGGTCAGGTGGGTGACGATGCGCTGGATGTCGAGCACGGAGATCGGGTCCACCCCGGCGAAGGGTTCGTCGAGCAGGATGAAGGCCGGTTCCATGGCCAACGCCCGTCCGATCTCCACCCGGCGGCGCTCGCCCCCGGAGAGGCTGAGGCCCTGGCTGTCACGCAGGTGGCTGATCTGCAGTTCGTACAGCAGCCCGTTGAGCTTGTCTTCCCGGTCCTGCCGGGACAGGCCCTTGCGTGTCTCCAGCACGGCCATGATGTTCTGGGCCACCGTGAGCGTGCGGAACACCGAGGCTTCCTGCGGCAGATAGCCGACGCCCAGCCGCGCACGGCCATGCATCGGCAGGTCGGTGATGTCCTGGTCGTCGATATAGATGCAGCCGTCATCGACGGGTACGAGTCCGACCACCATGTAGAAGGAGGTGGTCTTGCCTGCCCCGTTCGGACCGAGCAGCCCCACCACCTCACCGCTCTCCAGGTGAAAGGAGACGCCGTCGAGGATCACCCGGCCGCGATAGTTCTTTTTCAGGTCGCGCGCGCCCAGCTTGCTCATGGCTCCGGCTCCGCCGCAGGCTCGTCTTCCGGCTGGTAGATGATCTCGACGCGGCCCTTCTGACTCTCGGAGTCCGCGACGATCTGCTCGGTGTTCAGGTCGTACTCGATGCGGGCGCCGCTGAGCCGGTTGCCGCCTTGCATGAAGTAGGCATCCCCTTCGAGCAGGATGGTGCGACTACGGGCGTCATAGGTCATCTTGAGCGCCTCGGCGTGAACGTCGCGACCATCGTCCATCGTCTGGTCGAAGGTGGCGCGTTCACCTTGCGCGATGACTGTCTGCAAGGACCTGTCCTGAGCGATGACCTCCACGTGGTCGGCCGTGATGCGCATGGTGCCCTGGGTAATGCGCACGTGGCCCCGGTAGCGGCTGGTGCCCGTGCGTTCATCCAGCTCCGCACGGTCGGCCTCGATGTGGACCGGCTGTCGGGTATCGTCGGTGCGTGCCTGCGCCATGCCGGCGAAGAGCAGCAGACCCAGGGCGAGTGCCCCGGCAAGGGCCGGGCGGCGACTAGGGTTCATAGCGGCCTTTTACCTCCGAAAGCAGCAGTAGGGTCTGTTCGTTGAGGTCCATGCGCATGCCCACCCCTTCTATCCTGTATCCCGGGGCGGTTGCAATCGCATGGGCGGCGGTCTCGGCGCGCCGGGCCTGGGGAAACACCGTGAGGTCACTCGTCACCAGGCGCAGGGGACCGTCGGGATGGGTGGCCGGTCGGTCGATCGTGACGTGGCCCAGCAGGCGTACTTCGTCACGACCCTGCGTGATCCAGCCGGTCTCGGATTCTATCCTCAGGGGGGGGAGGTTGGCTTCGTGCATATGGATCACCGGGGCGATCAGTTCGCTGTGGCCGTCGCTCAGCAGGCGCGCCTTGTCATCACGATCCAGCGGATAGTCTGCCTCGTCGTCCTTGAGGGTGATGCGAATGTCCGCGTCGCGCGCCCGCCCCTCCCGGGCCTCGGGATAGAGTACCTGTGCAATCTCCGGGTGCTCGTCGAGCTGTCGCTGGATCCACCAGTGGCTCATGGCAACCAGGGCCAGCAGCAGGATGAGCGTGGCGCGGCGCATGATCATTGCAGGTAGCGGTCGAGGGCCGCGTCCAGCGTGCCCTGGGCTTCCATGATCAGCTCGCAGACCTCGCGCGCGGCGCCCCGCCCACCCGGTCTGGCGGTCGTCCAGTGGGCGTGGCGCTGGAGCAGGTGGTGGGCGTCGCCCACGGCGATGGCCAGCCCCACGCGCATCATGACCGGCAGATCCACGATGTCGTCGCCCACGTAGGCGATCTGTTCAGGCGAGAGTCCGGTCTGTTCGCGCAGGAGCTCGAAGGCCGGCAGCTTCTCGCGATGGCCCTGCAGCACGCGTTCGATGCCCAGGTCCCGCATGCGCAGCTTGACGACGTTGGACTTGCGCCCCGTCAGGATGCCGACCTCGACGCCGGAGTCCTGCAGCATGCGCAGGCCGTGCCCGTCCTTGGAGTTGAAGGCCTTGTATTCCTGGCCGTCGTCGCCGATGAACAGGCTGCCGTCGGTTAGCACGCCGTCCACGTCGAAGATCACGAGCCGGATCTGGCGGGCCTTCTCGATGATGTCCTGCATGTCGTTCCTGCTCCCGGTTCAGACCACGCCGGCGCGCAGCAGGTCGTGCATGTTGAGGGCGCCGACCAGTCGGCCCCCGTCGTCGACCACGGGCAGGGCGTTGATCCGGGTCTCTTCCATCAGGTGCAGCGCCTCGACGGCCAGCATCGACTCGCGGGCGGTTTGACAATCGCGGGTCATGAGTTCGCCCACGGTGGTCTTGTGCACGTCGATGCCCTGGTCCAGCACGCGGCGCAGGTCGCCATCGGTGAAGACACCGAGGAGCTGGCTGGTGTCGTCGATGACCGTGGTCATGCCCAGTCCCTTGCGGGTGATCTCCAGCAGCGCCTCGGCCAGCGGGACCGACTCGCGGGTGGTGGGGATCTCCCCGCCCTTGTGCATGATGTCGCCCACGTGCAGCAGCAGGCGGCGGCCGAGGCGGCCACCCGGGTGCGAGCGGGCGAAGTCGTCGGCCGTGAAGCCACGGGCCTCGAGCAGTGCCACCGCCAGGGCATCACCCATGGCGAGGGTGGCGGTGGTGCTGGCTGTGGGGGCCAGGCCCAGTGGGCAGGCCTCCTTCTCCACGCTGATGTCGATGTGCACGTCGGCCTCGCGGGCCAGGTTGGAGCCGGGGTTGCCGGTCATGGCGATCAGCGGCACGCCGATGCGCTTGATCAGCGGCACGATGGTGAGGATCTCGTCGGTCTCGCCCGAGTTCGACAGGGCGATGACCACGTCCTGCGGGGTGATCATGCCCAGGTCGCCGTGGCTCGCCTCGCCCGGGTGCATGAAGAAGGAGGGCGTGCCGGTGCTGGCCATGGTGGCGGCGATCTTGTCGCCGATGTGACCGGACTTGCCCATGCCGGTGATCACGACGCGGCCCTTGCAGGCGAGCATGTGCCGGCAGGCGGCGACGAAGTCCTCGTCCACCCGGTCGCGCAGGGCCCGCACGGCATCGGCCTCGGTGTCGAGTACCGCGATGGCGAGGGTCTTGAGTTTGTCGGGATGCATTTCGGTCATGTCGTCTCGTCGTCCTTACAGAGGATGCGGGGTATGTGATGTCGCGGTCAGCCCGGGTTGACGCTCAGGAACAGCAGCACCTGGTAGCCGATGAAGCAGGCCAGCAGCACGCCACCCTCGAGGCGGTTGATGCGCCCCGGGTGACGGAAGCCGTAGGCCATCACGAGCAGTGCGATGGTCAGCGCAAGCATCACCGGGTAGTCGCGGGTGAGCACGGCCGGCTCGAAGGCGCCGGGGGCGATCAGGCCGGGCAGGGCCAGCACACCGAGGATGTTGAACATGTTGGAGCCGATCACGTTGCCGATGGCGATGTCGGCCTCGTTCTTCAGGGCGCTGACCAGGCTGGCCGCCAGTTCCGGCAGGCTGGTGCCGATGGCGATGATCGTCAGGCCGATGATGAGGTCGCTCACGCCCAGTGTCTCGGCCACTT
>DSBO01000156.1 GCA_011046015.1 Thioalkalivibrio sp. | reverse complement strand
CGGATTTCCCGAAACTTGCCGGTCAGCACGAGGAATACCTCTACAAGCAGCTCTCCCAGTACAAGTCGGGTGACCGCGCCAACGCCATCATGGCGGGCCAGGTTGCCGGCCTGAGCGATCAGGACATGCAGGACCTGGCTGCCTACTTCGCCAGCCAGTCCATCAAGGGCGGCACCGCCGACGAGACCAAGGTCGAGCTGGGCAAGGCCATCTATCGCGGCGGCAACACCGCCTCCGGTGTCTCTGCCTGCATGGCCTGCCACGGCCCGAACGGCGCCGGCAACCCGGATGCCAAGTTCCCGGCCCTGGCCGGCCAGCACGCCAAGTACACCGCCGACCAGCTGCGCGCCTTCCGCGCGGGTGAGCGTGCCAACGACGCCGGCAAGATGATGCGCAACGTGGCCGCCAAGATGACCGACGCGGAGATCGATGCCGTCGCCGAGTACATCGCCGGCCTGCGCTGATCGGCCGCCGATCGGTAGCACGTTGAAAAGGGGTGGCCGAGGCCACCCCTTTTTTTGCCCGCAGAAAACATGGGGGTGTCTCGCCGCTATTCTGCGGTATGATGGCCCGCTACACGTCTCCACATCGCCATAACACGTTACTTCATGAGCAAGCCAGCCGTCGCCCGCCGCCCGCAGTCCATCGCCTCGATTCTGGTCGAGTTCCTGGGTTCGATGAACCTCGCCATCACGCTGCTGGTGGCCCTGGCCATCGCCTCGGTGATCGGGACGGTGCTGCAGCAGAACCAGCCCTACACCGACTACATCCTCAAGTTCGGGCCGTTCTGGCACGACATGTTCATGTCGCTGAGCCTCTACAACGTCTATTCGGCCACCTGGTTCGTGGTGATCCTCGGCTTCCTGGTGATGTCGACCAGCGTCTGCGTGTACCGCAATGCCCCCACGATGCTGCGCGACATGCGCCATTTCCGGCTCAATGCCAAGGCCAAGTCCCTGCGTGCGTTCCATCACGTGGAGGAGCGCGAGATTGCCGCCCGCCCCGATGAGGCAACGGAGCTGGCGGCCCGGTTCCTCGCCGTAGAGGGCTACCGCATGCGCGAGAAGGATCACGGCGACCACCGCGTGCTGGCGGGGATGCGCGGCGGCTGGAACCGCATGGGGTATCTCTTCACCCACGTGGCCATCGTCATCATCTGCATCGGCGGCCTGATGGATGGCCAGCTCCCCCTCAAGATCGCCGAGACCATGGGTACCCGCGAGATCGAGACCCGCGACGTGCCGGCCTCCCAGGTATCGGAAAAGAGCCGCATCGGACCCGGCAACATGTCGTTCCGCGGCAGCGTGGACATCCCCGAGGGGACCCGTGCCAACATCGTGTTCCTGCCCATGCGCGAAGGCTACTTCGTCCAGGAGCTGCCCTTCGCCGTGGAGGTGAAGGAGTTCCGCGTCGAGCACTACGACAATGGCCAGCCCAAGTCCTTCGAGAGCGATCTCGTCATCCACGACGACCAGCTCGACGAACCGCTGCACCAGACCATCTCCGTCAACCACCCGCTGGTCTACCGTGGCCACGCCATCTACCAGTCGAGCTTCGGCGACGGGGGGTCCAGGCTGGGCCTGCGGCTGTGGCCGCTGGACACCCAGACGAACGATCCGGTCGCGCTCAGGGGGCGCGTGTTCGAGAACTACCCGGTGGAGACGGCCGGGGGCACCTGGCGCCTGGAGCTGGCCGACTTCCGCCTGTTCAACATCAACCCGGTGGTGAACGAGGAGGGCAAGACCGAGCAGCGCAACATGGGCCCCGCCTTCACCTTCCGCATGCGTGACGAGACCGGCGTGGCGCGCGAGTACATGAACTACATGGTGCCGGTGGAGCAGGAGGGGCGACCCTTCTACATCAGCGGCGTGCGCCAGAGCCAGGCCGACGCCTTCCGCTACCTGCACATCCCGGCCGACGAGAACGGTACGCCCGAGCTGTTCATGGCCATGCTCACCTACCTGCAGAACCCTGCCGCGGTACGCGAGATCGCCGAGGCGACGGCCCTGGCGAGCCTGCAGCGTTCCACGGACCCGGCCACGCCGGAGCTGAGCGACCAGCTGGCGACGCTGATGGCCCGCATGCTGGAGCTGTTCGCGGAGGGCGGGTTCGACGCCATCGAACGCGATATCGTCACCAACGTGCCGGCCGAGGCCCAGCAGGAGGCCGCCAGCTCGCTGATGAGCCTGTGGCGCTCGGCCATGCAGGCGCTGTACCTGCGGGTGCTGACCGATCGCGGCGTGGCGCCGGCGGAGGCCGACTGGCAGTTCTTCGACGATGCCGTGGCCGCGCTCGCCAGCCTGCCGTTCTACGGAAACCCTTATTATATCCAGCTGTCAGAGTTCGAGCAGGTGGAGGCATCCGGCCTGCAGATCACCAAGTCGCCCGGCAAGGACCTCGTCTATTTCGGCAGCGTGATGCTCACCATCGGCATCTTCCTGCTGTTCTACCTGGCGCACCGCCGCCTGTGGGTGTGGGTGGAGCCGACCGAGCGCGGCAGCCGGGTGATCTTCGCTGGCACGTCCAATCGGAATGTGCTGGAATTCGATAAACAATTTGCCCGCCTGAAGGAGACGCTGTTCGGCCTGTTCAAGGCCTGATGCGCCTCCGGCACGGCGAGCCGGACCATGATGGGGGAGTGAGCATGTCTGTCCCGAACGAGGCCCTTTCCGGGCTGCAACACGAGTCCTGGATCAAGCGCCTGAGCGCCTTTGACTGGATCTGGGCGCTGCTGGTCGTGGTCGGCAGCATCTTCGCCTACGGCGAGTACCACGCCAACATGGACGCCTACGAGATTGGCATCCTGTTTGGCGCCGTGCCCGTGGTCGTGTGGCTGGGCTTGTACTGGAAGCCCGCGCGGCCCTACCTCATCGCCACGGCGTTGCTCAGCCTGTTCGCCCTGTGGCTCTATGGCGCCGAGTTCGGCGCGGGCCGCGACGCGGTTCACGCGCTTGCCGAACAGAACTTCTTCCTGAAGTTCCTGTTCTCCTCGCAGTCGGCCATCATGTGGATGAGCGCCCTGTTCGTGTTCTCCACCGTGACCTATTTCGTCGCCCTGTTCACGAACAACGAATTCACCGGCAAGGTCGCCACCGCCGTGACCTGGACCGCGCTCACCATGGGCCTGGTCGGCCTGATGGTGCGCTGGTACGAGTCCTACCTGATCAACCCGGAGTACGGCCACATCCCCGTCTCCAACCTGTACGAAGTCTTCATCCTGTTCTGCATCATCACCGGCCTGCTCTATCTCTACTACGAGGGCCGCTACCGCAGCCGCGCGTTGGGCGGCTTCGTCATGCTGGTGATCAGCGCCGCCGTGGCCTTCCTGCTCTGGTACCACTTCACCAAGGACGCCCACGTCATCGAGCCGCTGGTGCCGGCCCTCAAGAGCTACTGGATGAAGATCCACGTCCCGACCAACTTCATCGGCTACGGCGCCTTCGCCCTCGCCGCCATGGTCGGCTCGGCCTGGCTGCTCAAGTTCCATCGCGACCATCCGAGCCGGCTCGTCGCCGTGCTCGTGCCGCTGGGGATCTTCCTGATGCTCGGCGGCTGGTCGCTGGCCACGGGCTTCAAGGCCAGTGGAGAACTGAGCGGCGCCCTGCTGCTGAGCTCAGTCGCCAAGGGGCTGGCCTGGGCCGCGGGCCTCAGCCTGATCGGCTGGCTGACCATGAAGGATCGCGCCTATCGCGCCCTGCCCTCGCTGGAGCTGATGGACGACGTCATGTATCGCGCCATCGCGGTGGGCTTCGCCTTCTTCACCATCGCCACCATCCTGGGCGCCATGTGGGCGGCCGAGGCGTGGGGCGGCTACTGGTCCTGGGACCCGAAGGAGACCTGGGCCCTGATCGTCTGGCTGAACTACGCGGCCTGGCTGCACATGCGCTTCACCAAGGGCTGGCGCGGCCAGCCGATGGCCTGGTGGGCGATCGTCGGCCTGTTCGTGACCCTGTTCGCCTTCGTCGGCGTGAACATGTTCCTCTCGGGCCTGCACTCCTACGGCGAGCTCTGACCCCGGCCGTTCACGCCGGGTTCATCGCCCCGCTGCTTCACTGTCCATGGCGTACACGGGCCGGCGCGACCGGCCCGGACAACGACTCAAGAACAATCCGCAAACGACCGAGGATGCCGTGATGAAAAACTGGACCCTGGCCCTGCTGACCGCCTTGCTGATGGCCCTGGCCCTGCCGCTGGCTGCCGCCGAGGAGTACATCGAGGGCGCCCACTACGAGCGCATCACGCCGCCGATGCAGAGCCGCGCCCCCGCCGGCCAGGTGGAGGTGCTCGAGCTCTTCTGGTACGGCTGCCCGCACTGTTTCTCGCTGGAGCCCCACCTGGACGCCTGGCTGAAGGAGAAGCCGGATCACGTCACTTTCACCCGCGTGCCGGCCGTGCTCAACCCGAACTGGACCACCCACGCCCAGGCCTACTATGCGGCCGAGGCCATCGGTGAGGTCGAGACCATCCACGGCCCCATGTTCCAGGCCATCCACGTTCAGCGCCGTCGCCTGGGCAGCCCCGAGCAGATCACGCGCTTCGTCGGCAGCCTCGGCGTGGACACGCAGGCCTATACCCGGGCCCTGAACGACCCGGCCATCCGCGCCCGCCTGCAGGAGGCCTTCGAAATCGGCCGCGCCAGCCAGTCCACCGGCGTGCCGGCCCTCATCGTCGCCGGCAAGTACCGCGTCACGGCCTCGCTGGCCGGTGGGTATCCGGAGATGCTCGACGTGGTCGACTATCTGGTGAAGCAGGAAGCCGCGCCAGAGTGAAGGCCGCCGAGCTCTTCGTCCGCTGTCTGGAGAACGAGGGCGTCGAGTACGTCTTCGGCGTGCCGGGCGAGGAGAACCTGGACGTGATGGACGCGCTGCTCGACAGCCGCGTGCGCTTCATCACCACCCGCCACGAGCAGGGCGCGGCCTTCATGGCCGACGTCTACGGTCGGCTCACCGGCCGGGCCGGCGTCTGCCTGTCCACGCTGGGGCCAGGGGCCACCAACCTGGTCACCGGCGTGGCCGACGCCAACCTCGACCACGCCCCGCTGGTGGCCGTGGCCGGCCAGGCCTCCACCGACCGCCTGCACAAGGAATCGCACCAGGTGCTGGACCTGCAGCAGATGTTCCAGCCCATCACCAAGTATTCCTCGCGCATTCTCGAGCCCGGCATCGTGCCCGAGGTGGTGCGCAAGGCCTTCAAGCTCGCGCAGAGCGAGAAGACGGGCGCCTGCTTCATCGAATTCCCGGAGAACGTCGCCGAGATGGCCACCGACGAGGCGCCGCTGCCCGTCATCACCATGCACGCGCCGCACCCCTCCGATGCCCGCGTCGCCGAGGTGGCCGACGTCATCTCCAACGCCCGCGCGCCGATGATCCTCGCCGGTCATGGCGTCGTGCGCGCCGGCGCCAGCGAGGCCCTGGCCGCCTTCGCCGAGAAGCTGCGCATCCCGGTGGCCAATACCTTCATGGCCAAGGGGGTGATTCCCTTCCGCCATCCCATGGCGCTGGGCAGCGCGGGCCTGCAGGCCCGCGACCACGTCGCCCTGGGCTTCGACAAGGCCGACGTCATCATCTGCATCGGTTACGACCTGGTCGAGTACCACCCGCATCTCTGGCACCCCGGCCGGGATCGCTGCATCGTGCACATCGCCCAGACCCCGGCCGAGGTGGACAGCCACTACAGCGTGCGTACCGGGCTGGTCGGTGACATTGCCGAGAGCCTGCGCCGCATCGGCGACCTGGCCACGCCGCAGCAGGGCAACCCCCTGCGGCGTCTGCGCCAGGCGCTGATCGACGAGATGAACGAGCACAAGGACGATACGTGCGTGCCGGTGAAGCCGCAGAAGCTGATCTGGGACCTGCGCACCGCGCTGGACCTGGAGGACATCGTCATCTGCGACGTGGGCGCCCACAAGATGTGGATGGCGCGCATGTTCCGCTGCGAGTATCCCAACACCTGTCTGATCTCCAATGGCTTCGCCAGCATGGGCATCGCGGTGCCCGGCGCCATCGCCGCCAAGCTGGTCGCGCCCCAGCACCACGTCGTGGCGGTCACCGGCGATGCGGGTTTCATGATGAACTCGCAGGAGATCGAGACCGCCATGCGCCTCAAGCTGCCGCTGGTGATCCTGATCTGGAACGACAACGCCTACGGCCTGATCGAGTGGAAGCAGATGAACCGCTTCGGCCGCCCGGCACACGTGGACTTCACCAACCCCGACTTCGTGAGGTACGCCGAGGCCTTCGGCGCGAAGGGCTACCGGGTCGGCGAGCACGGCAGCCTGGCGGAGATCCTGCAAAAGGCCCTGGCCGAGGACACCGTGACCGTCATCGACTGCCCGGTAGACTACTCCGAGAACCTCAAGCTCACGCAGAAACTGGGCGAGCTGGTGCCGCTGGAGTAGGGCCTGTTCGCACGCACGGCAGGAGCGACGAGAGTCGCTCCTGCCGTGCGTCACCTGTGGCTCTGTGTCCCCTGTGGCAAAAACCGCCCTCTGTCTGCGCCATGTCATTGGGAATCCGGCCAGCCGACGTATAATCCGCCTGTGACTTCGAATACGCCCAGCGTGCCTCCCGAACAGCAGTTGCCCGGTCCCGGGCCGCGGCTGCGCGTGCTCAGCTACAACATCCAGGTCGGCATCCAGTCCAGCCGCTATCACCATTTCCTGACCAACAGCTGGAAGCACCTGCTGCCCTACAAGGGGCGGCAGGACAACCTGGACCGGATCGCGGCGTTCATCAGCGAGTTCGACATCGTGGGCCTGCAGGAGGTGGATGCGGGCAGCCTGCGCAGCACCTTCATCAATCAGACCGAATACCTGGCTGAGCGCGCGGGGTTTTCCAACTGGTACAGCCAGACCAACCGTAACTTCGGCCGCTTCGCCAAGCACAGCATGGGGCTACTGAGCCGCATGCCGCCGCACACGGTGATCGAGCACAAGCTGCCGGGTGCGGTGCCCGGGCGGGGGGCGCTGGAAGCGCACTTCGGCTCGCTGGAGAATCCGCTGGTGGTGGTGCAGGTGCACCTGGCGCTGGTGCAGAAGACGCGGGCCGCGCAGCTCGCCTACATCGCCGAGGTGTTGCAGGACCACGAGTACGCCATCGTGCTCGGCGACATGAACTGCATGCCGAGCAGCACCGAGGTGCGCCGGCTGGTGGCGGCCACGCACCTGGCCGACCCGCACCACGACACGCACACCTTCCCGAGCTGGCGGCCCACCCGCTGCTATGACCAGATCCTGGTCACGCCCCACCTGCAGGTCGAGGAGACCCAGGTCTATCCGGTCTACTATTCGGATCACCTGCCGGTCGGGATGGACCTCTCCCTGCCCGCCCAGCTGGCCTGCGCCCTCCCGGCCGAGGAGTCGACGGGTCGCGGCTGAGATGGTTCACCAAAGCGTCACCGGCTCGTCACCTGGCTGCAACGCCGGTCCCCTAGGCTTGAAGCGTCAACTGGACGGGGACCTCCTCCGATGCCACATCTGCTCAACGTTACAGGGGATGCCTGTCAGCACGAAGCCAGGGATGGCTATGCGTTCTTCGAGGGCGCCGGCGATGCCGTGCGTTACGTGCAGCGTCTGGCGCTGCTGCGAATGGCGCAGTATCACGGATGCCGTGCCGATCCTGCCCACACCCACTGCGACGTGAACGCAACCGGTCCGGCTGGCGAACGCTTGTAATCCTACTCCTGTTGCCGGGGGCCCAGGCCCCCGGCCCTCTTAGCCCTGAGTCCAGTGCTCGCGCCTCAGTCGTCCCGGTCACCCGGCGGCATCACCGGCGCGCCAAGGTGTGCGTAACGGCCCTTGCCTTCACGCTTGACGCGGTACATGGCCTGGTCCGCCTTGCGCAGCAGCTCGTCACAGCTGCGGGCGTCCGCCGGATAGAAAGCGACGCCGATGCTGGCGCCGAGGCTGATGTCGTGGGCGTCGCGTACGGGCAGGGGCTGTGCCAGCTCCCCGAGGACCTTGTCCGCGATCTGGAACGCAACCTCGGGCGAGCGGACCCCGGTGATGATGACCGCGAACTCGTCGCCGCCGATGCGGGCAACCGTGTCCATCTCGCGCACCGACTGCCGCAGGCGCCAGGCCACCTTGCACAGCACCGCGTCACCGGCCTGGTGCCCGTGGTCGTCGTTGATCGCCTTGAAGCCGTCGAGATCGACATACAGCAGGGCGAGTGGCAGCTCGTCGCGCTGCGCGCGCGCCATGGCCATGTTGAGGCGATCGAAGAACAGGGCGCGATTGGGCAGGTCGGTCAGCGGGTCGTGATGCGCCATGTGCGTGAGGCGCTGCTCGGCCTCGCGCTGCTCGGTGATGTCGCGCGTGATGCCGATGAAGCCCTGTACCTCGCCCTCGTCATCGCGCAGGGAGGTGACAGTCACGTCGGCCCATACGGTCGAGCCGTTCTTGCAGACGAGTTCGATCCGGAACTGGTTCGCCGGCAGCTCCCCGCGTCGATGGACGTGCGCGAGCACTTCCTCGGCCACCCGCAGCGAGTCCGGCGTGAGCATGGCGCTCAGTGGCTGGCCGATCAGCTCCTCGGGCCGGAAGCCGCACAGGCGTTCGACCGACGGACTGACATAGGTGGTCCGGCGTTCCAGGTCCAGCGTCCAGATCACGTCGACCACGTTCTCCGCGAGTAGCCGGAATTTTTGCTCGCTCGCCCGCAGGGCCTGCTCGGCGCGGTGCCGGTCGGTGACGTCCACCGCCAGCGAGGCGAACCCGATCACGAGTCCCTGTTCATCCCGCACCGGTGCGTGTTTCCATTCGCAGAGGATACGTTCACCCGCCCGATCGAGGTTCCAGTTCATGCACTCGATCACCTCGCCGGTGCGAATCAGCTGGCTCAGCATCGCCTGGCAGGCCTGCAGCTCCGAATCCGGCAGTAGCCGCCGCGTGAACTTGCTGTGCAGCATCTCATCGCGGGTCCAGCCGAAGATCCGCTCCGCATGCCGGTTCCAGCCGGTAACGTTGAGGTGATGGTCCCACAGCATGAATGCCATGGGCGCATTCTCGTAGATCACCCGGTACTGGCGTTCTCGTTCGCGCCGGTCGCGCTGGCGCAGCCGAACGTGGCGCACGCCCGCCACGGCAGCGACCGAGGCCACAGCGCCCACGGCAAGCAGGCCGACCGTCACCGCCGGCGAGTAGAACACGAACGCGGTCGTGCCCGCGGCGCCGGCGGTGGCTGGTGTCGTTGCCAGCATTGCGGGAAGCAGCGGCAGGCGCGTCCGCTTGGCACGCCCCCGTGGTGGCATAGCCGATCCCGGCTGCCTGAATCGCTTGTACAGGAGATTGTCCAAGGCCTTTTTACTCTTGTCCGGACGGCCATTTGGAATGTGGTTATGCGGCCGCTCGCCCGCCGACGCCGGGTGGCGGCGGCAGGGGTTTTCCCCGAAAATGCCCTATCCAGGCCCTGCCAACAAGTGAAAACCGCGAAATCATGCCATTTTCCCGACGAACCGCGCCGGAAGACGCCCAATGCCGCCCCGGTTGCGGTGCCTGCTGCATCGCGCCCTCGATCAGCACGCCCATACCCGGCATGCCCGAGGGCAAGCCGGCCGGCGTGCGTTGCGTGCAGCTCGACGAGGAGAATCACTGCCAACTGTTCGGCGACCCCGCCCGCCCGCGGGTATGCATCGCCCTGTCACCCGAAGCCACCATGTGCGGGGGGTCGCGCGAACAGGCCCTGCATTACCTGACCGAGCTGGAGCGGCTGACGGCGTGAAGGTCGTGCAAAATCTCCTTGCGGGCGGGCCGGCGATGGCTGCAAAATCCGCACATCCACCGCCGCATTCGCGATCGGCTTAGCAAGCTCCCCTCACTACTCGAGACCGTGGTCATGTCGTCCGGCGACACCGTGACTGCCATCAATCCCTGCGTGGAATGCGGCGCCTGCTGCGCCACCTTCCGCGTGTCCTTCTACTGGGCAGAGGCTGACGACGCCCCGGGCGGTACCGTGCCGGCCGCACTCACGGGCCGCCTGCACGCGCATCTGCGCGTCATGCAGGGCACCGATCGGCCGGAGCCGCGCTGCTGCGCCCTGCAGGGCGAGATCGGGGGAAACGTCAGCTGCGCGATCTATCCCCGGCGGTCCAGTACCTGCCGGGACTTCAAGGTCGCCTGGGAGGGCGGCGAGCCAAACGAGGCCTGCAACCGCGCCCGGGCCCGGCATGGCCTGCCCCCCGCTGGAACCTCCGACCGAGCGCACCCCGGGCTTCACTCGCGCGGCCTGAGGCGTCCCGCTGCGCGCGCGCCGGCGCCTTGATCTATAACATGTACACGAGATACCGCTTTGTTATAGGCTGAGGTCTTCGCCACAGCCACCGGGGCCGCCATGCTCAATATCGAACAGCCGGGTCACTACCGCATCGCCCTGTTGCACCTCGCCTTTCGTCCCTTCTTCCTGCTGGCGGGGGGTTGGGCCGTCGTGTCCATGGCGCTGTGGGCCTGGCTCTACCACGGCGACGCCGGGGTCTTTCCCATGGGGCTGCCGCCCTCTCTGTGGCATGCCCACGAGATGGTATTCGGCTATGCCCTGGCCGTGGTGGCCGGATTCCTGCTCACGGCCGTGCGCAACTGGACGGGCGTACAGACGGCGCATGGCGCCCCCCTGCTGCTACTGGCCCTGTTCTGGCTGGCGGCCCGCGTGCTCGCCTGGGTGCCGGGAGGCGTGACGCTCATGGTGGTGGTCGACCTCGCCTTCAACCTGGCGCTGCTCGTGGCCGTGCTGCATCCGGTGGCCTGCGCCCGGCAGTGGAAACAGCTCCCGATCCTGGCCATGCCCCTCGTCCTGACGCTGGCGCACGTCATCTTCTACGCCGGCCTGCTGGGCGGGCTCCCCGGCGGCGAGCGTCTCGGGCTCTACGCGGGGCTGTACCTCATCGTGCTGCTGATCCTGGTGATGGGGCGGCGCGTGATCCCCTTCTTCATCGAAAAGGGTGTGGACGGCGAGGCGAGCATTCGCAACCGTCGGTGGGTGGACGTGGCCACGGTGGTGCTGGCGCTGGTATTCGTCGCCGTCGAACTCGCGCAGCGCTGGGCCCTGGGCGCGGGGTTACTGGCCCTGGCCCTGGCGCTCCTGCAGGCCGTGCGCCTGTACGACTGGCATCATCCGGACATCTGGCGCAAACCCCTGTTGTGGAGCCTGTACCTGGCCCTGGCCTGGATCGCCGTGGGCTTCGGGTTACGCGGTCTTGCCGCGTTCGTCCCGCTCGATCCCTTCGCGGCCCTGCACGCCTTCGCCTACGGCGGGATCGGGCTCGTTACGCTCGGCATGATGTGCCGGGTCAGTCTCGGGCACACCGGGCGCAACGTGTTCGCGCCACCGCGCCCGGTACAGTGGATGCTGGCGCTGTTGATGGCAGGCGCGCTGGTACGGGTGGTGCTTCCCCTGCTGCTGCCTGCGGCGCAGGCGACCTGGATCGGTCTGTCCCAGGGTCTCTGGGTGGCGGGATTCGGGCTCTTCGTCGGCGTGTATGCATCGATGCTGCTGCGGCCCCGCATCGATGGGCGTTACGGCTGAGTCGTCACGCTGCAGGCATCCATGGCAAATAGCCGGGCCGCGTTGCCGCAGGCGAGCCTGGCGGCGACCTCTGGCGGCAACTGTGACAGCCAGCCGCGGATCTGCGCGGCGACCGCGCCGTACTCGCTCCAGCGCCCGGTGCTGAAGGTGTCCACGCCGACCAGGAAGCGGTCGGGGAATTCGACCAACAGCAGTTCCCAGTCCGGGTCGAGCCGGCCGGCCGGGGCGATCCGGTCGTCGCGCACCGAGAGGTCGATGTACAGGTTCGGATAGCGGTCGAGGTAGTCGCGCAGCAGTGGCGGGTAGGGATAGGCGCCGGCGTGGGCCCAGAGTACGGTGGCCTGTGGCGCGAAACCGAACACGGTGTCCAGGGTCGCGGGGTCGGTGTGCAGTTGCAGGGGCAGCCCGTGGGCGGTGGCTAGCTCCACGATACGGCGGAACACGGGACTCGCGCGCTCGGGCGCGAACAGGTGCAGTTCACCCACCCCCGCCCAGGGGCCGTCCTCGAGCGCCTGGGCTACCCGTGTCGGCAGGCCGGTGTCCTGGTGCCAGTCCTGCTTGTCCGCCGGTTGGCGATACACGCCGAGCAGCGGGACGATGCGCCCCGGTATTGCCCGGTGTAGCGCGAGCACGGCATCGGGCGGCCGGCTCGTGACCACGGCCGCGCGCACGTCATGGCGGGCCAGAATCTCGCCGATCTGCGCGGGCGTGTACTGCCGGGCGTCCTCGGCGTTGTAGTGCAGGTGGGCGTCGAACAGGGGCTGCGCCGAGGCGGCCAGCGACGGGCCGAGCAGCAGCAGGGAAGCGAACAGGCGCGGGAAACGGGACATGGTATGCGGGACGGATGGGAGTATGCTCCCATTGTCGGCCCTGCGGAGGGGATTTCAAGGGCGCTGACAGCCCGGCCCCCGCCGGGCCTGGCCGCGCCGGCGCCGGGATGGCGCCGCGGGCCCGCGCACCGGATCAGTTCTTGTAGCGGTAGCTGATCCGACCCTTGGTCAGGTCGTAGGGGGACATTTCCAGCTTCACCTTGTCGCCGGTGACCACGCGGATGCGGAACTTGCGCATCTTGCCGGCCGCATAGGCCTGCACTTCCATGCCGTTCTCCAGTTCGACGCGGAAACGCTGGTCCGGCATCACGTCGGTAACGACGCCTTCCATCTCGATAAGCTCTTCTTTCGCCATGTAATTAGGACCTCTTGTGCATCGCCGTGGCCAGACTCCTGCCACCAGCACGATGCCTGATTTCGTGATGAGTGAGTTTGCTGGCAGAACCGCGCCGCGGTAGTGAGTGGCCGGGGGCGATGCCGGCCCGACGGGGGCGGGGTAGGGG
>DSBO01000211.1 GCA_011046015.1 Thioalkalivibrio sp. | reverse complement strand
GGTCTGGATAAGGCGATGGCGAGCTACCAGCGCTTCCTCGATGAGACCCCGGAGTCGGCGATGACGCCCGAGGCGATCCGCCGCATCGCCGACCTGTCGCTGGAAAAGGAATACGGTTATGTCGCCAGTGGCCCGGCACCGGCGGCCACGACCACCGGCGAGGTCTCGCAGCGACGCCTGCAGCAGCCTGCACGCGCCGGCACGAACCCCGCGCCCGGCACCGGGCCGGCGCAGGGGGTCGGCGACTCGGGCAGCATCGCTGCGCTCAGTGGCGAGAGCGATGCCGAGTTCGAACGGCGCGTCGCGCAGGGCGAGGCGACGCCCTCGGCGCAGGATGGCGAGTTCGTGGTGCCCATGCCCGAGGGCGGTGACGACCTGAGCAATCCCAATGCCGAGCGCGCCATCGTGCTGTACAAGGAGCTGCTCGAGAAATACCCGAACTACGAGCGCAACGACCAGGTGCTCTACCAGATGTCCCGCGCCTATGAGGAGCTGGGTCAGATCGAGGCGGCGATGGAGGTGATGAACACCTTCGTGCAGGCCTACCCCTATTCCCGGTACATGGACGAGGTGCAGTTCCGCCGTGCGGAATACTACTTCACGCGCAACCGCTTCCTCGACGCCGAGGAGGCCTACAAGGCGGTGGTGGACATCGGCTCGGTCTCGCCCTTCTATGAGCTGTCGCTGTACAAGCTCGGCTGGGCGTATTTCAAGCAGGACCTCTACGAGGAGGCGCTCAACCAGTACTTCGCCCTGCTCGATTACAAGGTGATGATCGGTTACGACTTCGAGCAGACCGAGAACAAGGGCGAACGGCAGCGTATCGAGGATACCTATCGCGTCGTCAGTCTGACCTTCTCCTACATGGGCGGCCCGGAGTCGGTGGTCGACTACTTCCAGCGCCATGGCTCGCGTAGCTACGAAGACCAGGTGTACAGCCAGCTCGGCGAGTACTACGTGAGCAAGCGCCGCTACAGCGACGCGGCCTCCGCCTACGAAACCTACGTGGACCTCAACCCGTTCCACGAGGTTGCACCGCACTTCAACATGCGTGTCATCGAGATCTATGGCGAGGGTGGTTTCGGCAGCCTCGTGGTCGAGGCGAAGAAGAAGTTCTCCACGACCTATGCGCTGAATGCCGCTTACTGGAACTACTACAACCGGGAAGACCGGCCGGACGTGATCGCCTACCTGAAGGAGAACCTGAAGGACCTGGCGAACCATTACCACGCCATGTACCAGGACCCGCGCTTCAAGGACGACCAGGGCGAAAACTACGGCGAGGCCCTGCGGTGGTATCGCACTTACCTGTCCTCGTTCAAGGATGAGCCCGAGGCGCCGGCCCTGAATTACCAGATGGCCGACCTGATGCTGGAGAACCGGGACTTCGGCGGTGCGGCCCTGGCCTACGAGACCACCTCGTACAACTACCCGCGCCACGAGCAGTCATCGCAGGCCGGGTATGCGGCGGTGTATGCCTACCGCGAGCACCTGCAGGCGGTGCCCGAGTCGCAGAAGACCGACGTCAGGCAGAAGATCATCAGCAGCTCGCTGCGCTTCGCCGATACCTATCCGGACCACGAAGAGGTCACGGTGGTGCTGGGCGCCGCCGCCGACGATCTGTACGAGATGAGCCAGTACGAGCTTGCGGTCGCTACCGCGCGCCGCCTGCTGGCCGACTATCCGGGCGCCGACCGGGACCTGCAGCGTGCCGCCTGGCTGGTGGTGGGGCATGGCTCCTTCGATCTGGCGAACTATGCCGAGGCCGAATCCGGGTATCTCAACGTGATCCGCCTCACCGCGGACGACGACGCAGGGCGCAGCACCCTGTATGACAACCTGGCCGCATCGATCTACAAGCAGGGTGAAGAGGCCAGTCTGGTCGAGGACTATCGTGCCGCCGCCGATCACTTCCTGCGCATCGGCACGCTCGCCCCGAATTCGTCGATCCGTCCCACTGCCGAATACGATGCCGCCGCCGTGCTCATCAAGCTCGAGGACTGGGACCGTTCGGCCCAGGTGCTGACGGCGTTCCGCGTCAACTTCCCGAGCCACGAGCTGCAGCCGGAAGTCACCAAGCAGATCGCCCATGTCTATCGCTCGGCGGGCAAGCTGGAGCAGGCCGCCGGCGAGTACGAGCGCATCGAGCGCGAAGCCGACGATGACGCCGTGCGCCGTAGCGCCCTGCTCGTCGCCGCCGAACTCTACGAGGAGGTGGGTGCGACCCGCCAGGAACTCGCCGTCTACCGCCGGTTCGTCGAGTATTTCCCGGCGCCGATCGCTGAGGTGATGGAGGTGTACCACAAGATGGCTCGCGTCTATCAGGGCCAGGGCGATAGCACCAGGTACCAGGCGACGCTCCGGACCATCGTCGAGACCGACCGGAATGCTGGTGCGCAGCGCACTGACCGCACGCGTTACCTGGCGGCCCAGGCGGCGCTGTCGCTCACAGAGCCCCTGTTCGACCGCTTTGTCGAAATCCGGCTGGTCAGCCCGCTGAAGGACAACATGCTCAGGAAGCGCAATGCGATGCGCGAGGCCATCGACGCCTACGGCAAGCTCGTGTCCTACGAGGTGGCGGACGTGACCGCGGCCGCGACCTACTACATGGCCGAAATCTACCAGCACTTCAGCCAGGCCCTGATGCATTCGGAGCGCCCGACCAACCTCAGCGAGCTCGAGCTAGAGCAGTACGAGCTGGCCCTCGAAGAGCAGATCTACCCGTTCGAGGAGATGGCCATCGAGGTCCACGAGAAGAACATCGAGCTGTTGCACGCGGGAATTTACAGCTCCTGGATCGACAAGAGTATTGGCCGGCTGGCCGAGTTGTTCCCGGCCAACTACGCCCGCGAGGAGACGCGCCTGGCCTTCCTCGACAGCATCGACAGCTACCGTTATGTCGTGCGCGAGGCCGAGCCGGCTGGCGAGGAAGCACCGGCCGCCGATACGACCGAGCCTGCTGCGGCAACCCCGGTACTGGCGGACGAGGCACCGGGGGCGGCCGATGTCGGCGCCTCGCCGGTGCAGGAAGCGTCGATCGAGGCGGCACGGGCGGGCGAGCCGAATGACTGAGGGGCGGGCCTGCCTGTCGATGCGCGCAGCGGCCGCCGCGTTCTACCCAATTTTCTGATTCAAGCGCTAGGCCGGACGGACATGGATATTTTGCATTCTGATCGCACCACTTGGTTACTCGGCCTGGGGGGCGCCGCACTGGGACTGCTTCTCCTGGCGGGGTGCGCGTCCACGCCGGGCGTGCGCGGTGCCAGCCAGGGTTCCGACGGAATCCACGTGGTGGAGAACCGGCCCGTGGATTCGGCCGTGCGACAGGACTTCGCCCGGGCGTTGGAGTTGCTGGAAGCCGGTCAGTATCCACAGGCGATCGACCTGTTGGAGAAAGTGACGACACGAGCACAAAACCACTCGGCACCCTTCGTTAATCTTGCGAAGGCCTATGTCATGACTGGGAATTACGACCGGGCGGAGGCCAACCTGGACCGGGCCATGCAGATCAACCCCGGGCACCCGGTCACCCTGCACGAGCTCGCGCTGCTGTATAGAGAGACGGGCCGGTACGATGACTCCAGGCAGGTCTACGAAACGCTGACCGCAAGGTATCCGGAGTTCATGCCAGCGCGTAAGAACTTCGGCATCCTCTGCGAGTTGTACCTCGATGATCCCGCATGTGCGCTCAAGCAGTATCGGAGCTACATCGACAATAACCCGGGCGAGGAAGACGTCAAGTTATGGATATTGGGGCTGGAACGAAGAGTTGGGGGCTGACCACCTGGCGCATCGGCGCCGTCCTTCTGCTGGGGAGTCTTATCGGTATGCACGCGCCCGTCCATGCAAACGAGGATGAGGTGAAGGTGATATCCGGGATGTCGATTATCGGCAACGACGAAGCGCCGAAATCGCTGTTCATCGTCCCCTGGAAGAGCTCGGAGATCGGGTCTGATACCGGTCTCACCTCGGGGCTGCTGGACGATTCCATGCGTCCGGTCGACAGGGACGTGTTCATGCGCGAGATCGATTACTACGAAATCAGGCGTGCGGACTGACCGAGGCGTGCTTCTGGTGGGGCGAGCGCGCCTGCGGCGATAGAGATCGAAGTCTTTCCTGTTGGAACTTTATGGCGGGCAGGTTCTGCCCGGGCGGCCTTGTGCCGTGTCGAATTTAGGCGTTTGAAGGGTCTGTTAAAGGCCTGTCGAGTTAACAAGTCCTGGTGAGGAATAGGTAATGGGTGTTTTTGACAAGATTATTGGATTCTTTCTCGAAGGCGGCTTCTGGATGTATCCGATCCTGACGGTGGGGGCCATTGGTTTCGCCATTGGTCTCGAGCGGTTCATCAAGCTGTCGCTGGTCGAGCGCGCCAACCGGCGGATGTGGAGCGAACTGCATCCGGTTCTCGTCGAGGGTGATTTTGACCGGGCGCGGGAAATGACTGCCGAGGATGACTCGACCGTCAGCCGCCTCCTCGAAGTCGGCCTGGAGCGCCAGGGAACCGTGCGACGCCGTGAGGACATCGAGATCGCGATGGAAGAGAGCATGATGGAAATCATTCCTCAGCTCGAGAAGCGCATTTCCTACATTGCGCTGTACGCGAACCTGTCCACCCTGCTGGGGCTGCTCGGAACCATTATCGGTCTGATCGCGGCCTTCAACGCGGTAGCCAATGCCAACCCGGCGGAAAAGGCCGACCTCCTCTCCGCCAGTATCTCCATTGCCATGAATACCACGGCGTTTGGTCTGATGGCCGCCATCCCGCTGCTGATCGTCCATTCCTACCTCAACTCCAAGGCCGGTGGGATCGTCGACAGCCTGGAGATGGCCTCGGTCAAGACCCTCAACGTGATCACCGGCAAGTCCAAGCGCGCTGAGTAACTGGAGCGACCATGCCCAGAAGACGCCATTACAAACGGCACAGCGATCAGGCCGACCTCGACGTCACCACTTTCCTCAACCTGATGGTGGTGCTGATCCCGTTCCTGCTCATTACCGCGGTGTTCTCCCGGATCACCATCCAGGAGCTGAACGTGCCGGATGCAGCGGCCGGTGGATCCCAGGCCGATGAGCCGCTGGTCACGATCGAGGTAATCGTCCGCCAGGACAAGCTCGAGATCAGTAATGGCAGGGCCGTGACGGCTTCCATAGCACTGGTCGACGGGGAGCATGACATCTCCATGCTGTCGGCTCATCTGCTCGACCTGAAGAAGCGCCATGCCGACAAGGAAGATGCGGTCCTGTTGATCGAGCCCGATGTCGAGTACGACACCATCATCCAGGTGATGGATGCCGTCAAGGCGGCAGAAATCGAAGTGGAAGATGAGCACGAGGTGGAACGCATAGTCCTGTTCCCGAAGCTGTCAGTGGGCGATGCACCATGAAAGATACCCGCCGCCTGAAACGCATGAGCCGCGCCCAGCGTCACCGCGCGGTTGCGCTGAACCTCACTTCGCTGATGGACGTGTTCACCATCCTCGTGCTCTACCTGCTGGTCAACCAGTCGGCGGTGGAGATCATCGACCCGCCGAAGGACATCACCCTGCCGGAGTCGGTCGCCGAGGCCGCGCCGCGGCAGACGGTCATGTTGATGGTGAGCGAGGAGTATGTCCTGGTACAGAGCGAGCCCGTGATGACCGTTGCCGAACTGCTGGAAGGGGATGGCCGCGTCGCCGAGCCCGTGAAGGACTCGCTGGCAAGGCTGAAGGACCGTGTCATAGGCCTTACCACCGAGGCGGTGGCGCAGGGCGACGAGGTCACCATCATGGCGCACCGCACCATTCCCTTCAAGGCGCTGAAGACGTTGATGGCAACGGCCACCAGCGCCGGGTATACGAAGATATCGCTTGCAGTAACTCAGAAAGCGTCTCAGAACTAGAGTGATGTCGTGACTGATTCAATGTTGCAGCGGCAGCTTGCGGTGCAAGCGAGCCTCGCGGGGGCCGAGCAAGACCTGAAGGCTCTCAAGCAGGAGATTCGAGGGATCGATGCCGAGCTCGAGAGCCTCTCGGGCGAGCGCAGGCAGTTCCAGCTCCTGGGGAACATCTGCTCGTCACTCGAAGAGCTCGGCGAGATGGGCGCCTCGCAGCTGTTCTGGGGCGAGGCAAATGATGGCGTCGAGCCCGATGCTCTTCTCGCCGTTGCGCGTAGCAATGTTGCCGGGTTCCAGCAAAAGCTGTCTGCCATCGAAGAGCGGCGCGATGCGCGGCAGAAACGCGCCAAGGAGCTGCGATACGACATCGAGTATCTGCAGGATGAGCTGATCGATCTCGATGAACAGATCGAGCGCGCCCGGTCCGATTTCGTCATCGAGCGCGAAGAGCGGCCGCTTCCCTACCGGCCCATGGTCATGCCCTGGAATCGGCAGGGCGAAGATGAGCGCCGCTATCGCAAGCTGCTTGCGCTGGTGCTGCTGTTCACCATTACGCTGGGCGTCCTGGTTCCCTTTTATGATCTGCCCGAGCGTGATCTCGACGAGCCGGTCGAAATCCCCGAGCACCTGGTCCGACTCGTGCAGGAGCGCAAACCACCGCCGCCGCCCGAGCCGCGTGAGGAACTCCCGCGCGAGGAAGAGCCCGAAGAGCCGAAGCCGACCGAGCAGGAGCAGCCGAAGCCGACGCCTGCCGAGAAGAAGCAGGCACGCGAAGTCGCCGAGAGCTCCGGTGTGCTGGCCTTCAAGGACACCTTCTCGGATCTGCTGGCCGATGACGTGACCGCCAATCTGGGCGCCTCGGCGAGCCTCAGCAACCGCGGTGCACAGGCCGATGCGGGCGAGGCGAGCCGCAACCTGGTTACCGCCCAGGCGCGCAACAGCGGCGGGATCGACACCGCGGCGGTCAGCCGCGATGTCGGCGGCAGTGCCGGGCAGCGCATGGGGTCGGGTGTCGAGTTCTCCCGCGTGGAAAGTGCCATCGGTACGGATGCGATCGCCAGCGAGCGTCCGCTCAGTGACGGAGTGGGTCCGAGCCGTACCGATCAGGAGATCCAGATCGTCTTCGATCGCTACAAGGCGGCGCTGTATCGCATCTACAACCGCGAGCTGCGCGTCGACCCGACCCTGCGTGGAAAGATGGTGCTGCGCCTGACCATCGAGCCCGATGGCTCGGTCTCGGCGGTGCGCGTGGAGTCGACCGATCTCGATTCGGCAAACCTGTCGGAACAGATCCTCGCCCGTGTCCGTAGCTTCAACTTCGGTCCGAAGGATGGCGTGCCGACGGTCACCATCCTGTACCCGATCGACTTCCTGCCGGCCTCCTAGGTCGTGGTGTGTGCCGCTGCCGAGCGTGCAGCGGTACCCGTACGCGCGGCAGGACAGGCCTGTCTCGCGGGTGGCTGATTGGATGACTGCGCCGAAAGCCGGGAATGCTTGCCAATTGCTCGATGGGTCACATTGTTTCGGCGGCCTCATCGATAAGATGGCGGCATAACGATGATTACGCCTGCTTGATAATGTTATAGGCGACATACCGAATATGAAACGCTCTTGGGGAATGAATGGGGGACTTCGCGACGTGCTGCGTAACGTTATGCATGCGTTGCCGATTGCCGCCGGTGCTGGTCGCGTCCTTGCCGCGGCCAGTTTCGGGGAGGGTTCATCCCGCTCTTTCTCTCGTGCGAAACCGCGCGGCGGCGTTTTGCTTGCACAGCTGCTGCTCATCGGCCTGGTTCTGGCCATGGCCGCTCCCGCCCAGGCGGCGAACAGCTGCTCCGACTATCGTGGGGTGATTGACGGCAACGACCCCCAGTTCCAGCCGCCACCCACCAACATCGAGATCGACACCAATTGTACGATTCGGAACTTCCAGGATCCGAATCCCCTGATCAGTAATTTCAACTTCTATACGGCTCCCGGGCAGACATCCGTCCGCTACCTTGTCGTCTTCGATAACGTCAATCACACCGGCAACATGTCGTGCAACGCCACGCACGAACACAAGATCTGGTTCACCAACGGCTCGTCCACCAAGATCCAGGACGGCTGCCAGAATCTGCTCATCCCGGTGGAGAAGATCGACAAGCAGAACCCCGGGGCCTACGTGTCGGTGGGCGTGCCTTTCACCTATACCATGACCATCCCGGTGCTGTACGACCCGGGTACCGGCGGTGTCATCAACTCCAGCGGCTCGGTCAACGAACTGCACGGCATTACCCTGACCGACGATCTGAACGCGCTGGGCGTAGACGTGACCTATCTGGACCACCGCATCTACTGGCGTGACAGCGGTAGCCAGATCAGCGAGTACAGCTTCAGCAACGACGCCGGCCTGCTCACCTGGACCTTCGACCCGGGCTTCACCGTGCCGGCGGGCGAGCAGTTCCTCATCGAGCTCGATCTGGTCCTCGACGACACGCCGACCAATGTCCTCGGCACCCAGTTCGTCAACACCGCGAAGTGGGAGTTCGGGCGCCTGATCGACGGCACCTTCTATGACCCCCTGCCGGGCGAGTGGGGCGTTACCGAGCCCCTGACGATCGCGGCCCCGGAACTGGTGGTGACCAAGTCGGGTCCGGCCACGCTCGGTTCCACCCTGAACCTGGGCGACAGCGGCGACTACAGCATCGA
The DNA here is from genome assembly GCA_011046015.1 of Thioalkalivibrio sp. Taxonomy (GTDB): domain Bacteria; phylum Pseudomonadota; class Gammaproteobacteria; order SpSt-1174; family SpSt-1174; genus SpSt-1174. Next base: position 4,488 of record DSBO01000211.1, on the reverse strand, counting down.
CGTGACCAATGTCGGTCTGAGCTCCGCCCATAACGTGGTGATTGCCGACCAGCTACCGAGCGCCGACCTCGCGAGCATGTGCGACACCGATCCGACGGCCAGCGTGGGTGTCAGCCTGGGTGGCGCCCTGCTCACGGTCGACACGGACTACACCGTGACCTGGCAGGGTGACCCGGCCTGTCGGCTCGAAGTCAATCTGATCAATGGCCTGTCGATCGCGCCGGGGGAGTCGCTGGTCATCGACTACACCACGCAGCTCGATGATGATGTGGACGACGGCTCGACGCTGACCAACATCGTCGCGGCCACGCAGTGGACCAGTGATGCCGACCCTGATCTGGGCTCCGAGTTTGGATGTGCCCTCACGGACGGTACCCCGGACGTGGCGGACTGTCAGGATGCACACAGCGTACTGGCGGTGTTCTCGGGGTATTTCTTCGACAAGGTGGCCTACGACCCGGTCACCGGCGAGCGCAAGACCACGGCACTTCCGGGCGAGACCGTGGAGTACCGCGTGCGCGTGCGTTCCGTTGATGAGGGCGTGGTCTACGCCCGCATCACCGACGACATGGGTTCACTGAACGGCACCGCCGCGGTGTACGAGCCGGGCAGCTTCGAGTTCATCGGTATCGACTATGTCGAGGGCGGCCCGCCGGCCCCGGCTCCTGCTCCTGCCGTGGTCAATAATAGCGACCCCACCGGAGGCACCAACGGCGATCCGCTACTGGATATCCGCAATTTCGAGATCGCACCGGAGACCGTCCGCGAGATCGTGTTCCGGGTGACGCTGGCGGACAACCTGTCCGAGGGGCAGGAAATAACCAACCAGGCCCAGCTCTATCTGGCGGACACGCTCCTCGCCAACAGTAACGACCCCAACGTGGTCGGCCCGATCAACGTGGCCGAGCCGCAGCGCGAGCCCGATCCGACGGTGATCACCATCAACTTCCCGCCGCCCACGGCGCCGCTGAAGACGTCGAACCAGGTCACGGCGACCATCGGCGAAGAGGTGGTCTACACGATCACGGTGCCCGGCACGGTCGAGGACCGCTCACTGTATGAGGTCGAGATCACCGATGTGCTCGACCCGAACCTGGAGTATGTCGACGCCACCGTCAGCGGTGTGGATCCGACGCTCGTCAGCAACACCAGCACCGCCAGCGAACTGCAGATCGCTATCGCCGAGATCCCGGCCGGCGAGCAGGCCGTCATCGAACTGCGCGCCCGCGTGCGCAACATTGAAACCGCGCGGCAGGGCCTGATCATCGAGAACATCGCTGCCTATACCTATACCAATCTGCCGGGCGGCGTGCGCTATCCGCCGCTGAGTTCCGCGGCCGTCCCCATCGAGCTCTTCGAGCCCTACATCGAACAGGTCGTCAAGACCCCGTCCCTCACCACGCCAACCGGCGGCGAGACGCTGCGCTATAGCGTCACCCTCACGGCCACGGGTGGCATCAATCCCGATGTCTTCGACGTGACCCTGATCGACACCCTGGATCTGGGGCTGGTGTACGCGGGCAACCCGGCAGTGACGGTGGGCGAGGCCGGCACCGTCGGTGCCGACAACAGCATCGGCGAGCCCGTGATCACGGGTGACGGTATCGACACGCCGCAGACCCTGGTCTGGGGGCCACCGCACGCCAACGCCGACATCGACATTGCCGGTGGTGCCGAGGTCACGATCTCCTACGACGTCCGCGTGCTCGACAGCGTGCTCGCCAACCAGGAGCTCACCAATACCGTGGTGGCGCGCTGGACGAGCCTGGACGGTGTCAGCGAGTACGAGCGTGATGGTTCGGATGGCTTTGACGGCGGGATCAACGACTACGAGACGGAGCCTGTCACCGCGGCGGTAGCCACGCCGAACCTGGCGGCCACGGTCGCCAAGGCGCGCATCAGCGACACCTTCGGCGCGAGCGATGCCGATCTGCGCATCGGCGACATCGTCGATTACGAGCTGCGGGTCACCATGCCCGAGGGCACGCTCGGCAACGTGACGCTCACCGACACCCTGCCGCAGGGACTGGACTACGTCGAGATCGTCAGCATCAACGGCCAGGCGGGGCCGACCTACGGCGCCGTGGCACCCTTCAGTCATGCCGACCTGACCGACGCCAATGTCAGCGCGGACGGCGACCCCGTGACCGGCCCGACTACCGTGACCTGGACGCTGGGGGCCGTGGCCAACCTGCCGAACGACGGGGCGAGTGACGACTTCGTCATCGTCTACCGCGCACGCGTGATCAACGGGGCCCTGGTGCAGGCCAATACCACGCCGCTCGAGAACAGCGTCGAGCTCGATTACGACACGGCCGCGGGCCCGGCCCCGACGCAGAATGCCACCGCTTCGGTGACCGTGCTGCAGCCGAACCTCGTCGCCAGCAAGAGTTCCGATCCGGTCAGCGGCAGTGTGGTCGCGGCCGGCGATACGGTGACCTACACCGTCACCCTGGAGAACACCGGCACGGCGCCAGCCTATGACGTCGTGCTCGAAGACGTGATTCCGCTCGGCATGCGTGACGGCGGCGTGACAGTGGTGAACACTGCGCTGGCCTCGGGGGCCCTCCTGCCGACCCGTGACTACAGTTCCTATGACCCGGCCACCGGGGTGGTGGTGTGGGACTTCGACTCGGGCGTCGCCGACGAGTACAGCATCCCGTCGGGTGATGCCCTGGTGGTCGTGTATCAGGTGCAGGTGGATGCCGACATCGGTGTAGGCCAGACCCTGACCAACCAGGCACAGGCCGCCACCTATTACTCGCTCGACGACGAGGCAGTGCCCGCGCTGGGTGGCGCCACCGGTGAGCGCGAGATCTACGGCCCGAGCAACACGGCGTCGACATCGCTGTATACCACCGCGCCCCCGGCCAAGGTGCTGGTCTCGCCCGCCGACGGCACGGCCACCATCGGTGAGGACGTGGTGTACGAGATCACCGTTCCGGAGGCACCGCTGGGTCTGCCGATCGACAACGTCGTGATCACCGATACCCTGGATGCACGCCTCTCGTATCAGGGCTACACCCAGAGCGGCGGTCCTGCTGTCACCGACAACAGCAGCGGCAACGACCTGAACTTCACCGTGGCGCAGATCCCGGCCGGCGAGCAGGTGACCCTCCAGGTAACGGCCCGGGTGCTGAACGTGGAGGCGGCGCAGGCGGGGGACGCCATTGCCAATAGCGCTGCCTACAGCTTCGACGGGGCAGGCGCGCCCATCCCCAGCCAGCCCGTGACCGTCGACCTCGTCGAGCCGGCGCTGACCATGACCAAGGACGTGGCGAATATCACCGACCCGGGGCAGCCGGCCGAAGGCGGTGACACGCTCGAGTACAGCCTGACCGTCACCAACGCCAGCACCGAGATCGCCTACGACACCAACGTCACCGACATGCTGCCCGACGGTCTCACGCTGGTGGCGGACTCCGCCACGGCGGAGATCAACGGCGTGCCCGTGGCCGGATTCAATCCGGCCCCCACACAGGTGGCGCCCAACACGTTGATCTGGGGGCAGGGCAATGGTGACGAGTCGCTGGACATTCCGCCCGCCGGCACCCTGGTGCTCACCTATCGCGTGACGGTGGATGCCATCAACGCCGCCAGCATCGACAACACCGCCTGGGTTGACTGGACTTCACTGGATACCGCGCTCGCGCCGCGTGAGCGCACCGGCGAGGGATGTCCGACGACCGCCGCACCGAACGATTACTGCTTCGGCCCGGCGACCGCGACGATCGCGGCCGACAGTCAACTCGCAGCGGAGAAGACCGTCTTCAATGTGACCACTGGCCAGTCGGGTGAGACGGCCAGGCCCGGCCACACCCTGCGCTACACGATCGCCATCGAGAACACGGGCACCGTCGCGGTCAGTGGTGTGTCACTGCTCGACGAGATCGATGCCCTGAACGATGCGCCCATGTTCGTGGCGGGTTCACTCAGCATCACGGGGGTGCCGGCGGGAGCCACCGACGCCAGTGACCCGAACGGGGGTGCCGCCGGCACCGGGCTGGTCGATGTCAGCGACATCAGCCTCGACCCGGCCGAGGTCGTCACCGTCGAGTTCGAACTCACCCTGATCCCGGTGATCGATGGCGGCACGCTGGTCTACAACCAGGGGGCAGTCTCGCTCAACGGCGTAGAGCTGCTGCTGACGGATGAGCCGGCACTGGCCGGCACCGAAGATCCGACCCAGACCCTGATCGAGTCCGTTCCGGACTGGACGGTGGAAAAGGTCTCCCAGTACCTCGGCGACGACCCGGCCGTGCTGCTGGCCGGTGACCAGCTGCGCTACACCATTACCGTGCGCAACACCGGCACGGAGGATGCCATCGATGTCGTCTTCCAGGACACCATCCCGGTCAACACCACGTATGTAGGCAGCAGCACCACGCTGAACGGCGCGCCGGTGGGCGATCCATCAGGCGGTGTCTCGGCGGTCGAGGCGGGCATGCTGATCAATGCCCCGGTCGACCCGACGCCGGGCTCCATGCC
>DSBO01000184.1 GCA_011046015.1 Thioalkalivibrio sp. | reverse complement strand
GAAAAGCACCCAGGCCCTCACCATCCTCGCCCGCAAGCTCGCCCGTATCGCCTTCGCCATCCTCAAAAATGGATCCGACTATGTGCCAAGAAAACTTTGCCTTGCGACATAGAATCTCCTACGAGTCCTTGCCTTCTCTGTGAACTCTGTGCCCACTGTGGCGCATTGGTCTTTACCTGAACGCCGGCGCGGCGGCCATGGGCCGCCCTATGGGTCGTGGTGCTGATTATGTGTAGGTGCGGCGTTTAGGCGCTCTGGGTGCAAGCTGTGATGGCCATGTCGGGCCTGGCTGCCACCCTTGATCGCGCCTTGCAGCGCTCCTACGAAACCTCGCCTTCTCTGTGCCCTCTGTGGCAAATCCTGCCTAGTCCTTCTCGAACAACGCGATCGACTCCACGTGCGCGGTGTGCGGGAACATGTCCATGACGCCGGCGCTCACCAGGCGGTAGCCGTGTTCCTTGACCAGCAGGCCGGCGTCGCGGGCAAGCGTGCCCGGGTGGCAGGAGACGTAGACGATGCGCCTTGCGCCGAGTTTGCCGATGTGGGCGATGACTTCCTGGGCGCCGAGGCGCGGGGGGTCGAGGAGGATCTTGTCGTAGGCCTGCTTGAGCCAGGGGGCGCCGGTCATGTCGCCCATGAGGTCGGCGGCGTGATAGGCGGTGTTTTCGATGCCGTTGGCGAGCGCGTTGGCCTTGGCGCGGGCGACCATGACCTCGTCGCCCTCCACGCCCACTACCTGCTTGGCCCGGCGGGCGAGCGGCAGGGTGAAGTTGCCCAGGCCCGCGAAGAGGTCTAGCACCACGTCCTCGGGCTGTACGTCCAGCAGTTCCAGGGCCCAGGGCACCATCTTGCGGTTGATGCCGGCGTTGACCTGGGTGAAGTCCAGGGCCTGGAAGTCGACGCGCACGTCGTAGACCGGGTGTTCGTAGTAGAGCGGCTGGGCCTTTGGATACAGCGGTGTGACGGTCTCGGGGCCACCGGACTGGAGGCTGATGAAAAAGCCGGTGGCCTTGGCAAAATCGATCAGGCGCTCGCGGTCGGCCGCGTCGAGCTCAACCAGGTGGCGGAAGACGAGCTGGGTGGCGTTGTCGCCGACGGCGACCTCGATCTGCGCGATCTGTTCGCGCGCGGCCATGCCCTCGATGAGCGCGGCGAGATCCGGCAGGCGCTCGCCCACGCTCGGGTGCAGCACGGCGCAGCGCTCGAGCTCTGCCAGACGATTCGCCCGCTTTTCGCGAAAACCGACCAGCACCTTGCCCATCTTGCGCACGTAGCGCACGCCCAGGCGCGCCTTGCGCCGGTAGCCCCAGGGATCGGCCGTGAGCGGGGCAAGGATGTGCTCCGGCTGCACGCCACCGATGTGTTTGAGGGCATCGAGCATGGACTGCTGCTTGGCCGCGATCTGCGCCACCGGGTCGAGGTGCTGCAGGCTGCAGGCGCCGCACACGCCGAAGTGCGCGCAGTGCGGCGTGACGCGGTCTGGCGAGGCCTCGAGCACGGTCTCCACCCGCCCCTCGTCGTGGCGTCGGGCCTGGTGGGTGTAGATGAAGCGCACGCGCTCGCCGGCCAGGGCGCCGTCGACGAACACGGCCTTGCCGTCGATGTGGGTGACGCCGCGCCCGTCCTGGGCCAGCGATTCGATCACGGCCTCGACGGGCGTGGCCGGCGGCTTTCTGCGTCGGCGGGCCATGCTATTGCGCCTCGCCGGCCTGCCAGGTGGCGAGGAACTCGCGCAGGTGGGATTCCTCCGCGCCGGCCAGCGCATCGCGTACCACCTGGCATTCGGTGGCGTAGCCCTCGGGCGTGAGATTGCCGCGCATGAGCTCGAAGCGCAGATAGACGAGATAGGTGTTGAGCACGTCCGTCTCGCAGTAGTCGCGGATGCCCTTGAGGTCGCCCTGCTGGTAGTGATCCCACACCTTCGCCCCGCTCATGCCCATCTTGCCGGGGAAGCCGAGCATGGTGGCGATCTGGTCCAGCGGCGCGACGGCGCGCGCCTGGTAGCCGGAGAGCGCGTCCATCAGGTCGATGTGGCGCCAGTGGAAGCGCGAGAGGTAGTTGTTGTAGCGAAAGCTCTGGTCCTCCTGGCCGATCTCCCAGTAGCGCGGCGCGGCGATGGCGTGCTTGAGGGCGCGGTAGTGCAGCACCGGCAGGTCGAAGCCGCCGCCGTTCCAGGACACCAGGGTGGGCGTGTAGCGGTCGATGCCGTCGAAGAAGCGCTGAACGAGTTCCTTTTCGTCGGATTCGAGCTCGCCGAGCGACCACACCTTGAAGGTGTCGCGCGAGCGGAACACCACGGAGATGGCGCAGATGCGGTGCAGGTAGTGCGGCAGGAAGTCGGAGCCGGTCTTGAGGCGGCGCAGGGCGAACAGGGCCTCGGCGACCTCGGCGTCGTTGAGGCCGTCGAAGTCGTTGAGCCGGCGGGCGGCGGCGACGTCCGGTATGGTCTCGATGTCGAACACCATCACGTTCATCATGCCGGGAACACCCCCGTGGAGATGTAGCGGTCGCCGCGGTCGCAGATGATGGCGACGATGGTCGCGCCCTCCACCTCCGCGCTCAGGCGCAGCGCGGCACTCACCGCCCCGCCGGAGGACACGCCGCAGAAGATGCCCTCCTGTGCCGCCAGCGCGCGCATGGTCGCCTCGGCATCGGCCTGGGCGACATCGATCTGCCGGTCCACGCGCGCGGCATCGAAGATGCGCGGCAGGTATTCCTCCGGCCAGCGGCGGATGCCCGGGATGCTCGAGCCCTCGGTGGGCTGCACGCCGACGATCTGCACGCCCGGATTCTGTTCCTTGAGGTACTGCGACACGCCCATGATGGTACCGGTGGTGCCCATGGCGCTGACGAAGTGCGTGACCGCGCCCCGGGTGTCGCGCCAGATCTCGGGGCCGGTGCCCTCGTAATGGGCCAGCGGGTTGTCCGGGTTGGCGAACTGGTCGAGCACGCGGCCCCTGCCCTCGGCCTGCATGGCCTGGGCGAGATCGCGCGCGCCCTCCATGCCCTCCTCGCGCGACACGAGGATGATCTCGGCGCCATAGGCCTTCATCGAGGCGCGGCGCTCGGCGCTCATGTTGTCCGGCATGATGAGCACCATGCGATAGCCCTTGATGGCGGCCGCCATAGCCAGCGCGATGCCGGTGTTGCCGCTGGTGGCCTCGATCAGGGTGTCGCCCGGGCGGATCTCACCGCGCTCCTCGGCGCGCCGGATCATGTTGAGCGCCGGGCGGTCCTTCACCGAGCCCGCCGGGTTGTTGCCCTCGAGCTTGGCCAGGATGACGTTGGAGGGGTTGGGGTTGAGGCGTTGCAGGCGCACCAGCGGCGTGTTGCCGACGAAGGCCTCGATGGTGGGATAATCGACAGTCATGTTCGCTCCTGAAGCATGCACCGATTCTAGGGAAAACGGCGCGTCGAATACAGTCACGGGGCGAACCTTACTATACTGGCGGCAGTGGCGCGGCCTGCGCCCGGCACGCTTTACCTGATTCAGGGACGGACGCATGGAAACACCCGACAACCAACCGCTGCGCGGCCTCAGGCTGCTGGTCGCCGACGACAACAGCGTGAACCGCAAGCTGCTGGCCGCACTGGCCGCCAACCTCGGCGCCCACTGCGACACCGTCACCGACGGCGCCGCCGCCGTCTCGCGGGCCACGGCCGAGCCCTATGACTGCGTCATCCTCGACCTGCACATGCCCGAAGTGGACGGCTATGCCGCCGCCCGCGCCATTCGCCGGCTGGACGGCGCCCCGCCGCTGATCGCCTTCACCGCCAGTCGCGACCTCGCGACCTGCGATGCGGTGCTGGCGGCCGGCTTCGTCGGCATGCTCAACAAGCCGCTCTCCGCGAGCCGCCTGAGCGATGCGGTGAGCGAGGCCATTAGCGGCCCGGGGACGAGCGGCATATCCAGCGACACGCCCGACCTCGACGACACCTGTCGCTATAACCTGCCGGCCGCCCTCGACACCGCCGGCGGCAAGCGCGCGCTCGCCGCCGAGCTGTTCGCGATGCTGCGCGATGACTTGCGGACGAAACGCCGAGAGCTGGACGACCCCGCGCTCGAGGCCGATCAGCTCGTCGCGCTGGTGCACAAGATTCACGGTGCGGCCAGTCATTGCCGCGCGGACCGGTTGCGGGATATGGCAGCGCGCCTGGAGACCCTGCTGCGGCGCGAGCCGTCGCGGGGCCAACAGGCCGAGGCGCTGCTTGCACAGCTGGTGGCGGAGATCGACGCCCTGCTGGCGATGCCCGACCCCTTCGCCAATGAACGAATTCAGTCCTGAACCACCGCCGTGACGTAGGCGATGGCGACATCGCGCTCGTCGGCCAGGCTGATGTGCCAGTCGGTGATGCCGAGAGAGGCGGCGATCTCCGCTGCCCGGCCCGCCAGCACCACCAGCGGGCGCCCCAGCCCATCGTGACCGACGCCGATCTCGGCCAGGCGCATGCCGTCACGAAACCCCGTGCCCATGGCCTTGCTCACCGCCTCCTTGGCGGCGAAGCGCTTGGCGAGAAACGCGGCCGGCTGGCCGCTCGCGCCGAACTCGGCAAACTCCTCCGCCCCCAGGATACGGCGCGCGAAACGCTCGCCATGCCGGGCCAGCAACCCCTCGATACGGTCGATGGCCACGATGTCCACGCCGATGCCGAAGATGTGCATCAGCCGCCCGGGGTCATGATGGCCTTCATCTCGGCCACCGCCTGGCGCAGGCCAACGAACAGGGCGCGCGCCACGATGGCGTGGCCGATGTTGAGTTCGACGATCTCGCGCATGGCGGCCACCGCCTGCGTGTTCTCGTAGTCCAGTCCGTGCCCGGCATTGACCTGCAGCCCGATGGCGGTGCCGTGCGCGACGGCCGCGCGGATGCGCTCGAGCTCGCGGGCCCGCGCCTCGCCCTGCCGATTCGCATAGGCGCCGGTGTGCAACTCCACCACCGGTGCGCCGATCTCGCGGGCCACGTCCAGGTGTGCCGGTTCGGGCTCGATGAACAGCGAGACGCGCGCCCCGACCTCGGCCAGCGCCGCGCAGACCTGCTGCAGACGGTCGCGCTGCCCAATCACGTCCAACCCGCCTTCCGTGGTGAGCTCTTCGCGCCGTTCGGGGACCAGGCAGCATTCCTCGGGCTTCACGCGCCCGGCAATGCCGACCATCTCGCTGGTGGCGGCCATCTCCAGGTTGAGCCGTGTCGTCAGCACCTCGCGCGCGGCGAACACGTCGGCGTCCTGGATGTGACGCCGGTCCTCGCGCAGGTGCATGGTGATGGCGTCGGCACCGCCCGCCTCCGCCTCGCGGATCGCCCGCATCAGATCGGGATACGGCGTGCCGCGCGCCTGACGGATCGTGGCGACGTGATCGATATTGACACCGAGTTTCATGGCGAGGGCCCTTCTGGACTAGCGGGTGAATGACGACGGCAACAGCGCGCGCGTGCGCAGGCGCCGCCCGGCCAGGTAATGATAAAACAACGCATCGAGCAACGCCCGCAGCTCGGCGAGCACGCGGGCGTCGCCCAGCGTGTCGGCGGCCACTGCCGCGCGCGTGGCCGCCGACAGCGAGGGAATGCGCACACGCCGCGCGGGGCTGTCCGGCGTCTCGTGCTGCAGCGCGGCATCCGGCTCCAGGCCGTACCCCAGCGCCTGCAACAGGGCGATCTCGAAGCGCGTGGTGACTTCCCAGGCCGGCGCTCCCGCGCTCCACTGCATCAACGCCCGCTCGTAGGCCTCGAACACGCCGGGCTCGGCCTCGCTGCGCGGCAGCAGGCGCATCAGCAGCTCGTTGACGTAGAGGCCGAACAGCAGGCGGTCGCGCCCCAGTGCCAGGGTGCCGGCCTGCTCGAAGCCCGTGAGCGTCTTGAGTTCGCCGCGCCCCCGCCAGCTCAGGCGCAGGCGCCGGAAGGCCTCGTAGGCAATCGGCGATGCCGCCTTGCGACCGCCGCGCTTGCGCGCCACCAGGGAGACGCGCCCGTGCTCGCGCGTGAGGACATCGAGGATCAGGCTGTTCTCGCGGTAGGGCCGCCGGTGCAGGATGTAGCCGATGGAGGCTTCGTCCGTGGCACGCATCGCTCAGCCGCTCCCGGCCGCTGCCAACAGGTTTACGGCAACGAACAGCGGTCTAGTCTGCGTCCACACCGAACTGCTGCCAGCGTCGCGAGTCGTTCTGCCAGTCCTCACTCACCTTCACCCAGAGCCGCAGGTACACCTTCTTCTCCAGGAACGCCTCGATCGAGGTCCGGGCGTGCGAGCCGATGGCCTTGAGCATCTGCCCCTTCTTGCCGATCACGATCGCCTTCTGCCCGTCGCGCTCGACCCAGATCACCGCACCGATCCGCACCAGTGACGGCTGTTCGTCGAACTGCTCGATCTCCACCGCCACCGAGTACGGGATCTCCTGGTGCAGCCGCTGCATGATCTGCTCGCGAATGAGCTCGCCGACGATGAAGCGCACCGACTTGTCGGTGATCTGATCCTCCGGAAACAGCAGGTCGGACTCGGGCAGGTAAGGCTTGAGCGCCTTCACGAGCGAATCGCAGTTGGCACCGGTCTGCGCGGACAGGGGCACGATCTCGGCGAAGTCATGCCGCTTTTGCATGCTGTCGATGAAGCCGAGGACCTCATTGGGCGACTTGAGGCGGTCGATCTTGTTGATCACCAGAACCACCGGCTGGCGCAGGTGCTGAAGGCGCTTGAGCACGTACTCGTCCTCCGCGGTGAAGCGTCCCGCCTCCACGAGCAGCGCGACCACGTCCACCTCCTCCAGCGCGGCCACGGCGGAGGCGTTCAGCGAGCGGTTGAGCAGCGTGCGGGCGTCCTCGTGCAGGCCTGGCGTGTCGACGAAGACCAGCTGCGCATCCTCGGTGGTCACGATGCCGCGAATCTGGTTGCGGGTGGTCTGGGGCTTGCTGGCGATCGCCGCGACCCGGTAGCCCACCAGGCGGTTGAGCAAGGTGGATTTGCCGACATTGGGTCGGCCAACGAGCGCAACGAATCCGGCACGCATCACGAGTCTTTCTCCTGCAATAGTTCGAGTACCCTGTGCGCGGCGGCCTGCTCGGCCTTGCGCCGACTGCTGCCCTCGCCCTCGGTCACCACCTCGAGTGCCGGCACCTGACAGCGCGCCGTGAACTTCTGGTTATGGGGTTTGCCGCGCACGTCGATCACCTCGTAGGTGGGCAGCTCCAGTTCGCGGCCCTGCAGATACTCCTGCAGCCGCGTCTTCGGGTCCTTCAGGTCGTCGACACTCGGCAGTGCCGCCAGCCTGTCGCGGTATAGCGCCAACACGAAATCGCGGGCGTAGTCGAAGCCGCGCTCGAGGAACACCGCGCCGATGATGGCCTCCACGGCATCGGCCAGCGTCGAGTCACGGCGGAAACCGCCGCTCTTCAGCTCGCCCGCGCCCAGCCTGAGCCAGTCGCCCACCGCGTGGTCCCGCCCGAGTTCGGCCAGGCTATCCTTCTTCACCAGCGAGGCGCGCAGGCGGCTCAGGCCGCCCTCGTCCACCTCCGGACAGGCCTCGTGGAGGTAGGCGGAGATCACCAGTCCGAGCACGCTGTCGCCCAGGAACTCCAGGCGCTCGTTGTGTCGCCCGCCGGCACTGCGGTGCGTGATTGCCTGTTCAAAACGCGACGAGGCCAGAACGGCCTCGTCGAGCAGGTCACGCAAACCACGGTTGCTCATCGCGGTCAGTTGGCCTTCACCTGGGTGTCGAACACGGCTACCACGTCCAGGTTGCCGATGAGCTTGCTGCGCTTCTCGTAGCTGATGCGGAAGGTAGCCCCACCACTGTTGTCGACCTCGATGGTCAGGTTCTCCATGGTCACACCCGTCACATCGTTGATATCGAAGCGCTTCTGCAGGCGATCCCAGACATAGCGCTTGCTCTTCTTGCTCACGCCCGCCTCGGCTGCCACGTTCTCCAGCGTGGTCTTGACCGTGAAATACTCAAGGTAGATCGGCATCAGCCGCAGCCCGACCACCACGATGACCGCGGCAAAGCCGATCGCGACCAACCAACCGAAATACGACAAACCTGCCTGACGTGCGGGTCCCCTCATGACCGTCCCATCCCCATTTAGTTGATTGTGTTACCGATGCGCGAAAAGTCGCGCTGCCCGTTCGCGAAATCCCAATTTAGCCAGATGAAAAATGCTTTGCCAACCAGGTGGTCCGCCGGCACGCTGCCCCAGCGGCGACTGTCGTTGCTGTTGTCCCGGTTGTCGCCCATCACGAAGTAATGCCCTTCCGGCACCGTGTACACGTCGTCGTCGAAAATGCGTCCATGCTCGATCAGGATCTGATGCGAGACGCCATTCAGCGTCTCTTCCTTGAGCGAGATCGCGTTGCCGCCGTGCAGGCCATAGAGCCCGAGCATGGTCTGCGGTTGCGCCTCGCCATTGATATAGAGGACCTTGCCCCGGTACTCCACGCGGTCGCCCGGCAGGCCAATGATACGCTTGATATAGTTGACCTCGGGATTTTCGGGATAGCGAAACACCACCACGTCGCCGCGCGCCGGTGCTTCACCCTCGGTGATCTGGGTATTGATCACCGGCAGGCGCAGGCCGTAGTGAAACTTGTTCACCAGGATGAAGTCGCCCACCAGCAGCGTCGGCATCATGGAGCCGGACGGAATGCGAAAGGGCTCCACCACGAAACTGCGCAGCAGCAACACCACCAGCAGCACGGGGAAGAACGAGCGCGCGTACTCCACCATGATCGGCTCGCTGCGAGCCACCGGCTTCGCCTCCCGGCGCCCGCGGCGCAGGAACACGGTATCCAGCAGCCAGGTGATGCCGGTTGCGAAGGTCGCGACCACCAGGAAGAGCTCCAGCCCCAGCCAGATGATCATCAGGATGACCGCGCACACCACGGCGATGAAGCCCGCGTACTGGGCCAGCTGGTAGCGCATCCCAGACGTCGCGCCCCCGGCTTCGGCCGCGCCCCCCTGCTGCACGCTGTAACGCCGCAACAGCAGCTCGGCCAGCCAGATCAGTCCGGTCGCAAGGCCGACGACCGCCAGCATGAATATAAAACTGGAACTCATTGGAAGGTTTCCCGGTTGTTATTTTTCCACTTTAAGTACCGCAAGAAACGCCTCCTGCGGGATCTCGATCTTGCCCACCTGCTTCATGCGCTTCTTGCCCGCCTTCTGCTTTTCCAGCAGCTTGCGCTTGCGGCTCACGTCGCCGCCGTAGCACTTGGCCAGCACGTTCTTGCGCAGGGCCTTCACGTTCGAGCGCGCGATGACGTGCCCGCCGATGGCCGCCTGGATGGCCACCTCGAACATCTGCCGCGGGATGATGTCCTTCATGCGCTCCACCAGCTCGCGCCCGCGCTGCTGGCTCACGGACTTGTGCACGATGATGGACAGGGCATCCACGCGCTCGCCGTTGATGAGCACGTCCACGCGCACCAGCGGCTCGGCCTGGAAGTGCGAGAGCTCGTAGTCGAAGGAGGCAAAGCCGCGGCTCACCGACTTCAGGCGATCGAAGAAGTCGAGCACGACTTCCGCCAGCGGCAGGTCGAAGGTGAGCTGCACCTGGTTGCCGAGATAGCGCATCTGCTTCTGCACGCCGCGCTTCTCGATGCACAGGGTCATCACGGTGCCGACGTATTCCTGCGGCATGAGGATGTTGGCGGTGATGACCGGCTCGCGGATCTCGGCGATCTCGCCCACCGGCGGCAGCTGCGACGGGTTGTGGATGTTCATCACCTCGCCGCGGGTGGTCTCCACCTCGTAGATCACGGTGGGCGCCGTGGTGATCAGGTCGATGTCGTACTCGCGCTCGAGGCGCTCCTGCACGATCTCCATGTGCAGCATGCCGAGGAAGCCGCAGCGGAAACCGAAACCGAGGGCCTCGGAGGTCTCGGGCTCGAAGTTGAGCGCCGCGTCGTTGAGCTTGAGCTTTTCCAGCGCCTCGCGCAGGTCCACGTAGTCGTCGGCGCTCACCGGGAACAGGCCGGCGAAGACGCGCGACTGCACCTCGCGGAAACCCGGCAGGGGCTCGCTGGCGGGATGATCCATGGCGGTGAAGGTGTCCCCCACCTTGGCGCCGTCGATGTCCTTGATGCCGGCGATGACGAAGCCGACCTCGCCGGCCTGCAGGGCCTCGCGGTCCACCGGCTTGGGCGTGAAGATGCCCACCTTGTCGACCTGGTAGGCCCGGCCGATGGACATGGCCTGGATCTTCTGCCGGGGACGGATCTCCCCCTCCATCACGCGCACCAGGGCCACGACGCCCAGGTAGTTGTCGAACCAGGAATCGATGATGAGTGCCTTGAGCGGCGCATTGCGGTCACCACCCGGTGGCGGGATGCGCTTGACCAGCGATTCCAGCAGGTCCTTGATGCCGACCCCGGTCTTGGCGCTCACATGCAGTGCGTCGGTGGCCTCGATGCCGATGACCTCCTCGATCTCGCCGATCACCCGCTCCGGCTCGGCCGCCGGCAGGTCGATCTTGTTGAGCACCGGCACCACCTCCAGGCCCTGGTCGATGGCCGTGTAGCAGTTGGCCACGCTCTGCGCCTCGACGCCCTGCGAGGCGTCCACCACCAGCAGCGCGCCCTCGCAGGCGGCCAGCGAACGCGAGACCTCGTAGGAGAAGTCCACGTGCCCCGGGGTATCGATGAAGTTCAGCTGGTAGGTGTGGCCGTCCTCGGCGGGATAGAGCAGCGAGACGCTCTGCGCCTTGATGGTGATGCCGCGCTCGCGCTCGATATCCATCGAGTCCAGCACCTGCTCGGCCATCTCGCGATCGGTGAGGCCGCCGCAGGTCTGGATGAAGCGGTCGGCGATCGTGGACTTGCCGTGGTCGATGTGGGCGATGATCGAAAAGTTGCGGATGTATGCCTGTTCCATGTGCCCTACGTTAGCGTTTCGCGAAGTGACCGTTCGTCGAGGAAATGACAGCAGATGATATCCTCACCCAACGCGAGCACCGGTACCTTCACGTTGAAGCGCTGACGCAATGCCTCGTCTTCGTCGATATCGACCACTTCAAATTCAAAATTCAGTTGCGACTGCAGGCGCAACAGTTGCGCCTGCATGTCTTCGCACAGGTGACAGCCGACACGGCTGTAGACCGTGAGCCGGGCCGATGGTCCCGCGCTGCGGTCCGGCACGCGGGTTACTCGGCGGCCTTGAGCGCCAGGAATACCGGGCCGGACTTGCGCTGCACCAGTACCGGCACCGATCGCCCTCTGGGCAGTCCGCCGACCACGTCCTCGAAGCTCTTGAGCGAATCGACGGACTTGCCATTGAGCATGACGATGATGTCGCCACGACGAATCCCCGCGGCGTTTGCCGGCCCCTCGCTCACGCGGGTCACCAGCACGCCCCCCTTCTCGAGCCCGTAGGCCTCGCGGGTCTCGGCATCGGGGACGGTCACCTCCACGCCCAGCGCATTGCGGGTGGCCGGGTCCGCCGGCGGTGCCTCCCGGCTGGCCAGTTCGTCATCGGCCGGTAGATCCTCGATGGTCACGCGCAGCGTCATTTCGCGGCCGTTGCGGAGCACCTTGACCGGCACCTTCTTGCCCACCGGAGTCGAGCCGACGATGGGCGGCAGGCGCGAGGAACTCTCCACCTCCCGGCCGTTGAAGCTCAGGATCACGTCACCCACCTTGAAGCCGGCCTTCTCCGCCGGGCTGTCCGGCAGCACGCGGGCGACCAGTGCGCCGCTGGGCTTGTCCATCTTGAAGGATTCGGCCAGGTCCTGCGTCACTTCCTGGATGTACACGCCGAGCCAGCCGCGGCTCACCTGGCCGGTGGTCTTGAGCTGCTCGACCACGTCCATCGCGACCTCGATGGGGATGGCGAAGGACAGGCCCATGAAACCGCCGGTGCGACTGTAGATCTGGGAGTTGATGCCCACCACCTCGCCGTCCAGATTGAACAGCGGCCCCCCCGAGTTACCCGGGTTGATGGCCACATCGGTCTGGATGAAGGGCACGTAGTTCTCGCTCGGCAGGCTGCGCCCCTTGGCACTGACGATACCGGCGGTGACCGACAGCTCGAAGCCGAAGGGCGAGCCGATGGCCAGCACCCACTCGCCCACCTTGAGGTCTTCGGAACTGCCGATTTTCAGCGTCGTCAGGTTCGCGCCCTCGACCTTCAGCAGGGCCATGTCCGTGCGCGGGTCGCTGCCGACCAGCTCGGCCCTGAGCTCACGGCGGTCGCTCAGCTTCACCACGATCTCGTCGGCGTCCTTCACCACGTGGTGGTTGGTGACGACATAACCGTCGCTGGAGATGATGAAGCCGGAGCCCAGCGAGGTGGTATCGAATTCCTCCGGCTCGCCGCCCTCGCCAAAAAAGCGCCGGAACAGCTCGCCGAACATCTCGTTGTCGGGTATTTCCATGCCGGGCGGCAGGCCGCGGTGCATGGAGACCTTACGCGTGGTGCCGATGTTGACCACGGCCGGGCTGTTCGCCTCGACCAGCTGGGTAAAGTCGGGCAGGGCTGGACGCGCCAGTGCCGCGGTGGCGGCGAATGCACCGACGATGAAACACAGGAAAATCAGGCCATGCCAGGCAGCCTTACGCATCATGAGCACCATGATCGACAAATTTCGAGAGAAAACAGCGAGGTATTATGACAATCAGGGGGAGAAAACGCCATGCGCACGCGGCGCCAGCGTCGGCACGCGGCGCAGGATCACCGGCTGATAGCGGCTGTCGCCGGCGATGCGCCGGGTGAACAGCCAGACCCAGGCAAAGCCCGCGGCGAGTCCGGCCAGGCCACCCAGCACCGCGGCCACGTCCGCCTGGCCCAGCCACTGGCCCAGCATCGCGCCGGCCAGCAGGGTCACCAGAGGCAGGGCATACACCGCCAGCGAGCCGCGAACGAACGCGCCCTCGCCCAGGCCAATGACCACTTCGTCACCGAGTTCCGCGCCCACCGGATTGAGGACCCGGACCACGCTGCGCCTGCGCCCCAGCACCTTGTCGAGCACCGAGGTACCGCAGCCCTTGCTGGCCGAGCACTGCCCGCACGCCGACTTGCGCTGGGTCTCCACCCAGGCATACCCGTCCTCGAGACGGACCACGCGTGCGGACTCCTCGATCATGAGTACCGTGACCCG
>DSBO01000107.1 GCA_011046015.1 Thioalkalivibrio sp. | reverse complement strand
TGGTTGGAGCTCATGGAGCCGTTGGCGAGCACCACGCCGGCGGTACCAAAGGGGGCTAAGTGCCAGTAGATGTGCTGCAACCATGCGTAGTTGGCGTTGCCTACGGGCGGGACGCCGAATTGCCAGCGCGGGTCCTCGCGCAGGCGATCGCCGCCCCAGTCGGAGATGTTGAAGGGCGGGTTGGCGAGGATGTAGTCGAACTTGAGGTCGCGCAGTTCGTCTTTGTGGAAGCTGCCTTCGTTGTTCCAGCGGATGTCGGAGTCGATGCCGCGCACGGCGAGGTTCATCTTGGCCAGGCGCCAGGTGGTGTAGTTGCTCTCCTGACCGTAGATGGCGATGTCGCCAATACGCCCGCCGTGTTCGAGTACGAACTTCTCGGATTGCACGAACATGCCGCCGCTGCCGCAGCAGGGGTCGTAGACGCGGCCCTGGTAGGGTTCGAGCATTTGCACCAGCACGCGCACCACCGAACGCGGTGTGTAGAACTCGCCGCCGCGCTTGCCTTCGGCGCCAGCGAACTGACTGAGGAAATATTCGTAGACGCGGCCGAGCACATCTTTCGACTTGTCGCCGTCCTCGTTCATGGCGATGCCGGAGATCAGGTCGATCAGCTCGCCGAGCATCACCTTGTTGAGTGCCGGACGGGCGTAGTCCTTGGGGAGCACGCCCTTGAGGGACTCGTTGTCTTTTTCGATGGCGCGCATGGCGTCGTCGATCAACTGGCCGATCTCCGGGCGGCGGGCAGCGGCTTTAAGGTGCGACCAGCGACTTTCCTTGGGTACCCAGAAGATGTTGTCGGCGAGGTATTCGTCCTTGTCTTCGGCGGCTTGCGGGTCTTCGGCCAGGAGCTCTGCGTGGCGGGCCTCGAAGGCATCAGAGATGTACTTGAGGAAGATCAGGCCGAGTGCGACGTGCTTGTAGTCGCTAGGCTCCATGTTGCCGCGCAGCTTGTCGGCGCTTTTGAAGAGCTCGGCCTCGAAGCCAAGGTTGGCGGTATTGCCGTTGTTGGTTTTTTGCTTTGCCATGTGCGTCCTGTCGGTATGTCCTGAAGCGGGTTTTAGCCGCTAAAAATTTTACTGAGCGGCGTTATCGCTCTGGCTGTACTCTTGCCACGGGTTGATGGTCTCCACGCCTGCAGCCTCGAAGGCTGCGGTTTCTCTCGCTGCTACGATCAGACCGTTTACTGCCGCTATCGCAGCGATGTAGCCATCTACCGAAAGTATTTCGCTGCCGCCTTTTTCGACCTTGGTTATCGCTTCGGCATAGGCCCTTGTGCATGACTGGTCGAAAGAAAGAATTCGCCCCGCAAATAGGGGTAGTACCCGCTTTTCTAAGCCTGCCTGCATATGGGTACGCCGTTCTTCCGAGGGGAGCCGCGCTACAGCGGCCTGCAACGCTGCAACGGTGGTGGCAGACAAATAGAGCGTTTCCAGCGGTTGGGCATCGACCCACTCGACAACCTGTGCTGCCGGGGTGTCGCGAAGCAACTCGCTGATGACGCTGATATCAAGCAGAATCATTCAGTAGCCGCCGAGCGCTCAGTGCGAGCCGACCCGAAGGATGCCAGCTCTTTATCGGTCAGCTTGGCCTGCTTGCCTATGTCGGCCAGCAGAGTGCCCAGCTTGACGCGCCCCTCGGGCGCTACAGCAGCCTCCAATATCCCCCGTACCTCGGCCTCCATGCTGTGGCCACGCAGAGCTGCACGGACGCGCAGAGCGCGGTGTACTTCGTCGGGTAAGTTGCGAACCGTCAGCATGGCCATCGCCAGCAGTCTCCAGTGCTTTCAATGCAATCACTGTATGATACTGCATGCATCATGGCAACCTTGGCGGGGTGGACCCGCCTTTCAGGCTATATGACCCAGATTGTTGGTCAGAACGCGTCCTTGGCTACTGCCACGAATAGCTCCAAGCTGTTCGTGGTGGATACGTGGGGTGGGGGAGTAAATTCCTGCTCCAGCTGCATTTCCGCCTCTATTTCTTCGGTAATGAAGAATGGCTTGTTCTCAGTGTTATCCGGTAACTCCATTGCTGCTCCCCCATGTTATGTATCGTGATGGTGATTATGTTCGCCGCTGTTGCTGCCAGCCAGGCTGTTACCCTCGAACGACAGGGTGCTTGCCCTTAGCGATGACGCCAGGCGACCGCCGGGTGTATCCGCGATTCGATCCTTGAGCTTCTCAGCGGCCATAGCGCCGATTCCCTTGGCCAGGTTGCCCGCCATGCCGGTCGCCAGGCTAACAGCCCGTTTCGCGCCACTCTCCGAATTGCCACCAAACCCGGCTGCCTGGGCGAACGGGCTGCTGTCAGCCCCGGCGTTGGTGCCTGCGCCGCCAGGGTTACTGTTCGACATTCCTCCCATGCTGGGCATGTCGCTCCCGCTCGACATCGAGGCTTGTGCCTTGTCGAACGCTGCCTTGATGGCTGGACCACCTCCCGCAAGGTTTGCCGCACCACCCATGACGGCAGAACCTGCCACGCTTGCCGCGCCCGCTGCCATTCCAGCGGCCCCCATAACGGCACCTATCGCAGCTCCAGTACCGAAGTTGCCGATGCCGCCGGCAGACCCGATGCCGGAACCTGTGATGATCCCGCCTACCATTGGCGGCACCCGGTTAACCAGCAACAGCAACGCCATGCAGAACACCAGCATGACGCCCAGCTCTTCGAAGTTGAGCACGTTCTGGTTCATTCTGGGTAGAAGGTCGACAGCATGTCGTTACCAATGCCAACCAGCAACACCATGGTCATGATCTGCGCGGCCACGCCAAGGACAGTCTTGGAGTAGTTGATCGCCATGTCCGAAGTCCAACGCGATCCGCCGAAGCCCAGAAAGAAGATCCCGGCATAGGCCAGCAGCCAGGCCGCGATCAGCATCAGCAGCATGTTGATGGCGACCAGGGCCAGAAGCAGCATGATTGCGGCACTCAATACGGCACCCACCAGACTATCGACGGGCGACCAGGCCGACAGGTTATTGATGGCCTGCTTCCAGATCATAAAGCCAACATCGACGATGCCGGACGGCGTGACAGAGGACACACCAGCCGCCTGCTCACCGATTCTGGCCAATGACTGGATGATCGAGTTGGTAAACGCCGGCCCATTGACCAACAGCCACCGGAAAAAGCCAGTGAAGATGAAGTTGTAAGGCCTTCGCTGCCCATCTTTTCCAGGCTCTCCGAAGAAGATCAGATCGGTATCAATGGGGCGAACCGGGTTGGCCAGGGCTTGACGGAATATGTCTACGGAGGCACTGGTCAGGGGAACGGTGCGGGGCAGGGTGTTCTTCGTCTCCAGAAGGCGCACGATGCGCCGTTTCAGATCGACCTGGCTCCGGCGAAGGGTTCTGATCTCCGACGAGCGCATGCCTGTTTCCAGGGCGATACGCACGATCCAGCCGAGCATTGGGTTACTGTGCGCATCAACTGCCTGCATCAGTCGTGTTTCTTCTTCCAGGCTGAGACGCCGTTCACGACCGGGTGGTGGTGCGGGACGGCGGATGTTCTGTACCGGATTGCTTGGCAGGCCAATGCCCCATTCCTTGATCGCGGTACTGAACATGTGGCCCAGCAGTGCCAGATCGAGGCGGACCGTGTTCGGGGAGCGGGGTTTGGGCGCGGGTCTTCCCTTGGCGTCCTTATCTATCCAGCCCTGCCAGTCTGTCATCACGATACTTGGCAATGATCTCTGGGGTGAGGGCGGCCAGGGAGTACTTGCCGAGGTGCTGGATCAACGGCTTGGAATGCCGGCCGTTGCTGGCTGCTGAAGATGGTCGCTTGGTGGGCGAGACTTCTGCCAGGTAGCGCTTGAGTGCATCGGAGACTGTCATCCGCTCGGCCGGAGCGCGTTGGATGTAAACGCCGCGCACCATCTCGTCTTCTGTTCGACGTGACCAGTCTTCAGCATCCCGTTTGGTACGGAAGGTCTTGGTTGCTGTTGGAAAGCCGACCTTGCGGATGACGGCTTTCCAGGTGCCGGAGGGTGTCTTTACCAGTGTCGCCATGAGGGCCTCGGTACAGTTCCAGTGTTTCTGACTGTACCGAAATTGTACCTTTGGGACGATTTGGCGGTAGATGGTGGGCCCAGCAGGACTTGAACCTGCGACCTACCGATTATGAGTCGGCTGCTCTAACCAACTGAGCTATAGGCCCTTTTTTTGATTTTACCTTCGCCAGCCAAGGCTTCGAAGGTGGAGATTCTAACGCTTCCTTCGGGTCTCGACTAATCGATTATGGCTTCCTGCTCTAACCGACTGAGCTACAGGCCCGAAAGTGGCCAAGCATATAGGCGCAGGGGATCGAAGGCCAGGCTTCGATCCCCTCGCGGGCGGGACTTACTCGAGGTCGAGGAAGCTGCGCAGCAGCTCGGAGCGCGTCGGGTGACGCAGCTTGCGCAGGGCCTTGGCTTCGATCTGGCGGATGCGTTCGCGGGTGACGTCGAACTGCTTGCCGACCTCTTCCAGCGTGTGGTCGGTATTCATGTCGATGCCGAAGCGCATTCGCAGCACCTTGGCCTCACGCGGCGTCAGCGAGGCGAGTACCTCGCGGGTCGCCTCGGAGAGGCTCTCGGAGGTGGCCGAGTCCACCGGGGACATGACGTTCGCGTCCTCGATGAAATCCCCCAGATGCGAGTCCTCGTCGTCGCCGATGGGCGTCTCCATGGAGATCGGCTCCTTGGCGATCTTGAGCACCTTGCGCACCTTGTCCTCCGGCATCTCCATGCGTTCGGCCAGCTCTTCCGGAGTGGCCTCGCGGCCCATCTCCTGCAGCATCTGGCGGGAGATACGGTTGAGCTTGTTGATGGTCTCGATCATGTGCACGGGGATACGGATGGTGCGGGCCTGGTCCGCGATGGAGCGGGTGATGGCCTGGCGAATCCACCAGGTGGCGTAGGTCGAGAACTTGTAGCCGCGGCGGTACTCGAACTTGTCCACCGCCTTCATCAGGCCGATGTTGCCCTCCTGGATGAGGTCGAGGAACTGCAGGCCGCGGTTGGTGTACTTCTTGGCGATCGAGATCACCAGGCGCAGGTTGGCCTCCACCATTTCCTTCTTGGCGCGGCGGGCCTTGGCCTCACCGATGGACATGCGGCGGTTGATGTCCTTGATTTCGGAGATCGTGAGCTGGGACTCCTGCTCGATGGTGACCAGCTTCTTCTGCGTGCGCAGGATCTCGTCCTTCATTTCCTTCAGGGCATCGGTGTACTTGTGCTTGCCCTTGAGGTGCGAGTCCAGCCACTTGAGGTTGGTCTCGTTCTCGGGGAAGGTGTCGATGAAGGTCTTGCGCGGCATGTGTGCCTGGTTGACGCACAGCTCCATCACATGGCGTTCGTGCGTGCGGATGCGCTCGATCATGTTGCGCAGCTCGTTGGTCATCTGGTCGACCAGGCGCGGCACCAGCTTGATCTGCATGAACAGCGAGGCGAGTTCCTCGCGCTGCTTGCGGTACTTGACGTGGTGACCCTTCTGCCCGGCGATCACGGCCTCGTCGTAGATCTCGCGCAGCTGGGTGAAGCGGGCGCGGGCCTCCTCGGGATCGGGGCCGGTGTCTTCCGGTTCTTCGGCATCGGAGTCGTCGTCATCGTCCGAGTCCGCGTCGGAATCGTCATCGGCGTTGTCTGCGGGCGCGCTGCTGCGGCTGTCGTCGTTGGCGGCCGCAGGTTGTGCGATCTCGTCGTCGGCGTTCGGGTCGATGAACCCGGTCAGCAGGTCGGTGAGCTTCTGCTCGCCCGCGTCCACCTTTTCCCACTCGGCAAGCAGGCGGGCGATGGAGGTCGGGTAGTGCGCGAGCGCGAAGAGCACCTGGCTCAGCCCGTCCTCGATGCGCTTGGCGATCTTGATCTCGCCCTCCCGGGTGAGCAGCTCCACGGTACCCATCTCGCGCATGTACATGCGCACGGGGTCGGTGGTGCGGCCAAAGTCGCTGTCCACGGAGGCCAGCGCGGCAGCGGCCTCCTCGGCGGCATCCTCGTCGGCGCTCACCGAGCTGTCGGACAGCAGCAGGCTGTCCGAGTCAGGTGCCTGCTCGTGCACGGTGATGCCCATGTCGTTGATCATGCCAACGATGTCCTCGATCTGCTCCGGATCCACGATGGTGTCCGGGAGGTGATCGTTGACCTCGGCATAGGTCAGGTAACCCTGCTCCTTGCCCTTGGCGATCAATTCTTTGAGGCGTGACTGCTGCTCTTGTGCCTGATCCATTCGCGTAAGTGCCTGTGAAATCTGGAGTTGAATGGCAAAAGTGAACCCGACTTTATACCACAGATCGGGGGTTTCTACGAGTCCCAGTGTCCCCGGTCCGTCCAGCCGCCCGGATCCGGCCCGCCGTTAGCGGGTCGCCCGGCCAGTCAGCAGGGCGTTGAGCTCGGCCTTTTCCTCGGGATCCAGGGTCTGGACGCGGGACTTGTGCAGCAGGTACTCGGTGCGCTGTTCGGCACGTTTCGAGACCAGGCGCGCAATGGCATCCAGGAACATCCGCCGGAGGGTGTCGCTGTCGCTCGCGGCGGGTTCCCACTCCAGCAATTTTAGTAGATGTGGATATTCCTGCCGCTCCCGGAAGCGTTCGATCATCGCTGCAGTGGTTAGATGGGGGTTCTGGCGCGCCGTTTCAAGCAGTTCCACCAGGAGCTCGGTGCCGGGGATGTCGGGGCTGACCAGCTCCGGTACCGGCTCCAGGGTGCTGGCGAGCTCCGGCTCGAGGAGCAGGAGGGCGATCGCCAGGCGTACCGGGGTCATGTGCAGCTGGTGGCGCGCCGGGGTGCGCTGCGGGCGGGCGGCCGTCGCGGGCAGGGGCTCGCCTGCGTCTCCGAGGTGACGCTCCAGGCGATCCGGCGTGAGGTTTAGCAGCCGCGCGAGTTCGGTGAGCAGCTGCTCGCGCAGGAAACCGGGGCTCAGGTCCCGGATGAGCTTGCGCGCGTCGTCGGCCAGGTGGGCGCGCCCCTCGTGGCTCAGCACGTTGTGGCGCTCCTTCAGGCCCTGGATGAGAAAGTCCGAGAGGCCCATCGCGCCGTCCACCGCGGCCTCGAAGCCCTCGCGGCCGAGCTGGCGCACCAGGGTGTCCGGGTCCTCGCCCTCGGGCAGGAACAGGAAATAGGCCTCCAGCCCGTCGCGCAGCGCGGGCAGGGCGTGCTCCAGGGCCCGCCACGCCGCCTGCCGGCCGGCGCGGTCGCCGTCGAAGCAGAACACGACGCTCGGCACCAGCCGGTACAGGGTCTCCAGGTGCTGTGCGGTGGTGGCGGTGCCGAGGGTGGCGACGGCGTTGGTGATGCCGTGCTGGGCCAGCGCGATCACGTCCATGTAGCCCTCGACCACGAGGATGCGATCGAGTCGCGAGGAGGCCTTGCGCGCCTCGTAGAGCCCGTAGAGTTCACGGCCCTTGTGGAAGATCGGGGTCTCGGGGGAGTTGAGGTACTTGGGCTCGCCCTGATCGAGGATGCGGCCGCCGAAGGCGATCACCCGCCCGCGCCGGTCGCGGATGGGGAACATGACGCGGTCGCGGAAGCGGTCGTAGTAACCACCACCGTCCTTCTGGATCAGCAGGCCGGCCTGGTGCATGGCGTCGGTGGCCTCCTTGCCCAGGTGCTGCAGCAGGCCGTCCCAGCCGGCCGGGGCGTAGCCCAGACCGTAGTCGCCGGCCACCTGGCCGGACAGCCCCCGGCCCTTGAGGTAATCCACCGCACGGGGACCGTGCCTGAGCTGCTGACGGTAGTATTCGGCAGCCTGTTCCATGACGGCGTACAGCCCCTCGAACTCCCGTTTCGGCCGGGCCGGCGTCTCGCCCCCCTCGCGCGGCACCTCCATCCCCAGTGAGCCGGCCAGCTGCTCGACGGCCTCGACGAAGTCCATGTGCTCGTATTCCATCAGGAAGCCGAGCGCGGTGCCGTGCGCGCCGCAGCCGAAACAGTGGTAGAACTGCTTCTGCGGGCTGACGTAGAAGGAGGGGGTCTTCTCGCTGTGGAAGGGGCAGCAGGCGACGTGTTCCCGACCGCGCTTTTTCAGCGGCACGCGCGCATCGATCACGTCGACGATGTCGACGCGGGCGAGGAGCTCGTCGATGAAGTGCTGCGGGATGCGGCCGGCCATGGAGGGACAGTGTCAGCCGATCGCCCGCGGGCCGCAAGCGCCAGGCGCCTGCGGCCCGCGATCCACGATCAGGCGGCCTTTTCCAGCGATTCCATCAGCGTCTCGAGCTCGGCGGCCTTGGGCTTGATCAGCCAGAACTTCGGCAGGTAGGCGCTGAAGTCGTCAAGGATCTGCTGGCCCCAGGCGCTGCCGGTCTCGGCCACGAACTCGCGGATCAGGCCCTGGAGGTAGTTGCGATGCTCCTCCATGTGCGACGGCACCAGGCGGTGCGTGTCGATCAGCTCGTGGTTGTAGCGGTCCTGGAAGCTGTTGTCCTCGTCCAGCACGAAGGCGAAGCCGCCGGTCATGCCGGCGCCGAAGTTCACGCCGGTCTTGCCGAGTACGCAGATCACGCCGCCGGTCATGTATTCGCAGGCGTGGTCGCCCGCGCCCTCGACCACGGCGATGGCGCCGGAGTTGCGCACGCCGAAGCGCTCGCCGGCCAGGCCGGCAGCGAAGAGCTTCCCGCCGGTGGCGCCGTACAGGCAGGTGTTGCCCATGATGGCCGCCTCGTTGGAGCGGAAGCCGCTGCCCTGGGGCGGGGCGATGACCAGCTTGCCGGCCGCCATGCCCTTGCCCACGTAGTCGTTGGCGTCGCCCTCGAGGTAGAGGTGCAGGCCGCCGGCATTCCACACGCCGAAGCTCTGCCCGGCGGTGCCCTTGAGGCGCACCACCAGCGGCTTGTCGCTCATGCCGTAGTTGCCGTGACGCAGGGCGATCTCGCCGGAGACGCGTGCACCGATGGAACGGTGGGTGTTGCGCACCGCGTAGCTGAACTCGCCGCCGCTTGCCGCCTCGATGGCCGGCAGCATGTCGGCCACCATCTGTTCGGCCAGCTCGCCCTTGTCGAAGGGCGCGTTGTGCGGTTCCACGCAGAACTGCGGCTGGCTCGGATCCACGCCGGCATCGGAGAGGATCTGGCTGTAATCCAGGCGCGCCTGACGGTCGGTCGCGCCCGGCGAGACCTCCAGCAGGTCGGTGCGGCCGATCAGGTCGGTGAGCCGGCGTACGCCGATGCTCGCCATCCAGTGACGGGCCTCCTCGGCGATGAAGCGGAAGTAGTTCATCACCATCTCCACCTTGCCGACGAAGTGGTTCATGCGCAGGACCTTGTCCTGGGTGGCCACGCCGGTGGCGCAGTTGTTCAGGTGACAGATGCGCAGGTACTTGCAGCCCATGGCGACCATGGGGCCTGTGCCGAAGCCGAAGCTCTCGGCGCCGAGGATCGCGGCCTTGATCACGTCCAGGCCGGTCTTGAGGCCGCCGTCGGTCTGCACTCGCACCTTGTCGCGCAGGTTGTTCGCGCGCAGGGTCTGGTGGGTCTCGGTGAGTCCCAGTTCCCACGGGCCGCCGGCGTATTTCACCGAGGTCAGCGGGCTCGCGCCGGTGCCGCCGTCGTAGCCGGAGATGGTGATGAGGTCGGCATAGGCCTTGGCCACGCCGGCGGCGATGGTGCCCACGCCGGCCTCGGCCACCAGCTTCACCGAGACCAGGGCCTTCGGGTTGATCTGCTTCAGGTCGAAGATCAGCTGGGCCAGGTCCTCGATCGAGTAGATGTCATGGTGCGGCGGCGGCGAGATCAGGGCCACGCCGGGCTTGGAGTAGCGCAGCTTCGCGATCATGTCGTTGACCTTGTGCGCCGGCAGCTGGCCGCCTTCGCCGGGCTTGGCGCCCTGGGCGACCTTGATCTGCAGGACCTCGGCATTGACCAGGTAGTGCGGGGTCACGCCAAAGCGCCCGGAGGCGATCTGCTTGATCTTGGACATCTTCTCGGTGCCGTAACGCACCGGGTCCTCGCCGCCCTCGCCGGAGTTGGAGCGCGCGCCCAGGCGGTTCATGGCCTCGGCCAGGGTCTCGTGGGCCTCGGGGGAGAGCGCGCCCAGGGACATGCCCGCCGAGTCGAAGCGCTTGAGGATGGACTCGACCGGCTCCACCTCCTCGAGCGGGATCGGCCTGGCGTCGCTGCGCAGTTTCAGCAGGTCGCGCAGCACCATGGGCGGACGATTGTTGATCAGCTCGGCATGGGCCTGCCAGTCGCGGTAGTCGCCGGAGACCACGGCCTTGTGCATGGTCTGCACCACGTCGGGGTTGTAGGCATGGTACTCGCCGCCGTGCACGTACTTGAGCAGGCCGCCCTGGCTGATGGTCTTGCGCAGGTTCCAGGCGCTGCGGGCGAGCTTCTGCTGGTCGGTCTTGAGGTCGGCAAAGTTGATGCCCTGGACGCGGCTCACGGTGCCGGGGAAGCAGCGGTTCACCACCTCCTCGTGCAGGCCGACGATCTCGAACAGCTGCGAGCCGCGATAGCTCGCGATGGTCGAGATGCCCATCTTGGACATGATCTTGTACAGTCCCTTGCCGATGCCCTTGCGGTAGGCATTGGCCAGGCTGGCGCTGTCGCGGTCCTGGATCTCGCCGCGCTCGATCATGCCCTGCAGGGTTTCATAGGCGAGATACGGGTAGACGGCGGTGGCGCCATAGCCGATCAGGCAGGCGAAGTGATGCGAATCGCGCGCGGTGGCGGTCTCGATGATGAGGTTGGCATCGCAACGCAGGCCTTCCTCGATCAGGCGATGATGCACCGCGCCGGTGGCGAGCAGGGCATGCACCGGCAGCCGGCCTTCGGCAATCGCGCGGTCGGACAGCACGATCAGGGTTTTGCCGGCGCGCACGGCGGCCACGGCCTCGTCGCAGATGGCGTCCACGGCCGCGTCCAGCGCCTGGTCGTCGGGCCGGTTGAGGTCGACCGGTGCCGGGGCATAGCCCTCGCCGAGGTTCAGGATCTGGTTGAAGGCGCGCTCGCTCAGCACCGGCGAGTTGATCACCAGGCGGCGGGCGTGTTCGGGGCCTTCGTTGAACAAATTGCGTTCGGCCCCCAGGCAGGTGCCCAGCGACATGACGATGGACTCGCGGATCGGGTCGATCGGCGGGTTGGTGACCTGGGCGAACTGCTGGCGGAAGCTGTCGTAGGGCGAGCGCACCTGGGCGGACAGCACCGGGAAGGGTGTGTCGTCGCCCATCGAGCCCACGGCCTCCTGGCCGGCCTCGGCGGTGGGGCGCAGGATCTGGTCGCGTTCCTCGAAGTTCACGTTGAACATCTTCTCGTACACGGCCAGGCGTTCCTCGCCCAGCGGCGAGGTGGTGAGTTCGCCGCCCTCCAGCGAGGTCTCGAGACGGCGTGAGTTCTCGTCCAGCCACTTGCGGTAGGGCCAGCGCGACTTGAGCATGTCGTCGATCTGCTCGGGCAGGATCAGCTCGCCGGTCTCGGTGTCCACGGCGATCATCTGCCCGGGCTTGAGGCGGCCCTTGCTGACCACGTCCTCGGGGGCGTAGTCGTACACGCCGACCTCGGAGGCCAGGGTGATGTGGCGATCTTTGGTGACCACGTAGCGCGCCGGGCGCAGGCCGTTGCGGTCCAGCGTGCAGGCGGCATGGCGGCCGTCGGTGAGCACCACGCCGGCGGGGCCGTCCCAGGGCTCCATGTGCATGGAGTTGTATTCGTAGAAGGCGCGCAGGTCGGCGTCCATGTGCTCGATGTTCTGCCAGGCCGGCGGGATCAGCAGGCGCATGGCGCGGAAGATGTCCATGCCGCCGGCGAGCAGCACCTCCAGCATGTTGTCCATGCTGGAGGAGTCGGAGCCTTCCATGTTCACCAGCGGCAGCAGTTCGGAGAGCCTGGGCAGGTGCGGGGAAGCGAACTTGTAGGCGCGCGCCTGGGCCCAGTTGCGGTTACCGCGTACGGTATTGATCTCGCCGTTGTGGGCCAGGAAACGGAATGGCTGGGCAAGGCGCCACTGCGGCCAGGTGTTGGTGGAGAAGCGCTGGTGGAACACGCACAGCGAGGACTCCAGGCGCTCGTCCTGGAGATCCTCGTAGAACACCGGCAGGTTGGCCGGCATCACCAGCCCCTTGAAGGACAGCACGCGCGCCGAGAGGCTCGGGATGTAGAACACCTCGTCCTGGCCCTTGAGCGCGATCTCGGTGCGGCGGCGGGCGACGAACAGCTGGCGTTCCAGCGCGGCCTCGTCCATGCCCGCGGGGGCATTGACGAAGACCTGCATGATGGCGGGCAGGGTCTTGAGGGCCTCCTCGCCGCAGGCCTCCGGATTGGTCGGCACCTCGCGCCAGCCGGCGACGATCAGGCCCTCCTCGCGCAGCTGGGCCTCCAGCACCTCACGGGCCCTGGCGGCGAGCACGGCATCCGTGCTCAGGAAGACCATGCCCACGCCGTACAGCGCGCCGAGCTCGATGCCGGCCTCGGCGGCGATGGTGCGCAGGAAGCCATCGGGCTTTTTCAGCAGCAGGCCGCAACCGTCGCCGGTCTTGCCGTCGGCGGCCACCGCCCCACGGTGCGTCAGTCGTTCCAGGGCATGGATCGCGGTGTTCACCAGCCAGTGACTGGGCTGGTTGTCCATCTGCGCGATCAGTCCGAAACCGCAGTTGTCGCGTTCGAATTCCGGGCGATACAGGCCCGCCGGCGCGTGCTTGAGAGTCATTTACGCAGGTCTCCGTTGAACTCGGCCTGGCTGTACAGACACGAACGCCCGGCGCAGGGGGTGGCCGGGCGGTAGCCAAAAGGTCTAGTAGTATAAGGCCGGCGGGGGCAGGCGTTCAATTCGCACGCGCGCAAATGGCGGGGCGGTGGGGGCGGGCGCGTTAGCGGACGGTGAGAATGGCCTCCTGCAGGTCGCCGATGCGTCGGACGAAGGGCCCGTTGTCGCGCACCGGAGCCGGCAGGCTCGCAATGGCCTGGCGCGCCCGCGGCGCCTCGGCATAGACGCCGAACACCAGCACGTACCAGCGCTGGTCTTGGTGCTGCGTGCGCGCGATGGCCGCCTGCAGGCCCTGCGCGTGCTGCGCGTAAAACCCGCGGGCGGCGGCCTCGCTGGAGATGGCCAGGGCCTGGATGGCGTAGTGATCGGGGTTCTGGCGCAGCAGCCACAGCTCGTCGTGCAGCGTGCCCCGCGGCAGCGACACGCGGGCTGCGGGGGGCGCGTCGCGCGGTGCCGGTGTGGTGT
>DSBO01000142.1 GCA_011046015.1 Thioalkalivibrio sp. | reverse complement strand
CGATGCCCTGGCGGCGCATCCGCATGTCGTGCATACCGACGCCATCGGCGACCCCGACACGTTGATGTCGGAGCTGGGCCAGCCCGGGATGCACCCCGAGGGCTGGTTTTATCCCGACACCTATCACTTCCCAAAGGGCACCACCGACGTCGAATTCCTGCGGCGCGCCAATGCCATCATGCGCGAGCGACTCGCGGCCGAGTGGGCGGAGCGGGAGGAGGGCCTGCCGCTCGAGACGCCCTACGAGGCGCTGATCCTGGCCTCGATCGTAGAAAAGGAATCGGCGGTGGCCAGCGAGCGTCCAATGATCGCCGCCGTGTTTGTCTCGCGCCTGCGCAAGGGCATGCGGCTGCAGACGGACCCCACGGTAATCTACGGGATGGGTGAGTCCTTCGACGGCAATATCCGCAAGTCCGACCTGCGCAGGGACACGCCGTACAACACCTACACGCGCGGCGGGCTGCCGCCCACCCCCATCGCGCTGCCGAGCGGCGAGTCGATTCATGCGGTCATGCACCCAGCAAAGACCGATGCGCTTTACTTTGTCTCCCGGGGTGATGGCAGCCACCACTTCTCGGCGACCTACGAGGAACATCGCGAGGCCGTGATCCGCTACCTGCTTGGCGGCAAGGCCGACCGCTACCAGGGGGGCAACTGATGACGGCGCGCGGCCGGTTCATTACCGTCGAGGGCATCGAGGGGGTGGGTAAGTCCACCAACATCGCGTTCATCCGGAAGACGCTGGAGGCCATGGGCCTGCCGGTGCTGGTCACCCGCGAGCCCGGCGGCCCGGAGGTTAGCGAGGCGATACGCGCGGTGCTGCTCTCGCCGGACCTGCCCGGCATGCACCCGGATACCGAACTGCTGCTGATGTTCGCGGCGCGCGCCGAACACCTGCACCGGCGGATCCTCCCGGCCATGGCGGCCGGCCAGTGGGTCGTCTGCGATCGTTTTACCGACGCGACCTACGCCTACCAGGGCGGCGGGCGCGGCATCCCGCAGGAACGTATCGCCACGCTGGAGGCCTTCGTCCAGGGTGACTTCCGTCCGGATCTCACCCTGTTGCTGGACGCGGATGTGGCCACCGGCATGGCGCGCGCCAGGAGCCGGGGTGATGCCGACCGCTTCGAACAGGAGGCCGTCGCCTTTTTCGAGCGCGTGCGCGAGGCCTACCACGCGCTGGCGCGTGCCCACCCGGAGCGCTACCGCATCGTCGATGCCACGCAGCCGCTGGAGTCGGTGCAGGCGCAGCTCGCCGAGATACTGTGTGCCGCCGCCGGTGAGGGCACCGACGGATGATCTATCCCTGGCTCCAGGATCAGTGGCAGCGCCTGAACGAGCGTCAGCAACAGGATCGGTTGCCCCACGGGTTGCTGGTGTCCGGACCGGCCGGCCTGGGCAAGGGGGCGCTCGCGCGCGCCTTTGCCCAGGCCCTGCTGTGCGAGTCGCCGGCCCCCAACGGCTCGGCCTGCGGCCAATGCCACGGCTGCCGACTGTTCCTGGCCGGGACCCATCCGGATTACCAGCTGCTCGCGCCCGAGGAAAAGGGGAAACAGATCAAGGTCGACCAGGTCCGCGAGTTGATCGAGTTCATGGCCCTCAGTCGCCAGTACGAACGCTACAAGGTGGCGATCATCGAGCCGGCGGATGCCATGAACGTCAACTCCGCCAACAGCCTGCTCAAGACCCTGGAAGAGCCCGCCGCCGGCACCCTGTTGCTGCTGGTGACCGCGCAACCCTCCCTGTTGCCCGCCACCATCCGCAGCCGCTGCCAGCGCATCGACCTGCGCCCGCCGAGTCCCGCGGTCGCCATGGCCTGGCTCGAGAGCCAGTCGGTCGCGGCCGACCCGGCGCGCCTGCTCAAGGCCGCCCATCACGCCCCCCTGCTTGCAGTCGAGCTGTCCCACGAGGGGGCGCTGGACACGCAGGCCGAGTATTTCGCGCAGCTCATGGACGTGCTGCGCGGTCGTGAATCGCTGCCCGCCGTGGCGGAGCAGTGGCACAAAGGCGATATCGCCGGACAGGTCGCCTGGCAGATCGAATGGGTGGATGCGATGCTGCGCTTTCTCGCCGCCGGCGTGCTCGACAGCGAGCCGGACAAGGCCCAGGTCCTGCAGCGCCTGGCCCCCATCATGGGTACCCGGGGGCTATTTGACCTGCGCGAGCAACTCATACAATATCGACGCATGGCCTCGGCCAACCTCAATACGCAACTGCTGCTCGAAACCATCTTCCAGGCCTGGGCGAACACGCTCGATGCAGGCCGGAAGCAGAGCGCCTGAACGAGGAGATTACTTCCATGCCGGCCGGACAAGGCATACTTTCGCTGGCGATCAAGGACAAGGGGTCGCTGTACGCGGCCTACATGCCATTCGTGAAGAACGGTGGCCTGTTCATCCCCACCACCAAACCGTACAAGATCGGCGACGAGGTCTTCATGCTGCTCACGCTCATGGAGGACAAGGATCGGCTGCCGGTCGCCGGCAAGGTGGTCTGGGTGACGCCCCAGGGCGCACAGGGCAATCGAACCCCCGGCATCGGCGTCCAGTTTTCCGACCAGGATAACGGCCAGACCCGTAACAAGATCGAGGGGCTGCTGGCCGGCGCCCTCAAGGCCGACCGTCCGACGCATACGATGTGACGCGACCACCGCCCGGGCGGTGAACACGCGAAGGCGCCATCGGCGCCTTCTGTTTTTTTCCGCCGCCGCGCCCGCTGTGGCAAAATCCCGCTCTGACCTGGCAAACTTCATTATTCCATGCTCATCGATTCCCACTGCCATCTCGACCGCATCGACCTCGAACCCTTCGGCGGCTCCATGGACAACGTGCTGGCTACCGCCCGCGACAACGGCATCGGCGGCTTTCTGTGCGTGTGCATCGACACGGAACATTTTGCCGATGTGCGCGACATTGCCGACGGGCGCGAGGATGTCTGGTGCTCGGTGGGTGTGCACCCGGACTCGCAGGATGTGCACGATCCGGACGTGGATGAGCTCTGCCTGCTCGCAGCCGACCCGAACGTCATCGCCATCGGCGAGACGGGCCTCGACTACTTTCGGCTGAAGGGCGACCTCGAGTGGCAGCGCGAGCGCTTTCGCACTCACATCCGCGCGGCGAAGAAGACCGGCAAGCCGCTGATCATCCACACCCGCGCCGCGCGCGAGGACACCATCCGGCTGCTGAGGGAAGAGGGCGCCGAGACCGTTGGCGGAGTGATGCACTGTTTCTCCGAGGACTGGGAAACCGCGCGACAGGCCATGGACCTCGATTTCTACATCTCCTTCTCGGGTATCGTCACCTTCAAGAACGCCGAGGAACTGCGTGAGGTGGTGCGCCAGGTCCCCCTCGACCGCCTGCTGGTGGAAACCGATTCCCCCTACCTCGCCCCCGTTCCGCACCGTGGCAAGGGCAACCACCCCGCGTGGGTGCGTCACGTTGCCGAGCGCGTGGCCGAAGTGAAGGGCGTTCCGGTGGAGGAGATCGAACAGGCCACCACGCAGAACTTCAGGACGCTGTTCCGGGCGGGGTAGCCGGGACATTCGACACAGGGGATGACGAGTCCCCGTGCCGATTCGCGATCGTTCCTAGGAGGCCCAGCCCGCGTCGGGCTGAAAACGCGCCCCGTGAGTTGCGGAGAACTCGCGAAGTCGCTTTCCAAGGGCGGTCGCGTACTGCTGTTGGTAACGCATGGGGCCACCGCGGAAGGGCGCAAAGCCGGTACCGAACACCATGCCGGCATCGACAAGATCGGCATCCTCCACCACACCTTCGCGCAGACAGGCGACGGCCTCGTTGAGGTAGCGCAGAATCAGGCGATCCTGTACTTCCTGGATTGACCCCTCGAAGACGGGCGGCTTGCTCTTCACCCGTTTGCCCTTCCGGTAATCGTAGAACCCTGATCCCGACTTGATGCCGATGCGCCCCCTTTTCACTATCGTGGTCAGCGCAGCCGGGACTTCGTAGTTCAGTTCGCGGGCAAGGATGTCGCCGACGTGCTGGCAGACGTCCAGGCCCACGGTATCGGCCAGCTCGATCGGCCCCATGGGCATACCGAAGTCACGTGCAGCCTGGTCGATGATTTCCTTTGGCACGCCCTCTTCGTAGAGTACGACTGCCTCGAGCAGGTAGGGCATGAGTATGCGGTTGACGAGAAATCCGGGCGAACTCTTCACCGGCAGCGGCAGCTTGTCGATGTGGCGGGCAAAGGCCATCGCCCGTTCCATGGACGAGTCACTGGTGTCCGTGCCGCGCACGATCTCGAGCAGCGCCATCCTGGAGACGGGGTTGAAAAAATGCAGACCCACGAGTCGCGAGCGATCGGCCAGGGCTTCGCCGAGGCGTTCCAGGGGGATGCTGGATGTGTTGGTGGCGAGCAGGGCCTCGGGCTTCAGGCGCGGTTCGATCTCGCGATACAGGGCCTGCTTGGCATCCAGGTCCTCGAAGATGGCCTCGATGACGACGTCCGCGTGCTTCAGGCCGTGGCCATCGGGATCGGGTATGAGGCGATCACCCGCGGCCACGCCGAGCAGGGGGTAGGCCCGAAAGCGCCGGGTATAGAGCTGCTGGGCACGCTTCAACGTCTGTGCCAGCGCCTCGGGCCGTGGGTCCTGCACGGTCACGCGCAAGCCCTGAAGCGCACACCATGTCGCGATGTCACCCCCCATCACGC
The DNA here is from genome assembly GCA_011046015.1 of Thioalkalivibrio sp. Taxonomy (GTDB): domain Bacteria; phylum Pseudomonadota; class Gammaproteobacteria; order SpSt-1174; family SpSt-1174; genus SpSt-1174. The sequence continues at coordinate 8,871 of DSBO01000142.1, read as the reverse complement.
CGCCGCCGATCACGTGCACGTGGCGGGGCTGGAAGGCCTTTCGATCACCCAGGCTCTTGAGACGGGTCTGGAGCTGAAAGACCCGAATCAGGTTCTGTGCCGTATCGCCCGTGATGAGGCGGGCAACCGAACGCGCTTCCTCGCGAAACAGGGGGGCCGTGGCCGCGCCGTGGTGTTCCCAGATGTCGATGAGCGCGTGCGGCGCGGGGTAATGTGCGGGCGGCGCCTTGGCCGCGACCTGGCGGCGCAGGAGCCGTGCGATCAGCGGACGCAGCGGCTTGCGCTCCATGAGCCCGTGAATCCATTTTCGCCGGGCCTTGGCCGGGCGTGCCAGCACCGTGTCGTGAGCCGCTCGCCGCATCTGTCGCGCCGGCACCACGTAATCCAGCAGCCCTAGGCGGCGGGCCTGCTTGGCATCGATGCTGCGCCCGGAGAGCATCAGGTCCATGGCTCGCAGCACACCCAGCAGCTGTATCGAGCGCACGCTGCCGCCGAAACCCGGGTGGATGCCGAGTTTCACCTCTGGCAACCCGAGCCGCGTCTTCGGGTCATCGAGCGCGATGCGGTAGTCGCAGGCCAGCGCGAGTTCCAGACCGCCCCCCAGACAGTACCCGTTGATGAGCGCGACGGTTGGGCAGGGCAGGGCCTCGATGGCATCCATGACCGCCTGCCCTCGCTGGATGAGGACCAGCGCTTCGTCTTCACTACGCAGGCGGGTGAAGGCCTTGACGTCGGCTCCTGCGATGAAACCGTTGTCTCGGGCGGAGCCGATTACCAGTCCACGCGGGGGCGTGGCGGCGAGCCGCTGCAGGAGATCCTCGAGTTCGTCGAGCGTGTCGTGGGTGAGCACATTGGTCGGCTGATCGGCCGTCTCGATCGACAGCCAAACTATCCCGTCTGGATCTTCCTCGTAGTGCCAGTTCCGGTACGGGTTATCGTTCTGGTTGAGACTCATGTTCACTCCGTGGCCGTATTCTCGACGAGCATGGCGCCGCCCTGGCCGCCTCCGATGCACAGGCTTGCAATACCACGTCTGGCATTCTCGCGCCGCAGGACGTGCAGTAGATGCAGCACGATGCGTGCGCCCGATGCGCCGACCGGGTGCCCGAGACTTATGCCGCCGCCATCGACGTTGAGATGCTCGATGGGGATCTCGCCGGCCGCCTTGCCCAGCCCCAGCGACTCCTTGCAGTAACGCTCGTCTTTCAGGGCCTCGACGCAAGCGAGCACCTGCGCGGCGAAGGCTTCGTTGATCTCCCAGTAATCGATCTTGTCGAGCGACAGGCGCTTGCGCTTGAGCAGGGGTACCGTTGCGTGCACGGGGCCCAGGCCCATCTGCGCGGGATCGAGCCCGGCCCATTCGACATCGACGATGCGCCCGAGTACGGCCAGGTCGTGTTCCTTGACCGCCTTTTCGCTGGCCAGCACCAGCCATGCACAGCCATCGGTGACCTGCGCGCTGTTGCCGGCGGTCACCGTGCCGAAGGGCTTGTCGAATACGGGGCGTAAGCGGGCGAGCTGGGCCATGTCGGTATCCGCGCGCAGCCCGTCGTCACGTTCGTAATGCGTGCCATCGCGGGCGTAGGCAATGGCGATCTCATCGGCGAGATGGCCTGCCTCATAGGCCGCAGCGAGTCGCTGGTGACTGCGCATGGCAAAGGCGTCCATCTGTTCACGCGAGAGGCCAAAACGGTGAGCAAGGTTCTCGGCGGTCTGGCCCATGGAGATCCCTACCACCGGATCGCGCAGCCCCCGCAGCAGGCCGATGACCGGGGCGAGGTCACGCGGGCGCAGACGCGTGAGCTGTCGGAACCGCGCGAGCGGACTGCGCGCCCGCTGCCATTCGGCGAGCCAGGCCACCATGCCGTCGCTGAGCAGTACCGGCGAATGACTCATGGACTCCACACCACCGGCCAGCACCAGGTCGGAACGTCCGTCTGCGATGTTCCGGAATGCCGCGTCCAGCGCCTGCATGCCCGAGGCGCAGTTGCGCTGCACGGTCCAGGCCGGCACCCGCTCGCCGCAACCCAGCCGCAGGGCCGCGATGCGCCCGATGTTTGCCTCGTCCGGCCCGGGGGCGACGCAACCAAGAATCACCTCGTCGAAGCGGTCCGCCTCGAAGGGCTGGCGCAGCAACAGCGGTCGACCCGCGGCCACGGCCAGATCGACTGCCTTGAACGGCCCCGGCTTGCCCCGCGCCTTGAGGAAAGGCGTGCGGGTGCCATCGACGACATAGACGGGGCGTCCGGGATTACGTCTGGTGGTTTGCGCCATTCAGGACTCCGTTGGTGTTATTGGTTCTGATCCTTGACGATGGCCGTGATGGCCCCTGTCGGGCCGTGCACCGGCAATCGACAGGATACACGGCTAAGCGCCAGTCGCAGCAATCCGGGGGCGGACCGGTATTCGGGGGGCCCGGTCGTGCCCGTCACATCCAGACCTTATCGTGCCTGGTGCCGTGGCCACAAGCCGCCTGATTCCGGCAGTGGCAGTCAGTGCATGTGCCGCAACTCGTCCGGCGTAAAGTCGTCCACCATGATGGCCTCACGACTTGCGCGCCAGGCCTCGCGCAGGTGTGCGGCCTCGTCGCCGTCGAGTACGCCAGCAGCGAGGGCCGCCTCGAGATCGGGCATCTGGCCGTTGACCTTGAGCAGGCCCTTGCGCGCGGCTTCGGTGATTTTGCGCTCCGCGGCAGCGGCGGCGACGGTGGTGCGCAGTGCATACTCGATGCGTCCGGTGGTATCCGCGGGTTCTTCGCTGAGGTAGATGCCTTCGGTAAGCCGGTCGCGAGTAGGCGAGGGCTCGAGCAGCAGTGAGGCGACCTCGTGGATGAGCGCATCGTTGGCCGGCCGGTAAGGCTTGCGGCCAGGAAACACGATGCCTCGCAGCACGTAGGCCAGCGGACGGTTGGGCAGGTTCCAGAACACTGCGAGCAGCGATTGCTGAGCGCGGTAGATGGTCTGGTGGCAGGCGTAGTGCAGCAGAGGCAGGTCGGCTCGGTGGCCGCCCTGGTCTTCCCAGTGTTTCAGCGCGGCCGAACACAGGTACAGGTTCGAGAGCACGTCGGCGAAGTGGCCCGAGAGCCGTTCCTTGCGCTTGAGCTTGCCGCCGAGCGTGAGCAGTGCAACATCCGCGACGAGCGCGAAGGCCGCGCTCAGGCGGGTGATCTGCCGATAATAGCGGCGTGTCTCGCGGTCGCCCGGTGTGATCGTGAGACGCGCGTTGGTGAGCCCCAGCCAGAAGGCGCGTACCAGGTTGCTGAAGCTGTAGCCCATGTGCCGGAACAGGGCCGAGTCGAAGGCCGCGAGGGCGCGCACTTCATCGACATCCTGCGCCGCATTGATCTCGTCGAGCAGGTGCGGATGACAGCGGATCGCGCCCTGGCCGAAGATGATCATGCTGCGGGTGAGGATATTGGCACCCTCGACCGTGATACTGATGGGAATGGCCTCGTAGGCACGGGCGATGAAGTTGCGTGGTCCAAGGCAGATCCCCGATCCGCCCTGGATATCCATGGCATCGTTGATCACCTTGCGCATGCGTTCGGTGAGTTGGTACTTGATGATGGCCGAGACCACGGCCGGTTCCTCACCCTCGTCGATGGCTGCGAGCGTGAGGCGTCTCGCGGCATCCATGATGTAGGTCTCGCCGGCGATGCGCGCCAGCGGCTCCTCGATACCCTCGAAGCGCCCGATGGGCACCTTGAACTGGCGCCGTACGCGCGCGTAGGCCCCGGTGATACGGCTCATCACCTTGCCTGCGCCGGTCGCCAGTGCCGGCAGGGAGATCCCGCGCCCCTCGGCCAGGCATTCCATCAGCATGCGCCAGCCCTCGCCGGCGCGTTGCGGTCCGCCGATGATCTGTTCCAGAGGGATGAATACGTCCTCGCCCCGGTTGGGGCCGTTCTGGAAAGGGATATTCAACGGGTAGTGCCGGTTGCCGATGTGGATGCCTGGCAGGTTCGTCGGGATCAGCGCCAGCGTGATGCCTAGATCCTCCACCTCCCCGAGCAGGTGATCGGGGTCTTTCAGCCGGAAGGCCAGGCCCAGCACCGTGGCGACGGGGCCGAGCGTGATGTAACGCTTCTCCCAGTTGAGGTGGATGCCGAGCACGTCCTTCTCGCCCTGGTAGTCGCCGCGGCAAACGACACCTGTGTCCGGGATCGAACCGGCGTCGCTGCCGGCCTCCGGTCCCGTGAGCGCGAAGCAGGGGATCTCCTCGCCGCGCGCCAGTCGGGGCAGGTAGTAATCCTTCTGTGCCTGGGTGCCGTACTCGAGCAACAGCTTGGCTGGTCCCAGCGAATTCGGCACCATCACGGTCACGCCCGCGGTGAGACTGCGGCTGGCGAGCTTCATCACCACCTCCGAATGCCCGCGTGCCGAGAACTCCAGCCCACCGTACTGCTTCGGAATGATCATGCCGAACAGGCGATGCTCCTTGATGAAGGCCCATACCTCCGGCGGGAGGTCCTTGTGCTCGTGCGTGATCTTCCAGTCATCCAGCATGCCGCAGAGTTGTTCCACGGGGCCGTCGAGAAAGGCCTGTTCCTCCTCGCTCAGTCGCGACGCGGGGGTTGATCTCAGGCGCTTCCAGTCCGGCTTCCCCGAGAAGAGCTCAGCGTCCCACCACACGGAGCCGGCTTCCAGTGCCTCGCGTTCGGTTTGCGAGATGGAGGGCAGGGCGGAACGCAGCAGCGACAGTACCCGGCCACTGACCAGGCGCTGACGCAGCGGTGGGGTATTCACCACGGCGGCCACGCCCGCGAACAAGAGCCAGGCGACCGCCAGCCCGATGCTGAGACCCTGCAGGGCCGTGACGGTGGCGAGCGTCACCGCGACGGCCGTGGTGGCGATTACACGGTTGACGCGCAGGTAAGCCAGCGCTGCGATGACCAGGATCAGGACAGCGAACCAGAGCATAGGCCATTCCTTTTTTGTCAGGACGACGAGGTCTTGGGTGCCATGTCGTCAAGCAGGCTGATGGACTGGGCCAGCACCTCATCCTCCGAGAGCAGGCCCCGCAGGGGCTCGACGAGGCGCCCATCGATAACGGTGTCGAAGCAATCGTGAATGTCCTCGCACACCGCACCCTCCGCATCCCAGGGCAGGTTGCGGTACACGGCCAGCTCGTCGAAGGCGAACAGAGGGTACTTGATGATCTCGAAATAGGGCGAGGTGTCGAAATCCTTCGGCGTGAACAGCTTGAAGTTGCGCTGGTAGAGCCGCACGCTGCCGTCGTTGTCGTGGACCATCAGCGGCAGTACGGGGTAGTGCACCGAGTGGAAGGCCCGGGCAATCATGCTGGAGCACACGTTGTGGGTGGGTGCGCCGGCGTTATGTACGAACAGGCTGGAGCGCCAGCGGCGCGGCAGGATGCTCCAGGGAAACATGAATCGTGCGAGATCGAACACCTGCCGCACGTCGTAGTTGAGGCCGAGCCGTTCAGCCGCATGCTGGATCACGCCGAAGGCGTCACGGCGCGAGATGCCGGCCGGCCGGCAGATGCGTAGGTGATAACCGCGATAGCGGCTGAGCGGGGCGATGATGGTGCCCTCACCCAGCAGGGCCTCAATCACCAGCTGCTCGCCTGGGTCGCCCTGCCAGTGCTGCTCGATCAGCTCTCGGGTGCGGGGATCCTCGATGTCGTGCAGCCGGCCGATGTAGAGTGCGGCATGCGTCCAGTGGGAGACGGTAATGGTCTTGATGATGCCGCTGATGCGACTGCGGCCCTCGACCAGTACCACGTCACAGGGTTTCACCTCGAAGCGCAGACGCTCAAAATCGGAGGGCTGCGCATCAGGTTGCGCGGGTTCGATCTCCAGCCAGTCAGCCAGCCGCGTCCAGATCCATGCCTGCAGCCGCTTGAACATGACACACCTCCCGGCGCGTGACTTTCAGGTTGTCCTGTTACTGAGTCTAGACAATCTTTTGCCAGGCGTGTTCTGGAGTACGCGTGATTATCCGTCTGGCCGATGAGCGGCGCGGCAGGCCGCATCAACGGCACGATCGAGTACGGTGTCCGGGGTGTAGAAATGCGGGGAGTAACGCACGCCACCACCGCGCAGTGCGCACATCACGCCTGCTGCCTGCAGGCGCTGATACAGGGTCTCGCTCGCGCATTGCGGATGCCTGAAGGTAACGATGCCCGAGCGACGCGCATCCGAGCGGTCGGACAGGATCTCGAAACCGGCCGCCTCGAGGGCGGTAACCAGATGGTCGGTTTTTGCCAGCACCGCCCCCCCCACACGGACCATGCCGACCTCGAGTAGCAGGCCCAGGCTCGCCGACAGGGCGTGGATACCGAGATTGTTAGCGCTGCCACACTCGAAGCGGCGCGCGGAATCGGCCGGCGCCCACGTCGGGCTATCGAAATCGCCCATGTGTTGAACCATGTGCCAGCCGTACTGGCGCAACACCAGCTGGTCGCGCAGTGCCGCCCGACAGTAGAACAGCGCCAGTCCTTCGGGGGCGAGCATCCACTTGTGACCATCGGCGGCGACGAAATCGGCACCGATGGCGCGCACGTCGAAGGGCAGGGCGCCGATCTGCTGGATGCCGTCGACGCAGAAGAGCGCGCCCTGCGCCTGACAGACGCGGCCGATGCGTTCAAGATCGAGCCGCAGTCCGTCGGCATACTGAACGGCGCTCAGGGCCACCAGGCGCACGCCGTCTGCCATCGCTGCCTCGATCGCGGTCTCCGGTTCGGCTTCGCCCTTGAGGTCGACATGCACGACCTCCACGCCGTAGCGGGTGCGCAGGGATTCCCAGACGATGCGATTGGACGGGAACTCCTGGCTGGCGGTCACGATGCGGTCGCCCAACTGCCATTCGATGCCGTAGGCCACCACCGACAGGGCCTCGGAGGTGCTCTTCATCAGGGCGATGTCCTGCGAGGACTCGGCATTGATCAGCGCACGCAGCTGGCCCCGCAGCTTGGTCTCGGTTTGCATCCAGCGCTGGAAGTGCTCTGAACCCCGGCGCCGATTGTCCTCGGCAAACTGCTCGATGGCCGTCACGGTGCACGTCGGCCACGGCCCGACGCCCGCGTGGTTGAGGTGCAGGACGTCCGGGTCCAGTCCAAACTCCCCCGCCAGACGCTGCTCCCATGCCGTATCCATCCCCATAACGATTCCTTAACTTAATGATTTACCAGCCAAATTTGCCAAAATAAGCAAAATCTGATAAGTTATGTCGGAAATTGGCAACGCCAACACCCAAGCCGGCCGCTCGTTACGACGCCGGCTTTCGTTTGTGTCATCGCGATGATGGCATGCGCTGGCCGACGAGGCCACACCGGGACGCACAGGCTGCGTTCTGTCGATAACTACAAGTAGTGAGGTGGTAACGAAATGAGAACCGCAGCTCTCAAGTTCGAAGCCGTTTCCAGCGAGGACTTCGAGCCGCGTGCGTTCGAGGTGCATACGGACCGTCATCTGGACCGTATCAAGCCGCTGGCTAAATTGCCGGAAGAACAACGTTTCGAGATGCAGGTCGTGGCGAGCGTCCTGCCGTTTCGCGTCAACCAGTACGTCATTGACGAGCTGATCGACTGGAACAGGGTGCCGGAAGATCCGATCTTCCAGCTGACCTTCCCGCAGAAGGGCATGCTCGCCGAGGAGGACTTCCAGCGCATGGCGGCACTGCATCGGGCCGGCGCCGACAAGAAAGAGATCCAGGCCCTGGCGAATGAAATCCGTGCCGGGCTCAACCCGCACCCGGCCGGTCAGATGCAGCTCAATCTGCCCAAGGTCAATGGTGAGGTGATCAACGGTCTCCAGCACAAGTACCGCGAGACTGTGTTGTTCTTTCCGGCGCAGGGGCAGACCTGTCATTCCTACTGCACTTTCTGCTTCCGCTGGGCGCAGTTCGTGGGTGACAAGGAGCTGCGGATCGCCAGTCGCGAGGCCGACAGCCTGGTGGCCTACCTGCGAGGGCATCCGGACGTTACCGACCTGCTCATGACCGGCGGTGATCCGATGGTGATGAAGACCAGCAACCTCAAGCAGTATCTGGAACCGCTGCTGGAGGACGATCTGGCCCACGTGCAGACGGTGCGCATCGGCACCAAGGCACTGACCTTCTGGCCCTACCGCTTCGTCACCGACCCGGATGCCGACGAGCTGCTGGACCTGCTGGCTCGCCTGGTGCAGGCCGGTAAGCACGTGGCGCTGATGGCGCACTTCAATCACTGGCGCGAAATGGATACCGACATCTGCCACGAGGCCATCCGTCGTATCCGCGCCACCGGCGCACAGATCCGCAGTCAGGGGCCGCTGATCGCGCACATCAACGACAATGCCGACGACTGGGCCCGCATGTGGCGCGAGCAGGTGCGCCTGGGGATCATCCCGTACTACATGTTCGTGGAGCGCGACACCGGCGCAAAGTGCTACTTCGAGGTGCCGCTGGCCAGGGCCTGGAAGATCTACCGTGACGCCATGCAGCAGGTATCTGGCCTGGCACGCACGGCCCGCGGACCATCCATGAGTGCCGGGCCGGGCAAGGTCGAGATCCAGGGGGTGAGCGAGATCAATGGCCAGAAGGTCTTTGTGCTGCGTTTCATCCAGGGGCGCAACCCGGACTGGGTGCAGCGGCCGTTCTTCGCCAGATACGACGAGGAGGCCACCTGGCTCAACGACCTCAAGCCCGCCTTCGGCGAGGAAAAGTTCTTCTTCGAGGACGAGTACCGCGCCATGACCGGCCGAATCAGCTAGGTAGCGAGGGCAGTATCCCGACGAAGGCCGCGTTTTCACGCGGCCTTTCTTCTGAGCGATACTTTCACTAGCATCACACAGCAACCGGCAAGTCCACGAGAAGAGAGGATTAGCGTGTCGAACAACACCCGTATCACCCAGCGCGATCTCAGGCACGT
>DSBO01000088.1 GCA_011046015.1 Thioalkalivibrio sp. | reverse complement strand
AGCTGGGCCTCCACGACCTCGCGCACGGGAGAGGTGGGATAGAGGCGTACGCCCTGCAGGCCGAGCGATTGCCCCAGCGCCGCCTGGCGCGGCAGCCAGGGCGGTAGCTTGTCCATCGCCAGGTCGAGCAGGCGCAGCGTGACGGGCAGCGGGGCGGCGGCCTCGCACAGCGCCCGAATCTCCCGCCGGTAGAACGTCGCATCCGGGATCGCCCCGTCCGCCGGCACCAGGAACTCCGACCGAACCAGGCCGATCGCGCTGGCACCCCCCTGGGCGGCGTGGCGCGCGGCCTCTGGCGTGCGCACGCTGGCCAGCAGGTGCACCGGTTCGCCGTCGGCCATGTGCAGCGGCCGGCCCGTCTGCAGGTCTTGCGCAGGGGTGGGCGGCCATGCGGCTGGCCGCATGCTGCTGATCCGGCCGCTCAGGCCGTCCAGGTGTAATGCCATCCCCTCTGTCAGCTCTGCCGCCTGCATGGCGGAGACCAGCACGGTCGGTACGCCCCAGCCCAGCAAGGTGATCAGGGTGTGCGAGAAGGGCGCGCCCTCGACCACGATGAAGCCCGCAGGTGGCGTGGCCACGCGGGCGATGTCGTCCTGCCCGATCAGCGCGAGATCGCCGGCACCGGCCCTGCCGCCGGCCTGCAGGCGGCCGGTGGCGAAGCCCGGCACGTAAGGCATGCCGACGATATCGACTTCAGAATGGATCATGCATCGTCATCCCGGAAGGCCGGACTCATGTCCTATCCATCGAGCGGTTGGGGGCCTGGCCACGGCCCAGGCCATCGGCGGCCCGTCTGAAGGGGTATAGTCCAGCGTCCATCGCTTCGCCCGCCGCGGCACGGCAGCCGCAAAAAAAAGGCGCCCCCCGAAGGTGGCGCCCTGTGGTTGCGGGGTAGGTGTTAAGGCCTATCCGCGGGTCACGCCGAGGCGACGGCGCAGGCCGAGCCAGGCCAGGGCCGCGAGGGCCAGGCCGGGCAGCAGCGGGTCGCTGCCGGAGGTGCCGTTGCCGATGGAGCAGCCGCTGCTGCTGCCACCGGTCAGCGCCGGCCCCGCCACCTCTTCCGGCGCGCCGGTGGTGAACTCGTTGTAGGTGCCGGTCTCGTCGGTCTGGTTCCAGACAGCGTAGAACTTCTCGCCATCCGGGCGTACCTGGATCTGCGACTCGAAGGCGCTCGCGGTCTCCTCCTCGTCATCGAAGGGCAGCCCGCTGGCCACGCCCTGGGCCACGGACAGCTGCACCACCGGCTCGTAGCTCGCGCCGGCATCCGTGGACCGGGTGATGAACAGGCCCAGTTCGGCCGGCGCCTCCGGCGCCCACGGCGAGACGTTGGTCTGGGTGCCCCAGGCCACGTAGAAGGTCTCCGTGTTGCGGCACTCCTCGGCCACCGTGTTGCAGAAGTCGCCGTCCGGCTGGGTGCCGACCAGGCGCGGCTCGCGCACGTTGACCTCCGTGTTGGTCTCGTTGCTCACCTGCTGCGGGCGCGACCAGCCGTTGGTGACGTTGAACTTGCGGATCCAGAAGTTGTAGTTGTCCTCGTTCAGGTAGGTGAGCAGGGCCAGGTTCTCGGTGTAGCTGTAGCCGAGCCACAGGTCATCGCCGCGCAGCAGGCCGCGATGGGCCAGCGCGTTCTCGGTGAACTGCAGCTCGGTGTCGTCGGCCAGGTTGTCGACACCCGAGCTCGCCACGTCCTTGGTGCGACTGGAGACGTTGTAACCCTGTTCGTGGTCGACCAGTGCCTGGGTTTCCTCATACACCGACGTGGCGCAGTCCGGCGAGACCGCGGGTGTCATGTTGGCCGGGGCCACACCGCCAGTGGCGTAGCGGAAGCGGATGTCCGACGGGCCACCCTGGGTGTTGATGCCTTCCTTCCAGAAGATGCCAAGCCGCATGTCTCCCGGTCCCGAATTGGGCGCCTGGGTAACGAAGCGCACGCGCCGGGCGTTCTTTTCCGGATCGCTGATGATGCAGCCAGCCGATATCTCAGGTGCGGCGTTGACCGGGAAGTTCAGGTAACGGATGAACTTGCCCTCGTCCAGGCCACCCGAGCCCTTGGTCTCTTCCCAGGCCGAGATGACGGTGTTGCCGACCGCGCCGAGGTTGGCGCGCGAGGCGCCGGCGCTGCCCTTCTCGATGCTGCCCTGGGGAACCGGGTTGCCGGCGTCGTCGAAGACGATGTCCAGGCTGCCCGGCGTGCCGGTGCCGTCGACATTGTCGGTCAGCCGCACCGGGGGGCTGAATACCCAGCCGTTCGTGGGCAGGGGTTCACTGATGGACGCATCATTGGCACCGTCGGTGTAGCTGTACCAGATATCGGTACCGCCGCTGACGTTGGCCCCCGAGGCACCGTCACCGGGACCCTCGGCCTCGCCCAGCTCGAGGCCAGTCGGGTCTTCCTGCCAGGTGACGGCCCACCAGTTGGCGGTGCCGCGGTTCACGTCCTGCTTGGCGGCGCGCTCGCCCGAGCTGAGCTGGATCGGCCCTTCCCAGGTGGTGCCGCGGTCGGTGGAGTAGTTCACCCAGGTGCAGGTGAAGGGGATGACGCGGCTGTCACGCTCGATGTAGAGGCGCGCGCGCTGATCGCCCCCCGGGCAGTAGTGGCTCACCCAGCTCACCACGGTCACGCCATTGGGGTTGATGAAGCCATTGGGTTTCTCGGCATCGCCCCAGAAGGGTTCCAGTGCGCCGTCGCCGTCCCAGTCGGCGTCGATGCTCGACAGCTCGGCATGGCCGGAGATGTTGACCGGGGGACTCCAGTGGGTGTCTTCCATGCAGCTGTTGGCGATGCTGTCGCAGGTGCGCACGAACAGGTCGCGGGCCGGGCGTTCGTACTGGCCCTTGAGGTCATAGACCAGCTTGGTGTCGTCGACGTAGTCGCCGTACACGGTCAGCAGCGTGCCGTCGCGGTGACGGAACAGCTTGCTCTTGTTGGCGCCGTTGCCCAGGGCGCCACCTGCTTCTGTGGACAGGACGATGGGATCATTGACGGCCAGCTGGGTCAGCGCATAGGCAGTGGTCGCGACCAGTGCAACGCCGACACCCAGGGCCAGGGTGCTCTTCTTGAAACGCATGTTCTTATCTCTCCGAGTGGCTGGGTCGTGTGAGTAATCCAACGCCACCACTTATAGCAGAGACCGCAGGTGGAAGAATGACATTGATCAATCGTGATCGCTTTCCTGCTGGATTTAACAAACCCGTTACAAAATGGTTCTGCCTCACTTGGTGTCAGGGGGCGGAGGGGGTAAAGTTTCATGAAGTTGTCGTCAATGTGGCGACGTGTTCACGCATCAATCTTCTGAGACAAGGCCCGGAGACCTCATGCCCCACCGACTCGGCAAGCCCAGTTACTGCACCGATCACGAGTGGATGGGGCGATCGGACTGCACGCACTGCGCGATCCGCGGCATGATGCTGTTCTCGCAGCTCCCGCCCGAGAGTTTCGACCACCTGCTTCAGCCCATTGGCAACGAGCACTATCCCCCCGGCAGTATCCTCTATCGCGAGGGGTATGCGGGGCGCGAGGTGTTTTCCATCCGCCGGGGACTGGTGAAGCTGCTCTCGCTGGGGGTGGACGGCAGCGAGCGCATCGTGCGCCTGCTCGGCAAGGGCGCCGTGGTGGGACTGGAGCTGCTCGACCAGGGCACGGCCTATCACCACACCGCCGTGGCGACCCAGGACGTGGATCTGTGCCGCATCCCGCTTGCCACCCTGGTCGACCTGGAGCTGCATCACCCGGAGCTGTGCGACCGGGTGCGCCAGCAGCTGCAGTACCAGGTCGATCGCGCGGATCACTGGATCAAGCATCTCAATACCGGCAAGGCGCGGGTGCGCATTGCCCAGCTGCTGTTGCTGCTGGCGGAGATTGGTTCGGATCGCAACGGCGACATCGAGCTGCTGCCGCGCGACGACATGGCCGCCGTGGTCGGTGTGACCAAGGAGACCGCCAGCCGCATCATCGCCGAGTTCAAGCGTCACCGGCTCATCTACAAGGTGGCGGCCAATACCCACCGGATCGAGTCGCAGAAACTGCAGGAACTGATCGCGCGCGAATCCTCCGTCGATTGAGGCGGCCGGCCATCCGGGCCGGGTTGCAGGCGCCTGCGTCAGTGTGACTTTGGCACTGACCCCTATCCCCCCGCGTATGACAATGGGCGCGTGTTCTGATCTCGGGTCCCGGGTGGGGGGTGTTTACATGCGTCTTGTTCCAGTATTTTTGCTCGCGTGGCTGTTTCTCGTCGGCTGTTCCGAACCCGAGGAAGTGCGCGAGTCCGCCCTGCTGGGTGCGGCCGAGCAGGGGGACGTGCCTCGCATCCAGTCCCTGCTGGGCGCGAACACGGACGTGAACGTACGCGACATCTGTCTCTTCACGCCGCTGATGAAGGCGGCGGCCAGTGGTAGCCAGGAGTCGGTGGAGCTGCTACTCGCCGCCGGCGCCGAGGTCAATGCTGCGGACAAGGGAGGTTACAGTGCGCTGCTGCTGGCCGCCTCGAACAACCACGCTGCCGTGGTGCGTCGCCTGCTCGAGGCCGGGGCCTTCGTCGATCAGCAGGAGGCCACCCAGGGATATACCGCGCTCATCTGGGCGGCCAGCCTTGGCCACGCGGCGGTGGTGGACGTGCTGCTGGAACACGGTGCCGATCCGGCCTTGCGCGATCTCGAAGGGCGCGACGCCCTGCAGCATGCCCGGGCCAACGGCCACGAGGGCATCGTCGCGCGTCTGTCGCCCTGACGGCGATCTGTCGGCGGGCTGTTCCGGCACATTTCCCGTCACTGCGGCGCGAAGCCTGTACCAGCCCTGACCCGGTCCGGCAGCGGAGCCTGCAAGAACCCCGTCTTCGGTACGCATCGCAGCGGGATTCCTGCGTTCGCAGGGATGACGGGTTCGAGGCCTGATCCGGTCTGGCCTCCCGGCCAGGCTGCGGGCGCGGGTTTTTTGCAACGGGCTACAGGATAACGAACCACTGTCGGATACTGATGTGCATCCAGAGGCCGGCCGTAAGACTGGTCATGCACGACCTGCCAGCGCCCGCGAGTCGCGAATCTCGACCCCGGGCGTTATGCTGGCGCGCATCCGCCATCTATCCGGAAATTGATCAATGACCATGCAACTCGTCAGTTTCAAGCTCTGCCCCTTCGTCCAGCGCTCGGTTATCACCCTGATCGAGAAGGGAGTGGATTTCGATGTCACCTATATCGACCTCGCCGAGCCGCCGGACTGGTTCCTGGCGATCTCGCCCTTTGGCAAGGTGCCGGTGCTCCAGGTGGGCGATACCGTGCTGTTCGAGTCGGCGGTGATCAACGAGTATCTCGACGAGATTCATCCACCGTCGCTGCACCCGGCCGATCCGCTACGCAAGGCGCACAATCGCGCCTGGATCGAATTTGGCTCGGCGCTCATCGTCGACCAGTACCAGATGATGATCGCCTCGGACGAGGATGCCTTCGATACGCACCACCACGCGGTGGTGAAGAAGCTCGCGCAGTTCGAGACCCTGCTCGGCGAGGGCCCGTATTTCAATGGCGCGAGCTTCAGCCTGGTGGATGCCGCGCTCGCGCCGCTGTTTCTGCGCTTTGAGGTGCTGAACGGCTGGCATGGGCTGGACGTCTACGACGGGCTCACGAAGGTGCCGGCCTGGCACCGCGCGCTGCTCGGGCGCTCCAGCACCCGGCAGTCGGTGACGACGGACTTCGACGACCTGCTGCGCGAGTACATCCGTGAACACGGCGCATACGGCGCGCAGCTGTTCGGCTGAGGTTCAGGCAGGCAGGCGCAATCTGGCGATGGTTGCGGGCCAGGCAACGCGGGACCGATGTCCGCCCGCGGCCGCCTGGTCCCGCGTTCGTTTACACTCTGACTCAGGACTGACGCGCCCGCTCGGGCGCCTGAACCGGAAGGGCTTGCATGCGCCAGAGTCTTCGTCGTCTGTTTCCCGCGCTGGCGGTGATCCTGCTGGTCGTCGCCGGCATCGCCTACCTCGCCCTGCGCGAGGAGGCCCCGGCCGCCGGCCATTCCCTCGGCGAGGTGTCGCGCGGTGACCTGGTCGCCACGGTGTCGGCCACCGGTACCCTCAACCCGCTGGTGACCGTGCTGGTGGGCAGCCAGGTCTCGGGCACCATCGAGTCGCTGCCTGCCGACTTCAATTCCCCCGTGTCACAGGGCGACGTGATCGCGCAGATCGATCCCGCGCTGTTCCGGGCGCGCGTCGCCCAGGCCGAGGCCAGCCTCAAGAGCGCCGAGGCCGCGCGCGACCGGGCCTGGGTGTCCGTGCTCGATGCGCGGCGTAACCTCGCGCGCATCGCCGAGCTGCAGGCGCGCCAGATGGTCTCCGAAAGCGAACTGGACGCCGCACGCTTTGCGGTGGATGCGGCGGTGGTCGATCACCGGGTCGCCGGCGCGGCCGTGGCGCAGGCCACCGCCGCGCTCGAGCACGAGCGCCTGAATCTCTCCAATACCACCATCCATGCCCCCATCGACGGTGTGGTGATCTCGCGCGACGTGGACGTCGGGCAGACCGTGGCCGCGAGCCTGCAGGCGCCGACGCTGTTCACCATCGCCCAGGACCTGCGCCAGATGCAGATCGAGACCGAGGTGGACGAGGCCTTCATCGGCGCCATCGCCGAAGGCCAGCCGGTGCGCTTCACCGTATTCGCCTACCCGGGGCGGAGTTTCACGGGCGAGCTGTCACAGGTGCGCCTGCAGCCCACGGTCGAGGCCGGCGTGGTGAAGTACAACTGCATCATCCATGTCGACAACCAGGATCTTGCCCTCAAGCCCGGCATGACCGCCACGGTCGCCATCCAGGTGGACGAGCGGCGGGACACGCTCAAGGTGCCCAACACCGCGTTGCGTTTCGTGCCCGAGACGCTGGACGCCGCCACGCTCAGGGCCCTGCGCGAGGAACTGCAGTCCACGCAGGGGATCGTCTGG
Source organism: Thioalkalivibrio sp. (assembly GCA_011046015.1). GTDB lineage: Bacteria > Pseudomonadota > Gammaproteobacteria > SpSt-1174 > SpSt-1174 > SpSt-1174. The sequence goes on along the minus strand of DSBO01000088.1, from coordinate 6,789 downwards.
ACGCCGGGTGCGCAGGGCCTGGAGCCGCGCATCGTCGAGCTGGGCCTGGCCGGCGAGCAGGAGACCGAGATCCGCGGCGCAAACATCGAGGCCGGAATGCCGGTCGCCCTGCCGCGGCGCAACGACCAGCGCACCGGGCCGCGCGGCATCCGCCTGTTCTGATCATGGCCGCGCCGATTATCCGCATGCAGCAGGTACACAAGCGTTACGTGCTGGACGGCGTGGAGGTGCACGCGCTGCGTGGTGTGGATCTCACCGTCGAGGCCGGCGAGTTCCTGGCCATCATGGGGCCCTCGGGTTCCGGCAAGTCCACGCTGATGAACATCATCGGCTGTCTCGACCAGCCGGACTCGGGTCAGTTCTGGCTGAACGGCGCGGACGTCATGGCCATGGACGACGACGCGCTGGCGCGCATTCGCAACCGCGAGATCGGCTTCGTGTTCCAGAGCTTCAACCTGCTGGGGCGCACCAGTGCGCTGGAAAACGTGGAGACCCCGCTGATCTATGCCGGCGTGTCCCGCCACGAGCGCCATGCGCGGGCCCGCGAGTGGCTGGAACGCATGGGGCTTGCCGACCGCGCGGACCACCTGCCCAACCAGCTCTCCGGCGGGCAGCAGCAGCGCGTGGCGCTGGCCCGTGCGCTGGTGACGCGTCCGGCGCTGCTGCTGGCCGACGAACCGACCGGCAATCTCGATACCGCCACCAGCGAGGAGATCATCACCGTGCTCGAGCGTCTCAACCGGGAGGAGGGCGTGACCATCGTCATGATCACCCACGAACACGAGGTAGCCGCGCGCGCGGGCCGCCAGCTCACACTGCGCGACGGGCGCCTGGACGACTAGCCATGTACTGGGGCACGGCACTGCAACTGGCGATCCGCGCGCTGTGGCGCAACAAGACACGCGCCATGCTCACCGCGCTGGGTGTCATCATCGGTGTGGCGTCGGTGATCGCGATGGTGGCGGTGGGCACGGGTGCCCAGGCGCGCATCGCCGCGCAGCTCGAGAGCATGGGCAGCTCCAGCCTGACGGTACGCGCCGGCAGCGTCACGCGCGGCGGCGTGCGTACCGGCGTGGGCACCGTGAGCACGCTTGTCTACGAGGATGCGCTGGCGCTCGCGGACCTGCCCGGCGTGGTGGCCGTTTCGCCCAACGTGCGCACCTCGCAGCAAGTGCGTTACGGGGGCGCCAACTGGGGTACCTCGATCGAGGGCGTCACCCCCGACTGGCTCTCGGTGCGCAGCTGGACGCTGGAGGAGGGCGAGTTCCTGAGCGAGCGCCACGTCGTGGCGGCCGACCACGTCTGCGTACTCGGGCGCACGGTGGCGCGTGAGCTGTTCGGCGTGGTGAGCCCGGTCGGGCACACCATCCTGGTCAAGGGGCTGGCCTGCCGCGTGCTCGGCGTGCTGGCGCCCAAGGGCGCCAGTGCCTGGGGCACGGATCAGGACGACAGCATCGTCATGCCGCTCACCACCGTGCAGCGCAAGCTGCTCGGCATCACCTACATCCACGGCATCGAGATCGAGACCACGGGTGCACCGGCGGCCAGCCGCCTGGAGGACGAGGTGGCCCGCGTGCTGCGCCAGCGCCATCGCCTGCAGCCAGGGCAGGAGGACGACTTTCGCATCTACAATCGCGCCGAGCTGGCCGCGGCCACCAGCGAGAGCGCGCGGGTCTTCACCTGGCTGCTGGGCTCCATCGCCTCGGTCTCGCTGCTGGTTGGCGGCATCGGCATCATGAACATCATGCTGGTGTCGGTCACCGAGCGCACCCGCGAGATCGGTATCCGCATGGCGCTGGGCGCGCGTCGTCGCGACATCCTCTGGCAGTTCCTGCTCGAATCACTGGTGCTGAGCGGGGCGGGCGGCGTGATCGGGGTCCTGCTCGGGGTGGGCGGCGGCCTGCTGCTTGGCGAGGTCTCGCAGTTCTCCATCCGCATCACGCCCTGGTCGGTGGCACTCGCCTTTGCCTTTGCCGTCCTGGTTGGCGTGTTCTTTGGCATGCACCCCGCGCGCAAGGCCGCGCGACTTCGCCCCATCGAGGCGCTACGCTACGAATAACGGGTGCGAGGGCCGTTGCGGCCAGCGCGACTCGTCCTGTTCATCACCTGCGGGGGAGGGAGCGCATGACCTCGGGACAACGAAAGCACGACATGGGTGCCGGCGGGGAGTGCATCTGCCCCAAGTGCGAGGCACGTACCCCGCATCGCCAGGGGGTGCCCTGCCAGGACGAGCGCTGCCCCGCGTGCGGAGCCCGGATGCTACGGGTCGGCTCCGAACACCACGCGTTGTGGCTGAAGAAGCACAAGGTCTGATCACGCCGACGCGGTATCGTGCCCGGCGTCGCGCTGTCTCGCCGGGCGCACGTGGGCTGCCCGCAACATTCGCAGGATGCGGCAGACCGGACACCTGTCTCAGGTCATCTCGGCGCCGTGTCGTTCCAGCCTGTGGTTTTCCCGCAGGGAGACAGAAGGAGACAGTCCATGTTGAATATCAATCCCGAAACGGTTTGCTTCCTCATCGCCAAGGCGCGCGAGTTCCACGCCAAGGAGGAGGTGGTCATCCCCGAGGTGCCCACCAGTCCGGCCGAGGACTGGGCGCGCCAGGTGCTGGCAGATCATGTCGACGACGCCTGCCTCGCGGAGTTCGCCGCTACCATCGACGACCTCGAGCCCGACCAGCAGCACGAGGTGGTCGCTCTCATGTGGGTGGGGCGCGACGACTTCGGCCCCACCGAGTGGCTGGGCGCGGTCGCCGAGGCCGCCGAGCAGGCGACGCCGGAAACGGCGCGTTATCTCATCGCACACCCGCTGCTGGCCGACTACCTCGAGGAAGGCCTGGCGGCGCTCGGCTATCGCTGCGAGGAATAGGAGGCCGGGCGTTCGCCCGGCCTCGCGCACGCGGGCCTAACCCTGGTCGTGCAGCTCGCAGGGCTTGCGGTATTCCGCCGGAACATTCTCCGGGCACTTGCCGCACTGCTCGTTACCCGGCACGGCGAAATCGATCTTGCGCGGGTAGGGCAGGTCGAGCCCGTCCATGATGGCGACGAACTCGGCCTCACTCTTGTCGCCGCCGAGGCGCGGGTTGCGCTTCTTTTCCTGCGCGATGGTGGAGATGTAGCGCCCCTCGTAGTCGTGGCCGGGATAGACGATGGTGTCGTCCGGCAGGCTGAACAGCTTGTCGTGCACGCTGTGATACAGCGTGTGCGCATCGCCGGACTGGAAATCGGTACGCCCGCAGGCCTCGATCAGCAGCGCATCGCCGGTAAAGAGCAACGTGTGCGCGTCGGTATCGACGCGGTAGCAGTGATGATGCGAGGTGTGGCCGGGCGTGAACAGCGGGTGCAGCGTGATGGAACCCACCGTCAGCGGTTCGCCTTCCTTCAGGCCGACATCGGCGCACGCCGGCATCTCCACCGCCGGATAGGCGACCTTGCAGCCGGTGCGGCTACGCAGCACGCTCGCGCCGGTGAGGTGGTCGGCATGGTGATGGGTGTCTACTGTCCAGGCGAGCGTCAGGTCGAGTTCCTCGAGTACCTTCAGATCGCGTTCGACCGTGTCCAGGGCCGGGTCGATCAGCACGGCCTGCCGCGTTTTCGGGCAGCCGAGCAGGTAGGTGTAGGTGCTGGAATCGGGTTCGTACAACTGGCGAAAGATCATGTTCGTGTCCTCGGGCTATGGGCTCGTTCGGAACCGGCTCGCGTGGCTCGAAAGTGCGGGCGATGCGTCTCCGGTTTCCTGGCAGATTAGGCCTGCCCGAAGTCTGCTGTATGTGACGTTCTCACTCAAATTTCTGCATGAAAAGCGAGGTTGTTGGCCTTCACGTAATGCCCCTCGCGCCATGCGGTTCGCCGGCCTCGGTTGTGAAACGCATACAGGTTCATGCTGCCGGGGATGGCCTCCAGTGCTGGCGCGGGTAGGGGCATCGTCATGCAGGCGATGGTAAGCACGTGATGGTCGGCCTGAGCTGTCACGGTGCGCAGGACACGGGCGACGCGTCTGCCGTCGCCGGCATCGACAGCCACGACCGCCTGCAGCATCCGCGTCAGGCCGACGGCCGGGTCTTCATCGAATAGGCCGGCGCCGCACGCATGCCCGTGTCCTATTCGCCGTAATCAAGCTCCGGCGAAAGCCGGGCGAGCTTGGACTTGACCTTCGCCGAACAGCTCGCGTACTCGCCCTGGTTGAGCGAGGCCATCGCCTGCTCGGTGTTGCCGGCGTTGGCCAGCTCGATGATGCGGGCCGCGTTCCGGTGAAATTGCGCGTGGGTTTCCCGCAGCTCGTCGAAACCCGGGTGGGATGCATAGGCCGTCCCGCCGCTGCCATGGATCCACTTGCCCAGCACGCACTGGTCGTCGCGCCCCACGATCTCGGGGCTCAGTTCCTCCGTGCCGTTGCCGGCGATGTGGGCCTCGAGACGCACTTTCCAGCGTACATGGGCCTCGATGGCCGCCATGAAGTCAAAGTCCTCACCCTTTTTCGCCATGTGTTCACCTCTCGCAACATGAAGTTGCCTGTCAGAGTGCGCTTGCCGTCGGTGGCCCGTGTCGTCGTGAACGTCTGTACCCCGGCCGGCGGAGTCCCGGGCGGCATAGGCCCGGGTGTTCATGGGTTAAGCTAGTGCTTGCATCGTGGCGCGTCGATGGCGGTCGGGCGCCTGCTTGATCTGGGTCAGGGATTGTCGAGGACTCTGCCCGGGAGGGGCGCGCAGTTGCGTAGTCCGGGTCTGGTGTCCTGTCACACGTCTAAATGATGCCTTCCAGAAACGTCGAGGCCAACGCTGACAGGCGACACGCCGCCCCGGGTTTCGCTTCGTTCCATCTACAGGCTGCCACCGCCGACTTGCGCCGGTGTTGCTCCAGGTCATTTCCGGGGGTCGAGTTGCCCTGTTATGCTTTCCAAACTCACCATCGGGCGAGATGGGGCGTTTTCAGGAACCGAGCACTTGCAGTACCGAAATCCTTTCAGGCACTGGCCGGCGTTTGGCGCCGGGATACGCGCGGCCTGGCGCGCGGGCTATGGTGCGGCCGAGTTCCGGCGGGATGTCCTGGCCGGCGTGACGGTGGGTATCGTGGCCCTGCCCCTTTCCATGGCGCTGGCGATCGCCATTGGCGTGCCGCCGCAGCATGGGCTGTACACCGCGATCATCGCCGGTATCGTCACCGCACTGGCCGGCGGCTCGCGTTACAACATCAGCGGGCCGACGGCGGCCTTTGTCGCCATCCTGTTCCCGATCGTGCAGCAGTACGGGGTCGGCGGCTTGATGGTGGCCACGCTGATGGCCGGTGTGATCCTCGTCGCGCTGGGGGTGACGCGCATGGGCGCGCTGATTCGCTACGTGCCACACCCCGTGATCATCGGCTTCACCGCGGGCATTGCCGTGGTCATCGCCACCCTGCAGGTGCCGGGCTTTCTCGGCCTGCGCCTTTCGGGGTCGAGCGAGCACTTTATCGACAACATCGGGTTGATCGTCGAGGCCCTGCCTTCCTTGCAGGTGGCCGAGCTCGGCATCGGCGCCTTCACGCTGGCGGTGCTGCTGGCCTGGCCACGCCTGTCTGCACGCCTTCGCCTGCCGTTGCCGGGGCCTCTGGTGGCGCTGGTGCTTGCGGCGCTGGCGGGGTGGCTCGTCAACCAGTTCATCGATGCACACACGGTCAGCACCATTGCCTCGAGCTTCAGCTGGGTGGTGGGAGAACGCCAGGGGGCGGGTATCCCCCCGGTACCGCCTGCGCTGGTGCTGCCCTGGCAACTGCCCGGGCCGGGCGGCGAGCCGCTGGTCATCAGTTTTACACTGATTCGTGAGTTGCTGGCGCCCGCCATTGCCATCGCCGTGCTCGGCGCCATCGAGTCGCTGCTCTGTGCCAGCGTGGCTGACGGCGTTACCCAGACCCGCCACGACCCCAACAGCGAACTGGTGGGGCAGGGGCTTGGTAACCTGATCGCGCCGCTGTTCGGCGGCATCACCGCCACGGCCGCGATCGCTCGTACCGCCACCAGCATTCGCAGTGGCGCTGTCTCGCCGCTGGCGGCCGTGTTCCATTCACTCACCATACTGGTGGCGGTGGTGAGCCTGGCGGGCGTGTTGGGGATGGTGCCGATGGCCGCACTCGCTGCCTTGTTGTTCATCGTCGCCTGGAACATGAGCGAGGCCCGCCACTTCGTGCGTACCCTGCGCTCTGCGCCCGGCGGTGATGTGGCGGTCCTGCTCACGAGCTTCGGACTCACCGTGCTGTTCGACATGGTGGTCGCCGTGGCGGTCGGCATCGGTCTGGCGGCCGGGCTCTTCATCCGGCGCATGGCCCAGGTCACGGGGGCGCGGCGCATCGAGCAGCGCGAGCTGCGTCGTCCCGAGGACCTGCCACCCGCGGTGGCGGTGTTCGACATGAACGGCCCACTGTTCTTCGGGGCTGCAGAAAAGGCCGTGGATGTGCTGCACGTCGTCGACAGCAGCGTGAAGGTCATCATCGTCGACATGCAGGACGTCACCAGCCTCGATGCCACGGGCCTGGTCGCGATCGAGACCATGCTGGCACAGATGCGCCGTCGCGGAATCGGCCTGATCTTCGTCGGCCTGCAGCCGCGGATCATCGCCAAGCTCCGTCGCGCCGGCGTGCGCACCACGCGCGGTGGATTCGCCTATGCACGTGAGCTCGACGGCGCGCTGAAGATGGCTCGGCGGTGGGCGGGGTGAGTTTCAAGTCGCAAGTCGCAAGTCGCAAGTCGCAAGTCGCAAGTCGCAAGTCGCAAGTCGCAAGTCGCAAGTCGCAAGTCGCAAGTCGCAAGTCGCAAGTT
>DSBO01000002.1 GCA_011046015.1 Thioalkalivibrio sp. | reverse complement strand
GTGCAGGTGCAGCGGGCAGCGGGCAGCGCCAGGGCATGGTTCTCCCTTAATCTCTGCGAGAACAGCGGGCTTGAGCCACGAGCCAGCCCGCGTGACGCCCATGATCGCGACTGACGCCGCTCCTGCCGACGCCAGGATCACGCGCACAAAAAAGCCGGGCATATAGCCCGGCTTCTTCGTAGGTGCGGCGTTGCTTACTCGCCCTGCTCGGCCTCGGCGGCCTGGGCCTGCGGCTCGGGGCGATCGACCAGCTCGACGTACGCCATGGGGGCGTTGTCGCCGGCGCGGAAGCCGCACTTGAGGATACGCAGGTAGCCACCCGGACGGGACTCGTAGCGCGGGCCCAGCTCGGCGAACAGCTTGCCGACCACTTCCTTGTCACGCAGGCGCGAGAAGGCGACACGGCGCTTGTGGACGCTGTCTTCCTTGGCCATGGTGATGAGCGGCTCGGCCACACGGCGCAGTTCCTTGGCCTTCGGCAGCGTGGTCTTGATGGCCTCGTGACGAAGCAGCGCGTTGGTCAGTGCCTGCAGCGTCGCTTTGCGATGGCTGCTGTTGCGGTTCAGTTTTCTACCCGAATTGCGGTGACGCATGGCTGTGTTTCCTAAATCGTGCGGTTAAGACCAGGACTCGCTCAGGAGGCCTGCTTTTCGTCCTTCAGACTTGCCGGCGGCCAGTTCTCCAGGCGCATGCCCAGGGACAGACCGTGCGAGGCCAGCACGTCCTTGATTTCAGTGAGCGACTTCTTGCCCAGGTTCGGGGTCTTCAGCAGCTCCACCTCGGTGCGCTGGATCAGGTCACCGATGTAGTAGATGTTCTCGGCCTTGAGACAGTTGGCCGAACGCACCGTCAGCTCCAGATCGTCCACCGGGCGCAGCAGGATCGGGTCGATCTCGGATTCCTTCGACTCCGGCTCGGCGGCTTCGGTGCCCTGCAGGTCGACGAACACCGCCAGCTGCTGCTGGAGGATGGTCGCCGCCATGCGGATGGCCTCCTCCGGGTCCACCGTGCCGTCGGTCTCGAGCTCGATGACGAGCTTGTCCAGGTCGGTACGCTGTTCCACGCGGGCCGCCTCGACCTTGTAGGAGACGCGGTAGATCGGGCTGAAGCTGGCGTCCAGCAGCAGGTGACCGATCGGGCGGTCCTCGCTCTCGCCGGTACGGCGGCTGGCAGCCGGCACGTAGCCGCGACCCTTGGCGACCTTCAGGGTCATGTTCAACTCGCCTTCCTTGGTCAGGTGGGCGATGACATGATCCGGGTTGACGATCTCGACGTCGTGGTCGCCCACGATATCGGCGGCCGTGACCACGCCCGGACCCTTCTTCTTCAGGGTCACGGTCGCCTCGTCGCGGCTGTGCATGCGGATCGCCAGACCCTTGAGGTTCAGCAGGATGTCGACCACGTCTTCCTGCACACCCTCGATCGAGGTGTACTCGTGGAGCACGCCCTCGATCTCCGCTTCGACCACGGCACAGCCGGGGATGGAAGACAGGAGGATGCGGCGCAGGGCGTTGCCCAGGGTATGCCCGAAGCCGCGCTCAAGCGGCTCGAGGACGACCTTGGCATTACGCTCGTTATCAGCCTGTACAACGATGTTGCGCGGCTTGAGAAGATCTTTGGCCAGCATCGAAAACCTCTTGATCCGTGATTACTTGGAGTACAGCTCGACCACCAGAGATTCGTTGATCTCGGCAGGCAGGTCGGAGCGCTCGGGTACGGACTTGAAGACACCTTCCATCTTCTTGGTGTCGACTTCGACCCACTCGGGGAAGCCAAACTGCTCGGCCATGGCCAGGGAATCCTGGATACGGACCTGCTTCTTCGACTTCTCGCGCACGGACACGGTGTCACCGGCCTTGACCTGGTAGGACGCGATGTTCACCGACTGTCCATTCACCATGATCGCCTTGTGGCTGACCAGCTGACGCGCCTCGGAGCGGGTGGCACCAAAGCCCATGCGGTACACGACGTTGTCGAGACGGCATTCCAGCAGCTTCAGCAGGTTCTCGCCGGTGGAGCCCTTGATCTGGGCGGCCGCCTTGAAGTAGTTGCGGAACTGCTTTTCCAGCACGCCATAGATACGGCGCAGCTTCTGCTTCTCGCGCAGCTGCAGGCCGTAGTCGGACAGACGCGTACGGCGATCGCCGTGCTGACCGGGGGCCTTTTCAGCCTTGCACTTGGATTCGAACGAGCGGGCGCGGCTCTTCAGGAAGAGATCCGTACCCTCACGACGACTCAGCTTACACTTGGGACCAATATACCTAGCCATCTTGAATCTCTCCCAACCTTAGACGCGGCGCTTTTTCGGCGGACGGCAGCCGTTATGCGGGATCGGCGTCACATCAGTGATGCTCTGGATCTTGTAACCGCAGTTGTTCAGCGCGCGGACCGCAGACTCACGACCCGGACCCGGGCCCTTCACGCGCACTTCCAGGTTCTTCAGACCGTAGTCCTGAGCGGCAGTGCCGGCACGCTCCGCGGCCACCTGGGCAGCGAACGGCGTGCTCTTGCGCGAGCCACGGAAGCCCGAACCACCCGAGGTGGCCCAGGACAGGGCGTTACCCTGGCGGTCCGTGATCGTGATGATCGTGTTATTGAAGCTTGCGTGAATGTGCGCAATGCCGTCGGTGACGACCTTTTTGACTTTCTTGCGCGTGCGAGTCGGGGCCTTAGCCATAAGCCTCTAAATCCTGTCAGTACAATTACTTACGAATCGGACGACGCGGGCCCTTACGGGTACGCGCGTTGGTCTTGGTACGCTGGCCGCGCACGGGCAGGCCGCGACGGTGGCGCAGGCCGCGGTAGCAACCGAGGTCCATGAGACGCTTGATGTTCATGGAGATGTCGCGGCGCAGGTCACCCTCGACCGTGTACTTGGCGACTTCCTCACGCAGCTGCTCCACCTCACCATCGCTCAGGTCCTTGACCTTGACGGCGGGGTCGATGCCGGTGGCGGCGCAGATCGCCTGCGCGCGCGTGCTACCGATACCGTAGATTGCCTGGAGGGCGATCACGGTATGCTTCTGCACAGGGATGTTGATTCCTGCAATACGAGCCATTCGAAAATATCTCCACGAAACGGCGGAAAAGCCGGCAATTCTAGCCGCCTTTTCGCCCTAATTCAACCAAGTTAGCCCTGACGCTGCTTGTGGCGCGGATCCTTGCAGATCACGCGAACCACACCGTTACGGCGCACCACCTTGCAATTGCGGCAGATCTTCTTGACGGAAGCACGTACTTTCATCGTTCTATCCTCGATGCTTACTCGGCATTACCGCAACAAACCGGTCTTGCCATAACCTTTCAGATTCGCTTTTTTCATCAGGCCCTCATACTGATGGGACATCAGATGGGCCTGCACCTGGGCCATGAAATCCATGACCACCACAACAATAATCAGCAGGGACGTACCGCCGAAGTAGAACGGCACGTTCCAGGCCAGAATCAGGAATTCCGGCAGCAGACACACCACGGTGATGTAGATCGCACCCACGGTGGTCAGTCGCGACATCACGCCGTCAATGTACCGGGCCGTCTGCTCGCCGGGACGGATCCCGGGGATGAAGGCGCCGGACTTCTTCAGGTTGTCCGCGGTCTCACGGGCATTGAACACAATGGCCGTGTAGAAAAAGCAGAAAAATATGATCGCCGCCGCGTAGGCTGCGACGTAGATCGGCTGCCCCGGCGACAGGGTGCCGGCGATATCGGCCAGCCAGCCCATGCCCTCGGTGCGCCCGAACCAGCTACCCAGCGTGGCCGGGAACAGGATGATACTCGATGCGAAGATCGGCGGAATCACCCCGGCCATGTTGAGCTTGAGCGGCAGGTGGCTCGACTGGGCCGCGTACAGCTTGCGGCCCTGCTGGCGCTTGGCATAGTTCACCGTGATCCGCCGCTGGCCACGCTCGGCGAAGACCACGAAGGCCGTCACCGCCAGGGCCAGGGCCACCAGCAGCAGCACCACCGGGATCGACAGCTGGCCCGTGCTGGCCAGTTCCAGCGTGCCCGCGAAGGCCGCCGGCAGGCCCGCCACGATACCTGCGAAGATGATCAGCGAGATACCGTTGCCCACCCCGCGCTCGGTTATCTGCTCACCCAGCCACATCAGGAACATGGTGCCAGTGACCAGAGTGATCGTCGTGGTGAAGACGAACGCCCAGTTGGTCTGCCCCTGCACGTGGCCGAGGTCGACACCCTGTCCATCCAGCGCGAACGAAATACCGATCGCCTGGAACAGCGCCAGGGCCACGGTGCCGTAGCGCGTGTACTGCGTGATCTTGCGCTTGCCGCGCTCGCCTTCCTTGCGCAGCTGCTCCAGCGACGGCACCACGTGTGTCATGAGCTGCATGACAATCGCCGCCGAAATGTACGGCATGATGCCCAGCGCCATGACCGAGAAGCGCTCCAGCGCCCCACCCGTGAACATGTTGGCGAGGTCCAGGAAGGTGCCGCTGTTCTGGGTGAAGAACTGCGCCAGCGCGTCCGGCTCAATACCGGGGATCGGCACGAAGGTACCGATACGGTAGACCACCAGCGCCAGCAGCACGAAAACGAGCCGCTGACGAAGCTCCTTCACCTTGCCGAGGCCACCGAGGGCCGCGGCGTTCGCGCCTTTGACTGCCACTTAGTCCTCGACCTTGCCGCCGGCCGCCTCGATCGCCGCCCGTGCACCCTTGGTCACGCCCAGACCCTTGACGGTCACGGCCTTCTCCAGGTTGCCGGAAAGGATCACCTTGGCCTTCTCGGTCTGCGCCGGCACGATGTGGGCCGCCTTCAGGGCGTCCAGATCGATGACCGCCGCGTCGATCTTGGCGAGTTCGTTCAGGCGCACTTCCGCACGGGTGGCGGAGGTACGCGAGGTGAACCCGATCTTTGGCAGTCGGCGCTGCAGCGGCATCTGGCCGCCTTCGAAGCCGACCTTGTGGAAACCGCCGGAACGCGACTTCTGACCCTTGTGACCACGGCCACCGGTCTTGCCCAGACCGGAACCGATGCCACGACCCAGGCGCTTGCCGTTGGGGCGGCTGCCCGGAGCAGCCTTGATGGTATTCAGGCGCATCTTAGGCTTCCTCAATCTTCAGCATGTACGAGATCTTGTTAATCATCCCGCGGTTTTCCGGGGTGTCCAGCACTTCCACAGTGTGGTGCATGCGGCGCAGACCCAGACCGCGCGCGCAGGCCTGATGGTTCTTGAGACGACCATTCAGGCTGCGGACCAGGGTAACCTTGACCTTGCTCGCGTTCGCCATGACCTTAACCCGTAATCTCTTCGACTTTCTTGCCGCGCTTGGCAGCGATGCTTTCCGGCGACGCCATGGCGGCAAGGCCACCAATGGTGGCGCGGACCACGTTCATCGGGTTACGCGAGCCGATGCACTTGGCCAGCACGTTGCGCACCCCGGCAACCTCGAACACGGCGCGCATGGCACCACCGGCGATGATACCGGTACCTTCGGAGGCCGGCTGCATGAACACCTTCGCCGCACCGTGACGATGCGTGATGGGGAACTGCAGGGTACCTTCCTTCAGCGACACGGTGCACATGTTCTTGCGCGCCTTCTCCATCGCCTTCTGGATGGCCACCGGCACTTCACGCGCCTTGCCGTAACCGAAGCCGACCTTGCCGTTGCCGTCGCCAACCACCGCCAGGGCGGTGAAGCCGAACTGGCGGCCACCCTTGACAACCTTGGCGACTCGGTTGACGGCGACCAGCTTTTCCTGCAGGCCGTCGGTATTGGACGAATTATCGAAATTTGCCATTGGTCTAACCCTTTAGAATTCCAGGCCGCTTTCGCGGGCAGCATCAGCCAGCGCCTTGAGGCGGCCGTGGTACTTGAACCCCGACCGGTCAAAGGCCACCGCCGAGACGCCCTTGGCCTTGGCGCGTTCCGCAATCAGCTTGCCTACCGCCGTAGCGGCGTCACAGTTGCCGGTCGCCTTCAGGCCCTTTTTCACATCCGCCTCGACGGTGGACGCGGCGGCCACGATTTCGGAGCCGTTGGGCGCGATCACCTGGGCATAGATGTGACGCGGGGTCCGGAACACGCAAAGGCGGTGCTGACCCAGCTCACGAATCTTGGCACGGGCCTTGCGGGCGCGGCGCAAACGAGTAGCTTTCTTTTCCATCGCTTCAGACCCTTACTTCTTCTTGGCTTCCTTGCGGATGATCTGCTCACCCGCGTACTTGACACCCTTACCTTTGTAAGGCTCCGGCGGACGGAAACCACGGATTTCGGCGGCCACCTGACCCACCACCTGCTTGTCGGCACCCTTCACGACCACTTCGGTCTGGCTCGGGGTCTCGATGGTAATACCCTCCGGCACCTCGTAGTTGATCGGGTGCGAGTAACCCAGCGCCAGGTTCAGCACCTTGCCCTGGGCCTGGGCACGATAACCCACGCCGACCAGCTCGAGCTTGCGCTCAAAGCCCTGGCTAACGCCAGTGACCATGTTGTTCACCACGGCACGCATGGTACCGGCCATGGCGTAGAAGGCACCATTGCCACCACGGGGGGCAAAGTTCAGGACCTTGTCGTCCTTCTGCACTTCCACGTCGTCATGGATGCGGTATTCGAACTGGCCCTTCGGACCCTTGATCGACAACACCTGACCGTTGACGTTCACATCAACGCCGGACGGCAGTTCAATCGGCTTCTTAGCTACGCGAGACATCGCTCACCCCTTACTCGACCGTGCAGAGCACTTCGCCGCCGTGACCCGCTTCGCGGGCGGCGCGATCGCTCATGACACCTTTGGACGTGGAGACAATGGCGACACCCAGCCCGCCGAGGACGGTCGGGATTTCGTTCTTGCCACGGAACACGCGCAGGCCCGGACGGCTGACACGCTTCAGCTTGGCGATAACCGGCTTGCCATTGTAGTACTTCAGCGAGACCAAGAGGTTGCGCTTGTTGGCTTCCGCCTCTTCAACCTTGAAGCCCTCGATGTAGCCTTCGTCCTTCATGACCTGCGCGATGGCAGCCTTCAGGCTGGACGCCGGCATGGAAACCTGGACCTTGCCGGCCTGCTGACCGTTACGGATGCGGGTCAGCATGTCGGCGACCGGATCAGACATACTCATTGTATCGATATCCTCTTAAAGAATGTTTACCAGCTGGACTTGACCAGGCCCGGCACGTCACCGCGCATGGCGGCTTCGCGGAGCTTGTTACGGCCAAGACCGAACTTGCGATAGTAGCCGTGCGGACGGCCCGTCAGGTTACAGCGGTTACGCTGACGGGTCGGGCTCGCATCGCGCGGCAGTTTCTGCAGCTGGGCGACGGCCTCCATGCGCTGCTCGAAGTCAACGCTCGGATCCTTGATGATTGCCTTGAGCTCGGCACGCTTGGCGGCATACTTCGCCACCAACTTGGTGCGCTTGAGTTCGCGCTGCATCATAGAAGTCTTTGCCATTCGCCTAACCTCAGTTCTTGAACGGGAAGTTGAAAGCCTTGAGCAGGGCCCGGGCTTCCTCATCCGTTTTGGCAGTGGTGGTGATGGTGATATCCATGCCACGCACCGCATCGATCTTGTCGTAATCGATTTCCGGGAAGATGATCTGTTCCTTCACGCCCATGCTGTAGTTGCCACGGCCGTCGAAGGACTTGCCATTCAGCCCACGGAAATCGCGAACACGCGGGATCGCGATGTTGATCAGGCGATCCAGGAATTCATACATGCGATCACTGCGCAGGGTCACCTTGCAGCCGATCGGCCAGCCGTCACGGATCTTGAAGCCCGCCACGGACTTGCGCGCCAGCGTGACCACGGCCTTCTGACCCGCGATCTTCTCCATGTCACCCACGGCGTGGTCGACGACCTTCTTGTCGGCGACCGCCTCACCCAGGCCCATGTTCAGCGTGATCTTGGTGATACGCGGCACTTCCATCACGCTCTTGTAAGCGAACTGCTCCTTGAGCTGACCCACCACGGTATCACGATAATGTTCTTTGAGTCGTGCCATTGCCGTTTACCCTTATGCGTCCAGTACTTCTTCGTTGGACTTGAAGTAACGGACCTTGCGGCCGTCCTCCAGAATCTTGAAACCCACGCGATCACCCTTGCCGGTGGCGGGATTGTACAGCATCACGTTGGACAGGTTCAGCGGCATTTCCTTCTCGATAATGCCACCGGAGACACCCTGGGCCGGATTCGGCTTCTGGTGCTTCTTGACCATGTTGACGCCCTGTACGACGATCTTGTCATCCTTCAGCACGCGCTGGACGGTACCACGACGGCCCTTGTCCTTGCCCGCGATAATGACGACTTCGTCACCTTTACGAATTCTGTTCATGCTTCACCCCCGCCCTTACAGCACTTCAGGCGCAAGAGAAATGATCTTCATGAAACGCTCGGTACGCAGTTCGCGCGTCACCGGGCCGAAGATACGGGTGCCGATCGGCTCAAGCTTGTTGTTGAGCAGGACGGCGGCGTTGCCGTCAAAGCGGATCAGCGAACCATCCGGGCGGCGCACGCCCTTGGCGGTGCGAACGACGACCGCATTGTACACTTCACCCTTCTTCACCTTGCCGCGCGGGATCGCGTCCTTGACGCTCACCTTGATAATGTCGCCAATACCGGCGTAGCGGCGATGCGAGCCACCCAACACCTTGATGCACTGAATCCTGCGTGCACCACTGTTGTCGGCCACATCCAAAACGGTTTGCATCTGAATCATGGCGCTGTTCCGCTTATCTGTTCGTTAAAACCTTATTACTCGCTCGCGCGCTCGACGACCTTAACCAGAGACCAGGTCTTGGTTTTGGACATCGGACGACACTCGCGGACCATGACCGTATCACCGGTCTTGCACTCGTTGTTGGCGTCATGCGCGTGCAGCTTGGTGGAGCGACGCACATACTTGCCGTACAGCGGATGGCGAACACGGCGCTCTACGAGCACGGTGATCGTCTTGTCCATCTTGTCGGACACCACGCGCCCGGTGACGGTGCGCTCAAGTTTGCTTTCTTCACTCATGACAGCCATCACCCGTTACGTTTCTTTTCGTTCAGGACCGTACGGATGCGCGCGATATCGCGGCGCACGCTCTTGATCGAGCTCGGAGCCTGCAGCTGGCCAACGGCCTTCTGCATCCGCAGCTTGAACTGGTCCTCGAGCTTGTTCAGGAGCTCACCCTGGAGCTCGTCAACGCTCTTTTCACGAAGTTCGGTCGCTTTCATCACATCACCGTCCGAGTGACAACTACAGTTTTCAGCGGCAGCTTCGCAGCTGCCAGCCGGAAGGCCTCGCGTGCCACTTCTTCGGAGACACCTTCCATTTCATAGAGCATGCGGCCGGGCTGGATCTGGGCAACCCAGTATTCCACGTTACCCTTACCCTTACCCATACGCACTTCGAGCGGCTTGGTGCTGATCGGCTTGTCCGGGAACACGCGGATCCAGATCTTGCCGCCACGCTTGATGTGACGGGTCATCGCACGACGCGCCGCTTCGATCTGGCGGGCCGTGATACGACCGCGCTCGACCGCCTTCAGACCGTATTCACCGAAGCTGACCTTGTTACCAACCTGGGCCAGGCCGCGGTTACGACCCTTCATCTGTTTGCGAAACTTAGTTCTCTTAGGCTGCAGCATGGTTCAACCCCTTAGTTTGCAGCAGTCTTCTTGTCTTTGCCGGTTTCGGTCTTCGCTTCGAGATCGAACACCTCACCCTTGAAGACCCAAACCTTCACGCCGATGATGCCGTACGTGGTGTTCGCCTCGGCGAAACCATAGTCGATGTCGGCACGCAGGGTGTGCAGCGGCACGCGGCCTTCGCGGTACCATTCGGTACGGGCGATTTCCGCGCCATTAAGACGACCGGCCACGTTGACCTTCACACCGAGCGCCCCCAGGCGCATGGCGTTACCCACGGCGCGCTTCATGGCGCGACGGAACATGATGCGGCGCTCGAGCTGGTTGGCGATACTTTCGGCGACCAGCTGGGCATCGATTTCCGGCTTGCGGATTTCTTCGATGTTGATCTTCACGTTGTTCAGATCAAGACCCAGGCGTGCAGCCACTTCGCGGCGCAGGTTTTCGATGTCCTCGCCCTTCTTGCCAATCACGATACCCGGACGGGCAGTGTGAATGGTGATGAAGCAGGCGCGCGCCGGGCGCTCGATCTGGATACGGCTCACGGAGGCCTGGGCCAGCTTCTTCTTCAGGAACTCACGGATATCGAGGTCCTGGTAGAGGAAATCGGCGTAGTCCTTGCCTTCGGCGTACCACTTGGAGGTCCAATCGGTCGCGACGCCCAGGCGGAAGCCAGTCGGATGTACTTTCTGTCCCATTACGAGCCCCTTGTCACTTCTCGCCAACCGCCACAGTAATGTGGCTGGTGCGTTTGAGGATCCGGTTCGCACGACCCTTGGCGCGAGCCTGGATACGTTTCATCGTCGGACCCTCGTCGACGTAAATCCTGGCAACCTTCAGCTCATCGATGTCGGCGCCTTCATTGTGCTCGGCGTTGGCAATCGCCGACTCGAGCACCTTCTTCACGATGCGCGCAGCCTTCTTCGGGCTGAACGCCAGAACCTGCAGCGCACGATCGACCGGCATGCCACGCACCTGGTCAGCGACCAGGCGGCACTTCTGCGGAGAGATCCGCGCAAACTTCAGACGAGCTGAAACTTCCATCGTCAAACCTCTTTACTTGGCCTTTTTGTCGGCCGCGTGGCCCTTGTAGGTACGCGTAGCTGCAAACTCACCGAGCTTGTGGCCTACCATGTTTTCGCTGACCAGAACCGGCACGTGCTGGCGGCCGTTATGCACGGCAATCGTCAGACCCACCATTTCCGGCAGAATCATCGAGCGGCGCGACCAGGTCTTGATCGGGCGCTTGTCATTACTTTCAATGGCCTTCTGCACCTTGTCGATCAGATGCAGATCAACGAACGGGCCCTTTCTGAGTGAACGCGGCACTTGGCTATCCTCTCACTTACTTCTTGTTGCGACGACGGACGATCATCTTGTCCGTGCGCTTGTTGGAACGCGTCTTGGCGCCCTTGGTCGGCATGCCCCACGGGCTGACCGGATGACGGCCACCGGAGGTACGGCCTTCACCACCACCATGCGGGTGGTCGACCGGGTTCATGGCGACGCCGCGAACGGTCGGACGCACACCGCGCCAGCGTTTCGCACCGGCCTTGCCGAGCTTGCGCAGGTTGTGCTCGGAGTTACCGACTTCACCCACGGTGGCGCGACACTCGACCGGCACCTTGCGCATCTCGCCGGAGCGCAGACGCAGGGTGGCGTAGGCGCCTTCGCGCGCCACCAGCTGCGCCGAGGTACCCGCGGAACGCGCCAGCTGGGCGCCCTTCTGCGGCTTCATCTCGATGCAGTGCACCACGGTACCGACCGGAATGTTGCGCAGCGGCAAGGTGTTACCAGCCTTGATCGCGGCATCCACACCGGACTGCAGCTTGTCACCCACCTCGACACCGCGAGGCGCGATAATATACCGGCGTTCGCCGTCCGCGTACAGCAGAAGCGCAAGATGCGCACTGCGGTTCGGATCATATTCCAGGCGCTCGACCTTGGCCGGGATACCGTCCTTGTTGCGCTTGAAGTCGACAACGCGATAGTGCTGCTTGTGACCGCCACCCACGTGACGCGTCGTGATCCGGCCGTTGTTGTTACGACCGCCGGACTTGGTCTTCTTCTCGGTCAGCGCGCGGTGGGGGGCACCCTTGTGCAGCCCCTTGCCGACGATGCTGACGACGTGACGGCGGCCCGCGGAAGTCGGTTTTGCCTTGACGATAGCCATGATTCTCTACCCGTTCCTTATTCTGCGCCGGTGAAATCGATGTCCTGGCCTTCCGCCAGCGTCACGTAGGCCTTTTTCCAGTCCTTGCGGCGACCCTGCATCTGACCGAAGCGCTTGTTCTTGCCCTTCATGTTCACGACACGAACGTCCGTGACCTTCACGTTGAAGAGCTTTTCGACGGCGCGCTTGATTTCCAGCTTGTTGGCGCCCACGGACACCTTGAACACGTGCTGCTGCGCGGCATCAGCGACCATCGCGGCCTTTTCGGACACGTGCGGCCCGACCAGCACCTGGAAGATTCGCTCCTGATTCATGCCAACCACTCCTCGACCTGCTTGAGTGCCGCCACGGTGATCAGGACCTTCTCAAACCCGATCAGGCTCACCGGATCAATACCGGCGACCTCGACGACGTCGACGTGCGGCAGGTTACGCGCGGCCAGGTACAGGTTCTGATCGGCCTGCTCGGGCACGATCAGCACGTTGTCCAGCGACAGCGCACCCAGTTTTTCCACCAGGCCCCGGGTCTTGGCGCTATCGACAGCAAAGCTCTCGACGACGACCAGACGGTCCTGGCGGGCCAGCTCGGAAAAGATGGCGCGCATCGCGGCACGGTACATCTTCTTGTTGAGCTTCTGGCTGTAATCCCGCGGCCTGGCGGCGAAGGTGGTACCACCCGTGCGCCACAGCGGGCTGCGGATGGTGCCCGCACGCGCCCGGCCGGTACCCTTCTGGCGGAACGGCTTGGCGCCGCCCCCACGCACTTCCGAGCGGGTCTTCTGCGCCTTGGTACCCGCACGACCGCCAGCCATATAGGCCACGACCGCCTGGTGGACCAGCGTCTCGTTGAATTCCTTACCGAAGACCTCGTCGGAGACGGTGGCCTTGGCGTTACTGCCTTGAACCTGCAATTCCATGACCATCAACCCTTCGTCTTGACCGCGGGACGCACGATCACGTCGCCGCCCTTCGAACCGGGAATGGCACCCTTGACCAGGATCAGGTTGCGCTCGGCATCCACGCGCACAACCTCGAGGTTCTGCACGGTGTTGCGAACGTTACCCATGTGGCCAGCCATCTTCTTGCCCTTGAACACGCGACCCGGCGTCTGGTTCTGACCGATCGAGCCCGGGGCGCGATGCGACAGCGAGTTGCCGTGGGTGTTGTCCTGGCCGCGGAAGTTGTGGCGCTTGATCGCGCCCGCGAAGCCCTTACCCTTGGTCACGCCCGAGACGTCGACCTTCTGGCCAGCCTCGAACAGGTCGACCTTGAGCTCGGAACCCACTGCCAGATCCGCACCCTCTTCGCCTTCCAGGCGGAATTCCCAGAGACCGCGACCGGCGTCGACGCCGGCCTTCGCAAAATGACCCGCTACCGGCTTGTTGACCCGGGAGGCCTTCTTGCTACCCGTCGTCACCTGCAGGGCACGATAGCCGTCGAGCTCCTCGGTACGCAGCTGCGCGACGCGGTTGGGCTCAACTTCGATCACCGACACCGGCTGGGACACGCCGTCTTCGGTAAAGACGCGGGTCATACCAACCTTTCGGCCGACTAATCCGATTGCCATGACGCTACCTCACTCCTGGCGCCCGGGCGGCCCGGACGCACAAAATCCTGAAATCTCTAAATTTCGCGGCCCGGCGAGGGGGAAACCCACACCGGGCCGCAAAGAGCCGGTAATTATGCCAGAACTAAAAAAATTAGTTAAGCTTTATTTGCACGTCGACGCCCGCAGCCAGATCCAGCTTCATCAGGGCATCCACGGTCTTGTCCGTCGGATCGACGATATCCATCAGGCGCTTGTGGGTGCGGATCTCATACTGGTCCCGGGCGTCCTTGTTGACGTGCGGGGAGATCAGCACCGTGTACTTCTCCTTCTTGGTCGGCAGCGGGATCGGGCCCTTGACGCGGGCACCGGTCCGTTTTGCCGTCTCGACGATCTCGGCGGCCGAGCGATCGATCAGACGATGATCGAAGGCCTTGAGGCGAATACGAATAGTTTGGGTCTTCGTTGCCATTCTCGTTTACTCGATAATCTTGGACACGACGCCGGCGCCGACGGTACGGCCGCCTTCGCGGATCGCGAAACGCAGGCCTTCTTCCATCGCGATCGGCGCAATCAGCGACACCGTCATCTTGACGTTGTC
>DSBO01000019.1 GCA_011046015.1 Thioalkalivibrio sp. | reverse complement strand
CAACTCGGTACCGTGCGACGCAAGCTGATCCAGCGCGCCGGCCGCCTGACCCGGCCGCAGGGGCAACTGACGCTCAACATGAGCGCGAATCCGGCTGTAAAATCCGAGTTGTTGCATTATTTGGATGCCATGAAGTCCGCCGCATGACCATTTTACGGCGCGAATTTATGCAATGATTGGGTTCACTAGCCCAACGGCAGAGGCTCAACCACCCCTGCCAACAAGCGCAGTGAAAAAATCACCAGCCACACTCCGCTAATACCATAAAGAACAAACATTAGCCAATAGCCTAGCGGCTCAGTATCCCTTGTAAATTCCAAACGCCCTTTCAGTCCCTTGGGGCCACAAGGAAGCCAGCCAGATTTCAGAGATTGCCAGTCCATGATGAGCAAGCCTAGCCCAAAAAACAGAAATATTGCGCCTTGAAAGATTGCCATATCACTCCTGCCAAATTTAGCAGCCTCAATAGACATTAACGATTACAGCCTTGCTTCCCTTCTGCTCCAGCTCAATAACCAGTGCATCCCCGGCTTCCTTATCCAGATAGTACGTCTCGGGCGTCTGAACAAAGCGCCGGTGGTAAGAAGTTCCATGGCTGGATAAAACTTCATCATTTTCGTTTTTGCACCAGATAACCAACGCCCCTACCTTATCTAACTGGACGGTGTAAGGACCGCTGCATTCTCCTCGTTTAGATGGAGTTTCATGGTACAAGGTAAACCTGTCTCCATGGCTCTTTAGCTTCTTAGCAGCGGATTCTATGTCATAAGCAAGACGAGTCGCGGTATCGGTAAATATGTCACAGCCCGAGAGAAATAATATTGCCACCAGGTCGATTATTCGCAGAACAACATTCATACGGGCAAGCCCGGTCATAATGAGGCACTCCATTCTTAATCACTAACGTCACGGCTCACAGGCGACAGGCTCGTAGCGCAGCGAAGAGTCTGGCGTCCTGGTGAAGCCGATTGTTAGAACAATCTTTTCTTGATATCCGAGAAGGAATTCAGTCCACCCCTATGATCGCTTCCGGTTTTCGGTAAAATAAAAGGGCAACGCTCCTCACCCCTGAAGATTAATTTGTAGTGCTTTCCATCTTCATTTATTACGAAGCCAAGGCGTTCCAACTCTGATTTTGTACTGGAATCCATTTCCCGATAAGCGCGAAGCAATTCTTTTAGGAAATCTAGAATCGTCTCTTTTTCACTGGGAAGGGTATTTAAATTCACCAAGTCACTTAACACATGATGCCGACGACTGTGCGGCTCAGCGGAATTTAGGGACGCGGCTATAGATTCCACTACCATTGAAAGACGTTCGCCTTGGTAAAGATCATCTTCAGACGTGGCAAGATCCAGGCTATTTCCTTGTATCTTTCGTACATCGCCCTGTTCGTAACGTCCATATCTCAGGCGATTTACTTCCGCCTCCAGTCGTTGGATCTCTTCGTCTTTGCTTGCCAACTCCATATCAAACGCGGATACATAGTCTTCGACTTTATCTGAACCGGACTCCCTAAGTTCTTGAATCCGTTTCTTTGACTTCTGTTCGAGGATATAGCCCCATGTGCACTCCTTTTTTGTTCGTTGCGACAGGAGGGAGCTCCTAATCTTCTTAGCAATAGCAGTTTGGAGAGTTTTTGGATCAGAAAATTCGCCTTGAGGCAAGAACAACCACTTACCAATCCCATCAGGCCAATAAATAGCAACAGCACCGCCATAAGCATTTTCTCTGTACACCAAGGGTGCCAACTCGAATGAAAACCCTCGACTTGGTTCCACCAAGACATGCGCCATTCCAGATAGCCACTGCGCAAGCTGCGCAGCATTTACGCGACTATTGCCGTCATTGTCAGCGCTCACGTAGACAGCCGGCATCAAACACCCGGCGTTCGCCGTGATTACATCCGCCGCCAGACTCACATGGTCTTCTTCAAGGTATAGTGGCCTATCCGACACCAAAAGGGAGCCGTCTTTTCCGCCGCCAATTTCGCTCATTATTGTCTTTAATATATGCGGGCGCTTTCCATAGTCTATTTTTTCGACAGGCAATTCCGAATCTACGCTTAGTTGCACGGAAACCCAAAAAGAGTCGAAGTGCTTTGCGCACGCAACTTCTGTTACCCAGCGCAACCCTGAGGAATCAATGTTTTCATGGCGAAGCGCGCCCACTTGCCCCCCGTTTTCGTTCTTTATAAAGCGAATCTTTTCATTGTCTGTTTCTCGGAACCATTCGTCGTCTATGCCATCTGCCTCCGACATTATCTTGGCGAGGCTCGAATGAGGGCTACCTGCGAGCCAGATGCGCCCCGTTTCAAAAAGATCATTGACAGATTTCGAGTCGTTGATTGGAAACTGAGTTTTAAAGGTAAGCATCTATAACGTCCCGTTGTTTTCTTCGTTCTAACGACCAAGCTGTGGGGCGCAAGCCGCAACGCGGCGCAGCGTCCCACACGAGCGAATTGTTAAATGCCTATTCATCATGAACCGTCCCCTGTCTATCGTTTACGACTTGCTTGTCTAGCCACTCAATGAAATCAAGCATTTCCTGTTCTGCTTCTTCCATTTCCTTGGTCACCACTGCGTCAACAGCTTTAAGTGCAACTGATAGTTTGTCAGTTAAGATCAGTTTTCTTTTGCGACTAACGCGTTCTTTGAATTCTTGATTAAGCCAATCGTTTATATACGATTGACCTTTATATATTGCGCCATAGTCAGTATCCCGAGTTACAATAACTATGTCCTTCCCGCTTGTTTTTGCGCATTCAATAATCCATTCCCAGTTAACAGCGTCACCAATTGAAGTGTCGGAATCCTTTCTTGGTGGATATCCAAGTGAAAACCTCTTCCGCGCAAGGTTCCTTATTGTGAATCTCGATTTGAATTCACGAGTGAGATTGTATGGCGAGTCGTTTTTAAATATTCGCTGCAAAGACTGGTAAACTTGGTCATTCCCAGATGGGTTATGAAGAACTTTTTCAACTTTGTCATTAACTTTTTTCTGCTGTGTGATTATTTCCTTCTTTTTCTTCTCAATTGTTTTAGCTGCTTGAGAATCTGCAAGCAGAGCTGGTGGTGTTAGCTTCCCCCAGTCTGGGGTTGAATATTTAGTCAATGACTCAAGAATGGCTTTTTGCCGATTCTTTTTGTATTCCATTTCCACTTGAGAGCTAGCGATTAGTCTGTCTTTACAGTCTTCTAATCTCTTTAGATAGGCAACACTAATGTCACTCTGCCTGATCCGGTAAAAATCCAGGAGGATATTTGTGTCAACAAATATTAGTGCATCTAAATTTTCCACCTGAACTCCTTTTTAATTTAACTACAATTAGTGGACCTAAATGTCCGGTTTAAACCGGACAATTGGGCCCCATAACAGCGAAGTGGTTGAAAAATCAACCACATAGTGAATAATAACCGGACAATCCAGGAGAAACCGGACACAGGGAGGTGTCTATGGGCCAGCCGAAGCTGCTGGACCGTCTGAGGAAGGCGATCCGGGTACGTCATTACAGCATCCGCACCGAGGATGCGTATGTGCAGTGGGTGCGTCGATTCATCCTGTTCCATGACAAGCGCCATCCTTCGACGATGGGTGCATCCGAGGTCGAGGCCTTCCTGAGTCATCTGGCTGTTGAGAAGCATGGTGTCGGCCTCGACGCAAAATCAAGCACTCTCGGCCATTCTGTTCCTTTACAAGCACGTGCTCGAACTGGATCTACCCTGGCTCTCGGACGTGGTACGCGCCAAGCGCCCCGTACGCCTTCCTGTGGTACTCACCCGCGAAGAAATCCGCCGCTTGTTCAGCAGGCTCGATGGCGTGAATGGCCTGATCGTACGCCTGGCTTATGGCACGGGAATGCGGCGCATGGAGGTGTTGCGTCTGCGCGTGCAGGACATCGACTTTGGTTACAACCAGATCACCGTTCGATCGGGCAAGGGCAACAAGGACCGTCAGACCATGTTGCCACATGCACTGGCCGACGAACTTCAGGAGCATCTCGTTGATGTGAAGCAGGCACACGAGCGGGATCTGGCCGAGGGATTCGGCACCGTGGCCCTGCCCGACGCTATCGAGCGCAAGTACCCGAATGCCGCCATGGAGTGGCGCTGGCAATACGTATTTCCTGCCCCGAAGCGCTCTATCGATCCGCGCTCAGGGATCGAGCGACGTCATCACTGGCATGAGAAGAATGTACAGCGTGCCCTGCGCATGGCCACGCGCGAGGCGGGCATTTACAAGCGGGTGAACATACACGTGATGCGGCACTCGTTTGCCACGCACCTGCTGGAGGATGGCTATGACATCCGCACCGTGCAGGAGCTGCTTGGTCATGCCGATGTGAAGACCACCATGATCTACACGCACGTTCTGAACCGTGGCGGACGGGCCGTGTTGAGCCCACTGGACACGCCCCGATAGCCTCTGCCCACAAAAAAGCCCGGCCTCGCGAGGCCGGGCCTTGATCGGGCACTACCTTTGGATCACTCCCAGAAGCGCCACCACTTGCGGCGCTGTTCACGGGCCTCCTGGCCCTGCTCGGAGCCCTTGCCGGCCTCCTTCTGTTCCTGTTCCATCTTGCGTTCGCGCTGCTGTTCCTGCTGCTCGTCGCTCTTGCCCTGGCCCTTGTCTTCGGCCTGACCCTGGCCCTTGGCCTTGTCGCGGTATTCGCCGGCGCTGGTGCCCTTGTTACCCTTGTGTTCCTGGCGCTGGTCGCGAACACGTTCCTCCGCCTCGGCGGCCTCGCGCGCTGCCTCTTCCGCCTCGGTCTCGGCCTGGGCGAGAATCAGTGGGCGATCGTGGGACGCCTGGGGTGCCGTGGAGGCCATCCCCGCCCACACCGGGGCTGCGACAACGGTTGCGCCGAGTATCAGGGCGACGCTGGCGCCGAGTACGTTCTTCTTCATGCTCATGATATTTCTCCTTATGATCCGTGGCAGTGGGGAACAACCGGGAACAGGCGAGGCACGGATTGACTGCCTGTTCCTTCAACTTGTTACTTGATTATCCCTGTTCCTAGCTGAACGGATGTTGACAGAACGCAAACAATCGAGTTTAGCTCACGAACTTTCCCGCCCGCCTTGCTGGAGATACTCGCGCAGGGCGACGGCATTGTTGCGGCGTTCGTCCCTCGCCGCGTATACGAGGGTGACGCGCCCCTGTGCGGTCCAGTCGCGCAGTTGATCCAGGGCCTCGCCGGCATGATCGAGCTCGGCGGCATAGCGCCGGCGAAATTCATCCCAGCGCTGAGGGTCGTGCCCGTACCAGCGGCGTAGGCCGTCGGACGGGGCGATGCCCTTCAGCCAGGCGTCGATCCGCGCATCGGCCCGGGCGACACCACGCGGCCAGAGGCGGTCGACGAGGACCCGCCGGCCGTCCTGCGGGGTGGAGGGATCGTAGATACGCCGTGTCCATATCTGCATGTTGGGCACATGTATAGACCCTGGACAGCGTCCTGTCAGCCTCGCCTGCGGCTACGCACCCGGATGGCCTCTTCCAGCTCCTGGGCCTCGAGCACGTCGCCGATAGCCTTGATGCGCTCCCTGAGCTCGGGAATGATCACGTCCTCCAGCGCGCGGGCGCGCCGCTCGGTACGCTGGTATTCGCGCAGCAGGCGCGTGAGGTTGGCGGTGGTGGCGGCAAGCGCGACGAGGTCTTCGAGCAGGATGCGAAAGGTGGTCTTGCAGTGCTCGCCCTCGGGGGTGGCGAGATCGGCGCTGGCCTGGCGGACCTCGTCGATCTCCAGTCGCGCCTCGGTAAGCGGCACGCCGAGCAGACTGCGGCGATGCTGCCTGAACGCCCCCGCCGAGGCGGCGGCCGGGTAGGCGGCCAGGCCTTCCAGACCATGGCGTTGCACCGCATGCATGGTCGCCAGGGCCGCATCCTCGCGATGGGCGAGGTACTCGCGACGCTGGGCCTCGTAGTGCCGCAGCTGCACGACGATCTCGCTGGCGAGCAGCACGCGCTTCTCGTCGAGGAAGGCGTGCCCCTCGCGCATCACGCCCTGCTCGTCGCGCAGCTCCAGCAGGGCCGAGCGGGTCGGGATGAGGTCGCTCATCAACCGCCCTCCCCGTCGATGTACTGCGCGATCTGCGCATCGCTCAGGCGATTGAGCGCGGTGCGCGGCAGCTCGCGCAGCAGTTCCCAGCCCAGCGCCATGCTCGCCTCCAGGCTGCGGCGTTCAGCCTGGGCGACGTAGTCGTGCTCGAAGCGGCGGGCGAAGGCGAGGAACTGCCGGTCCTCCTCGGCCAGGCCGTCGTCGCCCACCACGGAGGCGAGCAGGCGCGCCTGCTGCGCGCGGGCGTAGGCGGCATAGAGCTGGTTGGCCAGCGCCGGGTGATCGGGGTGGGTGTAGTCGCCGCCGGTGCCGTCCTTCATCAGGCGCGAGAGGCTCGGCAGCACCTTCACCGGAGGGTACAGGCCCTGACGGTCGAGCTCGCGGTCGAGCACGATCTGGCCCTCGGTGATGTAGCCGGTGAGGTCCGGGATGGGGTGGCCGATGTCGTCGGCCGGCATGGTGAGGATGGGCAGCTGGGTGAGCGTGCCCGCCCGCCCGTGCACGCGCCCGGCGCGCTCGTAGAGGGTGGCGAGGTCGGAGTACATGTAGCCGGGATAGCCCTTGCGGCTCGGGATCTCGCCGAGGCTGGAGGAGACCTCGCGCAGGGCCTCGCAGTAGTTGGTCATGTCGGTGATGATGACCAGCACGTGCATGCCTTCCTCGAAGGCGAGGTACTCGGCGGCGGTGAGCGCGTAGCGCGGCGTGAGCAGGCGCTGGGTGCTGGAATCGGAGGCCAGGTTCAGGAACAGCACGGTGCGCTCCAGCGCCCCGCTCTCCTCCAGGCGGTGGCGGAAGTACTCGGCGCTGTCGTAGGGCAGGCCGATGCCGACGAAGACGATGGCGAAGTCCTCGTCCGACTGTCGCAGCCGCGCGTTGACGGCAATGTCCGCAGCCAGGCGGTCGTGCGGCAGGCCGCCGCCCGAGAACAGCGGCAGCTTCTGCCCGCGCACCAGGCTGTTCATGATGTCGACGGTGGAGACACCGGTCTCGATGAAGTCGCGCGGCGTCTCACGCTGCACGGGATTGACGGGCAGGCCGCCGATCGCGAGCTGCCGGCGCGCGGCCACCGGCGGGCCGCCGTCGATCACCTCCCCCACGCCGTTGAAGATCCGCCCGAGCAGACCGGGACCGACGCCGAACTCCAGCGGCCGGCCGGTGAGGTTGAGGCGGATCTCTTCGAGGTTGAGGCCCATCGTGGCCTCCAGCACCTCCACGGTCATGTGCGCCTCGTCGATGCTGGCGATGCGCCCGAGCCGCTGACGCCCGCTGGCATCCTCCACGTACACTGCCTCGTTGAGCGTGACCTCGGCCAGACGTTTCAGGAACAGCAGCGGCCCTTCCAGGCGTTCGGCCGCGCCCTCCAGGTAAATGCGACTGCGCAGGGACGTGATGCCGTGACTCATGCCGTCACCTCCTCGGCCAGCGCCTGCAGCTCGCGCTCCATGTCCTCGCCCAGGGCCTGGTAGGCCGCGAGGTCGTCCGGCGGCAGGTCCTCGCCCATGCGCTGCAGGCGCCGGTAGATGCGCAGGCCGGTGATCTCGGCCGGCGTGACGCCCCGGGCCACCGCCTGCTGGGCGAGATCGGCGAAGCGGATGAGCAGGCGCAGCATGACGGTCTGGCGCTCGGGCGAGGCGTAGCGGTCGTTCTCGGAGAAGGCGGACTGGCGCAGGAAGGCGTCGTTCAGGAGCTCGGCGGCCAGCAGGCGCATCTGCTGGCCGAAGGGCAGCGCGTCCTTGCCGATGATGCGCGCCATGCGCTCGAGCCGCGTCTGCTCCTCGAGCAGTTCCAGCGTCGCGCGGCGCAGCCGCGGCCAGTCGCTGTTGCCGCGCGCCTGCCACCAGGCGGCCAGGCGCGACGTCTCCTCGGCATAGGACTGCAGCGGGTTGATGGCCGGGTACATGCGCGCCTGCGCGCGCCTGGCGTCCAGCGCCCAGAAGCTGCGCACGTAGCGCTTGGTGTGACTGGTCACCGGCTCGGAGAAGTCGCCGGCCGGCGGCGAGACCGTGCCCATCACCGTGACCGAGCCGACCTTGCCCGCGAGCGTCTCGCCCTTGGCCGCCCGCTCGTAGAAGTCGGCCAGCCGGCTGCTGAGGTAGGCCGGATAGCCGGCCTCGCCCGGCAGCTCGCCGAGCCGCCCGGAGATCTCGCGCAGGGCCTCGGCCCAGCGGCTGGTGGAATCGGCCATGAGCGCCACGTGCAGGCCCTGGTCGCGGTAGTACTCGGCCAGGGTGACGGCCGTGTAGATGCTCGCCTCGCGCGCGGCCACCGGCATGTTGGAGGTGTTGGCGATGATCACCGTGCGCTCCATCAGCGAGCGGCCGCTGCGCGGATCGACGAGACCCGGGAACTCCTCCAGCATCCCGGTGAGTTCGTTGCCGCGTTCGCCGCAGCCCACGTAGATGATCACATCGGCACTGCACCAGCGGGCCAGGGTCTCCAGCAGCACGGTCTTGCCGGTGCCAAAGCCCCCGGGCACGGCCGCCTTGCCGCCCAGGCCCACGGGGAACAGCGAGTCGATCACGCGCTGGCCGGTGATGAGCGGCTCGTCCACCGGCAGGCGACGGGCCAGCGGGCGGGCGATGCGCACCGGCCAGTCCTGGCGCGCGGCCACCTCGCGCCGCTCACCGCGCGCGTTCTCGATGCGACAGATCACTTCCGCCTCGCGGTACTCGCCCGCCGGTGCGATCTCCACCACCTCGCCGTCCACGTCCGGTGGCAGCAGCACCTGCTGATCCATCGCCCCTTCCCGCTCGGCCGCACCCAGCACGGCGCCGGGCGAGAGCCGCTCACCCACCGCGACCGACGGGGTGAAGCGGTAAGCCTGGTCGCGCTCGCGAAAACTGCCGCGCGGGATGAAGGGCGAATCGAAGCCGTCCAGCGGGCGCAGCAGGCCGTCGTACATGCCGCCCAGCACACCCGGCCCGAGCGGGATGGAGAGTGGCCGGCCGGTACCGGCGAGCCGGCGTCCCGGGGCCAGCCCGGTGGTGTCCTCGTAGACCTGCACGGTGATGTGGTCGCCGTCGAGGCGCACCACCTCGCCCAGCAGCCGCTCCTCGCCGATGGCGACCGATTCGTAGAGACCGAAGGGGCCTTCCGTGCGGGCCCGCAGCAGCGGGCCGCCGATGTATTCGATGACTGCTTCGCTCATGTCGGGCCCGATGGGTTCGTGGTGTCCAGCGCATCCAGCAGGGCCTCGCGCAGACGCCGGTCGCCAAGCAGGGCGTCCAGCGTGGCGTCCAGCACCACCCCCTGCGCGCGGATGCGCAGGCCGGCGCGCAGGGCCGGCACCGTTTCGATCTTTTCCGTGGTGGCCCCGCAGGAACCGATGGCCCGCGCCCAGGCCTGCTCGTGATGCGCGGCCCAGCAGGCATCGCCATGCACGAGGGTCCACGCCCGCGTGGGCAGCACCCCGGCGGCCTGCGCGACCAGAGACTCGATCCATCGTGCCGCCGGCCCGGGTTCGTCCCAGCGTGCGAGCAATGCCGATTCCAGGCGCGACAGCGCCTGGCCGAATAGCGCCTGCAGGCGCTGCTGCGCGCACTCGCGCTCGGCCGTGTGCACGCGCGCCGCCGCCAGCGCCTGCTCACGGGCGATGCGCTCACGTTCCGCGGCCACGGCCTCGCGCACGCGGCGGCCGGCCGCCTGCCGCGCCTCGCGCAACAGGCGGTGCGCGGCCTCGCGCGCCTCGGTGACGAGACGCTCGCATTCCTGCGCCTGGCTCGCGCGGATGTGCGCGATGAGCGCACTGGCGTCGCGTTGCCGGGTCATGCCCGCGTGTCCTCGCGCATGCCGAGATAGCGCCGCAGCTCCACGGCGATGTCGGGTGCTCCCGCATCGTGCTTCGGGTCGTGGTTGATGGCGTCGATCACGATCAGCAGCGGCCTGAGCGCCACGGCGTCCCGTGCCCGGCGGGCAGCATCCAGTCGTGCGGCAAAGGACTGGGTGAGGATCAGCACGTCGCAGTCCCCCCGCAGCCGCTCGTAGCAGGCGGCGAACTCCCCCTCCCCGGGCGTCTCGACCGTGGCGCCGGCCAGCCGGAAGCCGGCCGCCGTGAGCTCGTCGCCGATGAAACCGATCGTCGCCATCCCCCTCAAACCAGGCGGTTGAGGATGAGGATGGAGACGATCAGGCCGTAGATGGCGATCCCCTCGGCCAGGCCGACGAGGATCAGGGCGCGACCAAAAAGCTCGGGCTTCTCTGCCATCAGGCCAACCGCGGCCGACCCCACGCGCGCCACGGCGAAACCGGCTGCCAGGGCCGACAGGCCCGTGGACAACGCTGCGGCCATCAGGCCCCACTGCCAGACGGGATCGCCCATGAGCTGGGCGACGCCACCTGCCTCGGCAGCGAAGGCATGGGTGGCGCCGAGTAGCAGGGTGGCGCAGACCGCGATCGCGATCGTGACTTTCAACAGCATCGGGGCGGGGCTAGGACGATTCACGCTGGACTCCTTGATAATGCGGCGGTGGCTGGATGGGCTTGAACAGGCGACCGCCCCCCTTGAGGAAACGGACGAAGAACTCGAACAGGATGAGGCGCGTGGTCTGAATGGAGACCACCAGCCCCTCGAGCGCAAGAATGAGCAGGTTGCCGAGCAACAGGACCAGGGCCGTGACCCCGACGAGCGTGCTGGCCTCGGCCAGGCTCGTCACGGCCGAGGCCAGCCCCGCGTGGGCCAGCGCGAAGGCGCCGACACGCACGAAGGACAGGGTGTTGATGAGCAGTTGGAACAGGCGCTCGATGAGCTCGCCGGTCAGGTGCAGCATGGCCCGCCCGCCCCCGCCGAGGCCGGCCGCGAGCTGCATGCCCAGGAGACCTGCCCCGGCGAGCCACAGCGCCGGCAGAAAGAAAGGCGCACCGACGATACCGGCATAGACGGCGATGAAGCCGCCCTCGACGAGCCAGCCGAACGGCCGGTTCTCCCGGTCCCACCAGGCTTGCAGGGCATTGAGCACGAGCCCCAGCCCCAGCAGGCCGACGCCGATGGAGAGCGAACCCGCCAGCAGGGTGACGGGATGGTTCAACGGATGCAGCCAGAGTGCGGGGATCAGGGTTTCGTTGGTGAACACGCTGCCGTAGAGCAGACCGAAGACCATGGCCGACGCCCCGGCCCAGACCAGCACGCGCGCCAGCGGCCAGCGCCGCATGAGCGCAAGCCCCAGCAGCAGGAACACCAGGCCGTGGCCGACGTCGCCGAACATGTAGCCGAAGAGCAGCGGCACCGCCACCGCGAGGATCACGGTGGGATCGGCATCCTGCCCGGCCGGCATGCCCAGCGCGCGCACGAAGGTCTCGAAGGGGCGCACCCAGCGTCGGTGGCGCAGCATGAGTGGCGGCGCCTTCCCGCGCGGAGGCTCGGCCGCCACCACCAGGGCCGTCACCCCGGCCTGGTCGAGTTCCGCGTCGAGGGCCTCGGCGCTCATCGCCGCCCAGCCGGTGAGCCGGATGAGATGACGCGTGGTCGCCAGCGAACGCAGGTGGTCGGCCACCCAGGCACACTGGGCGAGTACACCGAGGTTGCGCGCGAGCCCGTGGCGGTCGGCCAGCCGTTGCATGCGCCGCACCGCATCGGCGCGTTCGGCCTCCAGCGTCTCCACGCGCGTCTCCACCACCTCCAGCGGCTCGGCGCGGCCACGCAGCCAGTCGGGCCAGGCATGGCATCGGGCCTCCCCACCCTGGCGCCAGGCATCCAGCGTCCCGGCGCGCGCGACCAGCAGATGGCATTGCGACACCGCTGACGCCGCCCCCTGCGCGGGCATGGCCGTATCGATGGGCAGGGTCAGAATACCCGTATGTGCCGGCAGGGTCGGCCCCTCACCGCAGCAGAGGATGGCGTCGATCCGCGAGCCCGAGACCTCCACGTCCGAGAGCGCCACGCCCGCTTCGCCCAGCGCCAGCAGCACCGCCTGCCACAGGCGCGCCTCGCGCCGCGAGTCGTCCAGCTCATGCAGCGTGTTGATGAGTTCGTGCGCCTCCTGTCGCCACTGCTCGACGGCGGCCAGGGCCTGCTGCATGGCGGCGAGCGGGTCAGCCAGGCTGAGCGATACCGGCGGTTCCGGCTCGGGCCAGAAGTGATGATGGTCGCGTTCGAGTTGCCGGAAACGCTCGGTGCCGGCCAGCAGTGCGCGCGTGCTGACGAGATGCGTGCCATGCGCCCCGGCCGGTTCGATCTCCACCCGCCCGGTGGCGGCGAGCACGTCCAGCGCGCTGGCGAAGGCCTCGTGCGGCAGCACGATCTCGATCCAGCGGGTGGATTGCGGACGCAGCATCAGGCAGACACCCCAAGGCCCAGATTGCGCGGTGCGAGCTCCGCTCGCAGGCGCAGCAGCACCCAGTACGCCAGCAGGACATAAACCGGCACCAGCGTGGCCTGCATCATGTGACGGTGCGCCTCACGCAGCAGGCGCGGCTGCACACGCGCCTCGGCTGAGATCCCGGCCTCGTGCACTGGATGGCCCTCGAGCACCGCCGTGAGCAAGGCATTGAACCGGGCATCCTCCGCGAGTGGCGAAAGCCCATCCGGCAACCGCGGGCGAAACCCGTCGAGCCAGTTGCGCACCACCCGGTGTCGTCCGGCATCGCGCGCGAGGGATTGATCATCGAGGTCGCGCTGCAGCGCGCCGAGATCCGCGTCGGTCTCTCCCAGCCAGGCGGCAAGCCGCGGGTCGTCATGCATCCAGGCCGGCGCGGATTCACGCCGATGGAGAAAGCTGATGAAGTCGAGATAGGGCAGGTGCCCGCACCAGTGGAGCAGCGGCGCGAAGGCCGGCGGCAGCCAGCCGGCGAGGCGTGCCAGCTCCTCCACGAAGCGCAGGCGCAGGGCCTGCTCGAGCGCGTGCACATCGGCCTCGCGGCCCAGGCCCCGCAGCCAGTACTCGAGCGTCGGGCGTGCGGCATCCAGGTAGTGGGCGTAGCCCGCCACGGGCGCGAGTACGCCCCAGGCCGCCTCCGAGGGCAGGCGCGCAATCCGGTGGTGGATGCGTGCCAGCGCGTAGTCGATCTGACCATGACTGGCGCGGGCGAGTGCGAGGCCGGTCACTGATGACATGCTCAATCCCGATCCTGGCTGCCGTCGTTGCCGGCGCCCTCGAAGAGCCGTGCGACCACTGTCGCCACGGCCGCCTCCACCAGCGTCGCGTCACGAACCGGGTCGCTGGCCTGGTCGCGCAACAGCTGACAGCTCACACCGCTCTGCGCGTGCAGGGCTGCGACTTGGCGTTCACGTATCTGATGGATGCGATGGATGCGCGCCTCTGCCGCGAACTCGATCGCGCGCGCGCGGGCTCGCCCGGCTTCAAGAAGCTGTCGCGCCTCTTCATGGCAGCGACGCAATGTCTCGGCGGCCTCGTGTTCGGCTACCAGCACATCGCGGATCGGCCCGACGGCGTCCTCGGCGGACTCGCTCCCTGCGTCCTGCTCCCGATCCTGCCGGGGAGTTTTTCGCATCGGGCTCAGCGGACCTTGACCTGCACCAGCTCCTCGCCGTTCTTGTCCACCATGTGCACGGCGCAGGCCAGACAGGGATCGAAGCTGTGGATGGTGCGCAGGATCTCCAGCGGCTGGTGCGGGTCGTGCAGCTGGTGGTTGTCCATGAGCGCCGCCTCGTAGGGCCCGAACTGGCCCTCGGCATCGCGCGGCCCGGCATTCCAGGTACTGGGCACCACGGCCTGATAGTTGCTGAGCTTGCCGTCCTCGATCACCGACCAGTGGGCCAGCGCACCGCGCGGCGCCTCCATGAAGCCCACGCCACGGCGCACCTTTTCCTTCTTGTGCCAGGTGGCGGGATCCCACAGCTCCTGGTTGTGGGTCTTCACGTCGCCGTTGCGGATGTTACCGATGAGGTTGTCGTACCAGGTCATCATCTGGTCGGCGATGATCTTGCTCTCCAGCGTGCGGGCAGCGGTGCGGCCCATGGTGGAGAACAT
>DSBO01000035.1 GCA_011046015.1 Thioalkalivibrio sp. | reverse complement strand
CAACAAGCATGGGTCCCCTCTCAAGTACCTAGGCAGCTTCGCAACTCCTAAGTACCTGATGGGACTCATGCTTCTCAACTATTCAGCCGTTTCTCCTCGCACCGATTCCCGAGAGGAACCAAACAAATAAGGGCCCCGAAAAACGGGACCCTTATTTGTTAAATATGGCGGAGAGGGTGGGATTGGGTCGCTATCGCTCCCCGTCACTCGGGCTGACGCCCTCGCGGTCGATCCCGATTGTCGATTTCCGTGGGTTCGAACCCCACCCTTGGATTAAAACAAATAAGGGCCCCGAAAAACGGGACCCTTATTTGTTAAATATGGCGGAGAGGGTGGGATTCGAACCCACGGTCCCCGCGAGGGGACACTCGATTTCGAGTCGAGCCCGTTCGACCACTCCGGCACCTCTCCGAGAGGTTTTGTCTGGCCGGACGGCCAAACCGGTCGTTATGCGATAAAATGGATTCTACCGAAAACTGCTGCGTGACATAAGCCCTTGTATCCAACCCAGACACGATTCGGGCGCAGGCGACGGTTCGAGCTCTTGCTGTTCTTCCTGTTGCTGATCGGCACCCTGCTGGTTTTCGGCCCCAGCCCCCATTCGCACCTGGAAAGGGTGATGAAGAAGGGGACCCTGACCGTCGTGACCCGCAACTCGCCCACCACCTATTATGTTGGCCCCGAGGGCCCGACGGGGCCGGAGTACGACCTGGCGAAGGCCTTTGCCGAGCACCTGGGGGTGGAGCTCAAGCTCATCACGCCGCAGCGCTTTTCGGACATCATCCCGGCCATCGAGCATGGGGACGCGGACTTTGCCGCGGCCGGTCTGACGGTGACCGAGTCCCGCGCGGCGCGGGTACGGTTTACTCCCCCGTACCAGACCATCACTCAGCAACTGGTTTACCGCAGCGGCTCCGGCCGGGCCCAGCCGGCCTCCTTCGACAGCCTGGACGATGCCGTGATCGACGTGGTGGCGGGCAGCAGCCACGAGGAACTGCTGGCGACCGGGGCGGGGCGCTTCGAGATTCGCCCCCACCGCACCACCGAAAGCGAGGAACTGCTGTACCTGGTCTGGCAGGGTCTCATGGACTACACGGTGGCTGACTCGAACGAGGTGATGCTGAACCAGCGCTTCTATCCCGAGCTGACAGTGGCCTTCGACGTGTCGGAACCGGAGGAACTGGCCTGGGCCTTCCCGCCGGACGAGGACACCTCGCTTTATGACGCGGCGGTGGCCTTCTTCGAGCAGATCCGCGCCGACGGCCGGCTCCAGCAGATCCTGGAGCGGCACTACGGCCATGCCGAGCGGCTGGACTACGTAGGCACGCGGGTGTACCTGCGCCACATCGAAACGCGGCTGCCGGAGTACCGTGACTGGTTCGAAAGGGCCGCGAACGAGCACGGCATCGACTGGCGCCTGCTGGCCGCCATCGGCTACCAGGAGTCCCACTGGAACCCGCTGGCCCGTTCACCCACCGGGGTGCGCGGCCTGATGATGCTCACCCAGCGCACGGCGCGGCAAATGGACGTGAAGAACCGCCTCGACCCGGAAGAAAGCATCATGGGTGGCGCGAACTACTTCATGCACGTGAAGGCCAAGCTGCCGGACCGAATCCAGGAGCCGGACCGCACCTGGCTGGCCCTGGCCGCCTACAACGTGGGCTTCGGGCATCTGGAAGATGCGCGCAAGATCACCGAACACCAGGGCGGTGACCCGGACAAGTGGGTCGACGTGATGGAGCGGCTGCCGCTCCTGAGCCAGAAGGCCTACTACCAGTACACGCGCTTCGGCTACGCCCGTGGCCGCGAGCCGGTGCAGTACGTACAGAACATCCGCAGCTACTACGACATCCTCGTCTGGGTGACCAGCGACGGGGATGCGACGCGCCGACCCGCCTCCATGGACCCGGTCTACGGCATCGCGCCGTTGAGCCTCTAGCGGCGCCCGCCTCAACCTGCCTGCTCGCCCTGCCCCGCCTGCCGGCGATTACGAAAGAATGCCCTGAGCCTTTCGGCACATTCGGCCTCGAGCACGCCGCCCGTGACCCCGATGCGGTGATTGTGGATGGGTGACTGCAGCAGCGCGATGGCGCCGCCGGTCGCCCCGGTCTTCGGGTCGGGGGCGCCGAACACCAGCCGTCCAACCCGCGCATGGACCATCGCCCCCACGCACATCGAACAGGGCTCCAGCGTCACGTACAGGGTCGTACCCACCAGCCGGTAGTTACCCAGGGCCTCCCCGCCCGCGCGCAGGGCCATGATCTCGGCATGCGCGGTGGGGTCGTGCCGGCCGATGGGCTGGTTCCAGCCCTCGGCCAGCAGCGCGCCGTCCTTCACCAGCACCGCCCCCACCGGCACCTCCCCGGCCGCCTCGGCGCGCTCCGCCAGCACCAGCGCGTGGCGCATCCAGTGTTCGTCCGCCGCCCTCATCGCGGCACCGTCCTGCTCAGTCTTGTTCGGCATCGGGGCATTATGCCAGCGACGGCGCGGTTCGCCACCGGGTGGAGGCAGACGGCGTCGCTCAGGCCCGCAGCATCGCCAGGATCCCGCCCATCAGCAGGACGAGCCAAAGGGCGGCGGCCAGTGGCCAGGCACCCAGCACCCGCTCCCACTGGCGCAGGCGCTGGCCATCCACACCGCGCCAGCGCGCGGCAATCACCGGCGGCTGCCACCTGCGCCATGACTCGAGCAGTCGAACCAGCAGGCGCTCGGGCACCGCCACGACATCTCCCGGCGGGATCACCGGCCAGCCCCCCCGCCAAGCGCGGGCCAACAGCCAGAGCGCGAAGGCGGCGGCCAGCGGCCAGCTGCTGTCGACCAGGGCGCCGAGTCCCAGGGCCTTGCCCGGCGCACCCGCCAGCCACCACGGCAGGATAAGCCCCGCCAGCAGCAGCGCCGCCCAGGGTACCAACAACCCGCGCCGCTCGCCGTCGCTGGCGGGCCGGCCGGTCACCAGGACGAGCAGGCGCAGCATGAGCAGGGCCGTACCGACGGCCGCCAGTGGCAGCAACAGCGCGATCACGTCGAGCCAGGGCGGGGACAGACTGGCCAGTCCGGTCTTCAGTTCGAGTTTGGCCAGCGCACCGCCCGTGAGCGGGGCCCCGGCCAGCGCCAGGGCCGGCAGGGCCAGGGCCACCAGCACCAGAGGGCGGGCACCGCGCCGGTCCACCACCCCCACCCCCAGGAAGAGCGCGCTCTTGGCCAGGGCGTGATGGAGGGCATAGAGCGCCACGGCAGGCCATAGCTGGGGCCAGGCCGTGGGTGCGGCCATCCCCGCACCCACGGCAAGGGCGAGAAAGCCCATCTGGCTGATACTCGAATAGGCCAGCAGCACCTTGGGGTCGCGCTGGGCCAGCCCCGCGACCACGCCGAAGAACATGCCCACCAGTCCGGCGGTCATCAGTGCCGTGCCTGCCTCCGGCAACGCCTGTGTCCCCAAGGGGAGAAAGCGCAGCCAGCCCAGAACACCCGCCTTGAGCATCACGCCCGAGAGCACCGCGCTGGCCGGCACGGGCGCCACGGGATGGGCCAGCGGCAGCCACATGTGCAGCAGCGGCAGACCCACTTTCACACCAAAGCCCAGCACCAGCAATGTCACCGCGGGCAGGCCCAGGGGGAGACGGGTCAGCGCCTCGAAATTCAGATCGCCACCGCCCCCGGCCTGTACCGCCAGCAGGATGCCGGCCAGCAGCGCCGCCTCGCCGAGCACCGCCATGACCAGGTAGATCGTGCCCGCCCGGCGGGCCTCGGTGCTGCCGCTGTGCACCACCAGCCCGTAGGCGGCAAAGGTCATGAGCGAGAAGCCGAGGTAGAAGCTCCCGGCATCCAGCGCCAGGCACAGTGCGAGGTTGCCGGCCTGGGTAACCAGGAAATACCCGCGAAAGCGTACCTGTCGGGGATCACCCGCGAGGTAGCCGCGCGCAAACCAGCCGGCCAGCAGCCACACCAGCGCGGTGAGCAACAGGAACACCCGGCCGGTCTCGTCCAGCCCCAACTGGGTACCCAGCAGCAGCCAGGGCAGCTCCAGCACCGTGTCGTCAGGTGCGGCCACGGCCAGCAGCAGGGCCGGCAGCGGAGCCCAGGGGGCGAGCCGTGCCGCCGGCCGCCACCCGCCAACCACGGCGAGCAGCAGCGGCGCCAGCAACGCGACGATCAGCAGGCCGCTCATGGCGCGTACTCCCGCTCGGCGATGAGCTGCACCCAGTCCAGCGGGCTGAAGGGCATGGCCGCGAAGAGCCCCACGGCCAGCGCGGCGG
This sequence comes from Thioalkalivibrio sp., assembly GCA_011046015.1. GTDB lineage: Bacteria > Pseudomonadota > Gammaproteobacteria > SpSt-1174 > SpSt-1174 > SpSt-1174. The sequence continues at coordinate 10,389 of DSBO01000035.1, read as the reverse complement.
CGGCCGTGAACACGGGCGGCAGGAGCAGCAGCCAGCCGGTCTCGCGCCGCCCCCGCGCCAGGATGTGCTCGTGTGGCCACTCACCCGCCTGCGGCTTGAACCAGGCGCGGTAGACGATGGGCAGGAAATAGGCCGCATTGAGCAGGCTCGAGAGCATCAGCACACCGATCACCCAATCCATGCCGGCTTCCAGTGCACCGAGGCCCAGGTACCACTTGCTGACAAAGCCGGCCAGCGGCGGCAACCCGATCATGCCGAAGGCCGCCAGGGTGAAGGCGGCCGTGGTCCAGGGCATGCGCCGCCCCACCCCGTCCATCTGGCTGACCCGGTGGATGCCCAGGGTCTCGGCATAGTTGCCGGCGCAGAAGAACAGCGTGATCTTCATGATGCCCTGGTGCACCAGGTGCACCACCCCGCCGACGGTGCCCACCGGCCCGAACAGGGTCACCCCGAGCACGATGTAGGAGACCTGGCTCACCGTGGAATACGCCAGCCGCCGCTTGAGGTCGTCCTGCGCCAGGGCGCGCAGCGAGCCCCAGAGGATGGTCGCGCTGGCCACCCAGGACAGCGGCGTGAGCACGCCGAGTACCTGCGCGAAGGTGACGCCGTAGACCTCGTACACCACGCGCACAATGCCGAAGGCGCCGGCCTTGACCACGGCCACGGCGTGCAGCAGTGCCGAGACCGGCGCGGGCGCCACCATGGCCTGCGGCAGCCAGCCGTGCAGGGGCACCAGTGCGGCCTTCACACCCACCCCCGCAATGAGCAGCAGGAAGATCCAGCGCAGCTCGGCCGCGTGCGCGGAACCGAGTGCGGCCAGGCTGCCCCCGTGCACGAAGTCCACGCTACCGGCGAGCGTATAGAGCCAGATGATGCCGACGAGCAGGATGGCCCCGCCACCCAGCGTGTAGGCGAGGTAGCGCTGCCCGGCGCGCAGGGCCTCGGGGGTGCCGCGGTGCACCACCAGCGGATAGGTGGCCAGCGTCAGCAGTTCGTAGAAGATGAAGAAGGTGAAGAGATTGCCGGCCATGGCCACGCCCACGGTGGCGGTGACGCAGAGGCTGAAGAAACCAAAGAAGCGGCTGCGGTGTGGTGCCCCCTCCAGGTAGCCGATGGCGTAGAGCGTGGTGAAGAACCACAGCACCGCCGAGAGGGTGACGAACAGCATGGCCAGGGCATCGGCGTTGAGCACCAGGTCGAAGCCGGGCAGCACCGTGTGCCGGAACACGAAGTCCTGCTGGTGGAACACCCCCCAGAGCATGTAGGCAATCAGCAGGAGCTTGGTCACCGCGCCCACGAGGTTGAGGGTCGTGCGCAGGCGCACCCGGGACTCGTCGAGGAAGAAGATGACCAGCCCCGGCAGGAAAGAACTCAGCACCACCAGCGGCGGCAGCAGGCTGTCCAGGATCATGTCATGCCCCCACATCCAGCAGCGTCACCACATGGGCGGCGAACAGACCCAGCAGTACGCCGGCCGTGGCCAGCGCGAAGGCCGTCCACTCCAGGCTGCGGGCCACCCCGGTCACCCGACCCTGCTCCGGCACCGGGGCGAAGGCGGCGAGCAGGACACGGAAGACGTAGGCCGCCGCCAGCAGGCCGCCGCCGACCAGCACCGCGGCCCACCACCACTGGCCAGTCTCGAGTGCCGCCATGAGCAACAGCCACTTGGTGGCAAAGCCGCCGGTGGGTGGCAGACCCATGAGCACGATCCCGGCCAGACCGAAGGCGAACAGGGCGAGCGGCAGGCGCGCCCCCACGCCGCCCAGCCGGTCGATGCGATCACTGCCGGCACCCAGGATCATGGCGCCGGCCGCAGCGAACATCGCGGCCTTGGCCAGCGCATGGGCCACGGCCTGCAGCACCCCGCCCTGCCAGGCGCCGGCCGCCGCCTCGGCGGGAGTGCCCGTGGCCAGCGGGAAGACGAGGAACAGGTAGCCGACCTGCGCCACCGTGGAATAGGCCACCAGCATCTTCAGGCGCGCCTGCAGCAGCGCCTGCACCGACCCCCAGAACACGGCCGCCGCGCCCAGCGCGCCGAGGACCTGGGCGGCCGACACCGCGGCGAGTGGCTCGAATACGCCGAACCACAGCCGGAGCGCCAGGTAGAAGGAGGCCTTGATCACCAGTGCCGAGAGCAGCGCCGAGACCGGCGTGGCCGCGCCCCCGTGCGCCGGCGGCAGCCAGAAATGCAGGGGAAACAGTGCGGTCTTGAGCAGCATGCCGGCCACCATGAGGCCGGCGGCCAGCATCACGACCGGCAGGGACTCGACGAGCCCGCCGAGCACCGCCAGCGAGACGCTGCCGTAGGTGCCATAGACAAGCGCCACGCCCATGAGATACGCCCCGGAACCGAGCAGCGTGGCCAGCAGGTAGCGCATGGCCGCGGCCACGGCCCGACGCTCGCCGGTGGCCGCGGTTAGGCCGACGGCCGCCAGACCCAGCAGTTCAAGAGTCACGTAGATGTTGAACAGGTCGGCGGAGAGAAACAGACCATTGAGGGCCGCGACGAGAAACCCCGAGAGCGGCCAGAACCAGGCGGCGCCGGCCGGTTTGGCGACGAACCAGGCGCGGGCATAGATCGCCACCGGCAGGGCCACGGCCGCGGTCATCAGCAGCATGACCACTGACAGCCCGTCGGCCACCAGGTCGATGCCCAGCGGCGCGCCCCAGCCGCCGACCGCATGGTGCTGCGTACCCATCGTCGTGAGCTGCCAGGCGAGCAGCAGCACGAGCCCGGCCTGGAGCAGGAGGCCGACGATGGCGATTCCCGCCCCGCGCGACGGCCCCAGCAGGAAGCTCAGGGTCGCCCAGGCGAGTGGCAGCAGGACGAGCCAGGGGAGCGGCGCGACCGACTCAATCGCCATCCGGCCCCCTTGGGTTCGCCGGTGCCCTGGCATCGTCCTCCGGCAGCACCGCCGCACCCGAGAGGTCCGCCAGCCGGCGTGTCAGGGCCAGCGCCAGGGCGGTGGCGGCCACGGCCACGACGATGCCAGTGAGCACCATGGCCTGGGGCACCGGGTCCGGCGTGCCGCCGCGCTGGGCGAGCCCCACCAGGACGAGGAAGGCGCCACTGCCGAGGATGTTGAAGGCCAGGATCTTGCCGAGCAGCCGGGGCTGCAGGATCAGACCGGCCAGGCCGAGCGCGAACAGGCCGCCACCGACCAGGGCGTAGAAGAGACCCAGACTCATGTGCGCGGCCCCCCGCGAGGGATCTCGGGGCCGGCGAGGAACAGGCCGGCCAGCGTGAGGCCGAGCGACACGGTGAGACCAGCCTCCACGGCAAGGATCAGGCTGCCCGCCCAGGCCCGCGGGTACTCGAGCATCGCGCCCTGCGCGAGCCCCAGCACCGCCACCGCGAGGAACACGACGAAGCCCGCGGCCAGTGCGAGGCGCAGGACGCGACCCGGCCGGGTCCAGGCCGTCACCGGACCGGCCAGGCGCAGCAGCACGCCGGCGGCCGCCAGCACCGCGGCTGCCTGAAAGGCGCCGCCCGGACGAAAGGCGCCCGCCCAGAGAAGATAACCGGCCACGAGCACCATGAGGGGCGCCAGCAGGCGGGCCAGTCCCTCCAGCACCGGGTCAGGGGGCAGCGCGGTCATACGCTCGGGGGTAGCGCCGGCCGCCAGCATGCCCAGCAGGGCGATCAGCAGCACCCCAACCTCGAGCAGCGTGTCGTAACCGCGAAAGTTGAGTAGCACCGCGGTGACCGGGTGTTCCACGCCGCTGATCGCCAGGGAGCCGGCCACCTGCGCCGGCAGCGCCACCGGGGCCGGTGGCAGGTCCCACATAGCCCAGGCGAGTGCGAGTGCCAGCACCGCGCACAGCAACGCCACTGCAACCGACGCCCAGCGGTTCATTTCGCCGCCTCCCGCGCCTTGTCCCCGCCTGGCGGGCTCGACTGGCGACGCACCGCCCGCAGGTGACCGACCGCATCCAGCAGCAGGGCCCCGGTGAGCCCCGCGCCGATGGCCGCCTCGGCCAGGGCGATGTCGGGTGCGGAGAGCCGTGCCCAGGCCAGGGCCATGAGCAGGCCGAAGACGATGAACAGCACCGTCGCGCGGAAGGGATCGGGGGCGACCAGGGCGCGCCAGGCCGTGAGCAGCAACATCACGGCGAGCAGCAGATCGAACGGCGAGAGACTCATGGCCCCTCCCCCCGCCAGGGCGCGATCCCGCGGCGCAGGGCGCGCCGGGCGACCAGGTAGGCGACAGTGGCGCTGGCGGCCAGGGCCAGCAGCCACACCAGCCCGAGCTTCAGGGCCTGGGCCAGGCCGTCGGCGCGCAGCATGAGGCCGAGCACGACGAGGCCAAGGCCCAGGTTGTCGACCTTGGCCAGGGCATGCAGGCGGCAATAGACGTCGGGAAAGCGCATCAACCCCACGGTGCCGGCGAGGAAGAACGCGCCACCGGCCAGCAGCAGGACGGTGCTGGCCAGCTCAGTCAGGATCATGCGCCCTCTCTTTTGCGCCATCCGGCCGCGTGCTCTGCCGCCAGGCCCGCACCGAGAAGGCCGCGCCGGCGATGGCTGCCAGCAGGGCAAATACCAGCGCCGCGTCCACCAGCGCGGGCACGCCCTGGGCCTCGGCCAGCAGCAGCAGGATGGCCACCCCCGTGGTACCGAACAGCACGGCGACCAGCATACGGTCGGCCTGGGTGGGGCCGCGTAGCACCCGCCACAGGGCCACGGCCAGGTTGGCGAGCAGAAACAGGGCCAGCGCGAGCGGCAGATCAGTCACCGGCACCCTCCCCGCCTTCGCCGGCGGACAGCTTCAAACCGAACAGGGCGGCGACCTTCCCCTCGGCCTGGCGCAGGTCGGCCTCGGTGACCAGCCCGCGGTCCAGCAGGTGTACGGTGAGGGTATCGCCAGCCAGGCCGGCGCTGACCGTACCCGGCATCAGGCTCAGGGCATCGGCCAGCAGCACGCGGGCCGGACCCGGCGGCAGACGCAGGTCGAGTTCGTGGAGATCAGGTCGCAGGCGCAGGCGCGGCCGCAGTGCCAGGGCAGCGACGACCAGCCCACCGCGCAGCGACTGCCAGAGAAAGAAAAAGAGAAAGGCGGCCAGGCCAACCGGTGAGACACGGGCCACGCGCGGCGGCCAGAGGAGATGGCTAGCGGCCACGGCTGCGATGACCGTAACCGCACCCACGCCCCAGGCACGCCACGCACCTTCGGCGAGGACCCACCACAGTCCGCCGAACAGCGCGACACTCAGCAGCGAGCTGAAACCCGGTCGGAGAATGGCGGACCGGCGGTGTTCGGAATCGGGCATGGCATCCTCTCTTGCGATGGATGCCCCCGCTCACTCCCACTCGATGGTGGCGGGGGGCTTACCTGAGACATCGTAAACCACCCGGGAGATCCCCTTCACCTCGTTGATGATCCGCCTTGACACGAGGTCCAGGAAATCGTACGGCAGGTGTGCCCAGCGGGCGGTCATGAAGTCGATGGTCTCCACGGCGCGCAAGGCGACGACGTAGTCGTAGCGGCGGCCGTCCCCCATCACGCCCACGGACTTCACGGGCAGGAACACGGCAAAGGCCTGGGAGACCTGATCGTAGAGATCATGGCGGCGCAGCTCGCTGATGAAGATGTCATCGGCCAGGCGTAGCAGGTCGGCGTATTCCTTCTTCACCTCGCCGAGGATGCGCACGCCCAGACCCGGGCCCGGGAAGGGATGACGATAGACCATCTCGAAGGGCAGGCCGAGCTCGACCCCGACCTTGCGCACCTCGTCCTTGAACAACTCGCGCAGCGGTTCCACCAGGCCGAGCTTCATGTTCTCGGGCAGGCCGCCGACGTTGTGGTGCGACTTGATGACATGGGCCTTGCCGGTGCTGGAGCCGGCCGACTCGATCACGTCGGGATAGATGGTGCCCTGGGCCAGCCACCGGGCATTCTTCAGCTTGCCGGCCTCCTCGTCGAAGATCTCGACGAACAGGCGGCCGATGATCTTGCGCTTGGCCTCGGGATCGGCCTCGCCCTCGAGGGCCTTGAGGAAGCGGGCCTCGGCATCCACGCGGATGACGCGCACGCCCATGTGCTCGGCGAAGGTAGCCATCACCTGGTCACCTTCGTGCAGGCGCAACAGGCCGGTGTCGACGAACACGCAGGTGAGCTGGTCGCCGATGGCCTTGTGCAGCAGCGCGCCGACGACGGAGGAGTCCACGCCACCGGAGAGGCCAAGGATGACCTCGTCACTGCCCACCTGCTCGCGCACCCGCGCGATGCTGTCGCTGACGATATTGCCCGGGCTCCACAGGGCCTCGCAGCCGCAGATCTCGTGCACGAAGCGGCTGAGGATGCGCTGGCCCTGGCGGGTGTGGGTGACCTCCGGGTGAAACTGCACGCCGTAGAAGCCGCGCGTCTCGTCGGCCATGCCGGCGATGGGCGCGCTGTCGGTGCTGGCCATCAGCACGAAGCCCTCCGGGAGCGTGCAGACGCGGTCACCGTGCGACATCCACACGTCCAGCAGGCCATAGCCCTCGGGCGAGGTATGGTCCTCGATATCATCCAGGAGGCTGGTGTGATTGTGGGCGCGCACCTGGGCGTAGCCGAATTCGCGGTGGTCGGCGTTCTCGACCTGGCCGCCGAGCTGGGCGGCCATGGTCTGCATGCCGTAGCAGATACCAAACACCGGCACGCCCAGCTCGAACACGAGCTGCGGGGCGCGCGGCGGGGTTTCCTCGATCACCGACTCGGGGCCGCCGGAAAGGATGATGCCCTTGGGCCCGAAGTTGCGTACCGCGGCCTCGTCCACGTCCCAGGGGTGGATCTCGCAGTACACGCCGGCCTCGCGCACGCGCCGCGCGATGAGCTGGGTGTACTGGGAGCCGAAGTCGAGGATCAGGATGCGGTCGGCATGGATGTTCTGGATCATCGTCTAAACCTGGTGCTGGGCCTTAAGGGAGAGATCACGCGCCGGCGGCGCCACAAGCAAGAGGGCCGGTGCGTGACCGGCCCTCTCGTGCGTATCAGTCGATGCGGTAGTTGGGCGCTTCCTTGGTGATCGTCACATCGTGCACGTGACTCTCGCGCATGCCTGCGCCGGTGATGCGCACGAACTCGGGCTTGGTGCGCATCTCCTCGATATTGGCGCAACCCACATAGCCCATGGAGGAGCGCAGGCCACCGAGCAGCTGGTGGATGATGGCCACGATGGTGCCCTTGTAGGGCACGCGGCCCTCGATGCCTTCGGGCACCAGCTTGTCCACTGCGTTCTCGCTCTCCTGGAAGTAGCGGTCGCTCGAACCCTGCGCCATCGCACCCAGCGAACCCATGCCACGGTAGGACTTGTAGGAACGGCCCTGGTAGAGCTCGACCTCGCCCGGGGCCTCCTCGGTGCCGGCGAACAGGCCGCCGATCATGACCGCGTTGGCGCCGGCGGCCATGGCCTTGGAGAGGTCGCCGGAGAAGCGGATGCCGCCATCGGAGATCAGCGGCACGCCCGTGCCCGCGAGTTCGGCGCAGACGTTGGCGATGGCGGTCACCTGCGGGACGCCGACGCCGGCGACCACACGCGTGGTACAGATGGAGCCCGGGCCGATACCGACCTTCACCCCGTCGGCGCCGGCCTCGACCAGCGCGCGCGCGGCAGCGGCCGTGGCGATGTTGCCGCCGATCACCTGCACATCCGGGAAGTGCTTCTTCACCCAGGCCACGCGGTCCAGCACGCCCTGGGAGTGGCCATGGGCGGTGTCGACCACGATGGCGTCCACGCCGGCGTCGACCAGCGCGTTGACGCGGTCCTCGGTACCGTAGCCGGTGCCGACCGCGGCGCCGACCCGCAGACGGCCCTGGTCGTCCTTGCAGGCGCGGGGGAAGTCGGTGGACTTCTGGATGTCCTTCACCGTGATCATGCCGCGCAGCTCGAAGTTGCCGTTGACCACCAGCACCTTCTCGATACGGTACTTGTGCAGCAGTTCCTGCACCTCTTCCTTGCTGGCGCCTTCCTGCACGGTGACCAGCCGATCCTTCGGCGTCATGATCGAGGACACCGGCTTGTCGTAGCCAGTCTCGAAGCGCAGGTCGCGGCTGGTGACGATGCCGACCAGGTCCTTGCCATCCACCACCGGCACGCCCGAGATGTTGGCGGCGCGGGTGATTTCCATCACCTCACGCACCGTGGTGGTCGGGGCCACCGTGATGGGGTCCTTGATGACACCGCTCTCGTATTTCTTCACCAGCCGCACCTGGTCGGCCTGCTGGGCGATGGAGAGGTTCTTGTGGATGATGCCGATGCCACCTTCCTGGGCCATGGCGATGGCCAGGCGAGCCTCGGTAACGGTATCCATGGCCGAGGACAGCAGCGGAATGTTCAGCTCGATGTCGCGCGTCAGCCGCGTCTTCAGGTCCACATCCTTGGGCAGGACCGTGGAATGCGCAGGCAGGAGTAAGACATCATCAAAGGTGAGAGCTTCCTGAACGATTCTCATGGCGGTTCTCGGCGGGTTACGAAATTTAGCCGGTCATTATAAGGGTTTGACCCCGACGGGGTAAACTGGTAACACTTTGCCCCGCAGGGTTTTCGCCCGGCAAACAAATAACGAGAAAATCAGTGAGGAGGAGTTAATGAAAATCCATTCCATGATGGCCACGGTGGTCCTGTCCGCAGTCCTGGCGGCTGGTTGCGCCAGCACGTCCAACACCCAGAGCAGCGCCTCCGAAGCCGAGTTCACCCAGGCGATCGCCGCGGCCGAGACCTCGCGCCAGCAGGCGGCATCGGTGGGCGGCGAGTGGCGCGACACCGGCAAGCTCATCGAGGCCGCGCGCAAGGCCGCCTCCGAGGGCAAGTACGACGAGGCCCTGTCGCTGGCCGAGCAGGCCCGCCTGGAAGGCATGATGGGCTACGAGCAGGCCATGGGCCAGCAGGCCGCCGGCCCGCTGTTCTGAGCCAAAACTAACGGGCCTTCGGGCCCGTTAATTTTTGGTGAGGCGTGAGGGGGTAGGCGTGAGGCGTCTTTCGCTTTACCCTACCCCCTTCTTCTCTCACGTCTCATCCCTTACGCCTCACGCTTCACCCCATGTCCAACCAGCCCGTCCTCACCGTCTCCGAGCTCAACCGCGAGGTGCGCCTGCTCATCGAGCGGGGCTTCCCCCTGATCTGGGTCGAGGGTGAGCTCTCCAATGTCGCCCGCCCCTCCTCCGGGCACCTCTACTTCACCCTCAAGGACCGCAACGCGCAGGTACGCTGCGCGATGTTCCGCAACCGCAACCAGCTGCTGCGCTTCAAGCCGGCCGACGGCCAGCAGATGCTGGTGCGGGCGCGGGTGAGCCTGTACGAGCCGCGCGGGGACTACCAGCTCATCGCCGAACACATGGAGGAGGCCGGCCACGGCGCCCTGCAACGGGCCTTCGACGAGCTCAAGCGCAAACTCGCCGCCGAGGGGCTGTTCGACGAGGCACACAAGCGCCCCCTGCCCCGGTTCCCCCACCGCGTGGGCGTCATCACCTCGCCCACGGGCGCGGCAATCCGCGACATCCTGAGCGTGCTGCGGCGACGCTTCCCTTCCCTGCCGGTACTGGTCTACCCCGTGCCGGTGCAGGGAGAGGCAGCCGCGCCGCGCATTGCCGAGACGCTGGCCCGGGCCTCCGCGCGCAAGGACTGCGACGTGCTGATCCTCGCACGCGGGGGCGGCTCACTGGAGGACCTGTGGGCGTTCAACGAAGAGATGGTGGCGCGCGCCATCCACGCCTGCGAGATCCCGGTGATCAGCGGCGTGGGGCACGAGGTGGACGTGACCATCGCGGATTTCGTGGCCGATGTGCGCGCCCCCACGCCCTCGGCGGCCGCCGAACTGGTGAGCCGCAGCGCCGAGGACCTGGCCCAGGGCTTTGCCCGCTACGGCGAACGCCTGCGCGGGCTGATGAGCCAGCGGCTGCAGCAAGCCGATGTGCGGCTCATTCACCTGGCGCGCCGGCTGGAACAGCGCCATCCCGCGCAGCAGCTGCGTCAGCAGGCCCAGCGGCTGGACGAACTGGAGCAGCGGCTGCGGCGCGCCCAGCAGCGCATTCGCGAGCGCGCCGGCGAACGGCTGGCTCGCGCCGAATTGCACCTGCGCCGCCTCTCGCCGGCTCGCCGGGTGGAGCGTCACGGCGATCGGCTCGCCACCCTCACCCGGCGCCTGCACGCCGACATGGACGTGGGCCTGGAACGGCGCGCAACCCGCCTGGCCGCCACGGCGCGGGCGCTGAACACGGTGAGCCCGCTGGCCACGCTGGAGCGTGGCTACGCCATCGTGCAGCCAGAGGACGGCAAGGGGGTGATCCGGCACGTGGGCGAGCTCGCCCCCGGCCAGCGGGTGCGCACCCGGCTCGCGGACGGGACGTTCGTCAGCGAGATCCGGGCCATCGAGCCAAAGACGGGCTAACCGAGGACAGCCCGGGCGAGT
>DSBO01000084.1 GCA_011046015.1 Thioalkalivibrio sp. | reverse complement strand
GCAGTCGCCGATCGTGAAGTTCTTCCCGGACGAGGTGATCGACGAGATCCTGCGCCGCACCGGTGCCGAGGACGGCGACATCATCTTCTTCGGCGCCGACAGGGCCCGCGTGGTCAACGAGGCGCTGGGTGCGCTGCGCGTCCGGGTCGGCCACGACCTGGGCCTGGTCGAGCACGGCTGGCGGCCGCTGTGGGTGATCGACTTCCCCATGTTCGAGTACGACGAGAAGGACGGTCGCTGGGTGGCCCTGCATCACCCCTTCACCGCCCCGAGTGTGGACGATCCGGCCGCCCTGCACGACAACCCGGGCCAGGTGCTCTCCCGCGCCTACGACATGGTGCTCAACGGCACCGAGGTCGGCGGCGGCTCGGTGCGTATCCACCGCCCGGAGATGCAGCGCGAGGTGTTCAAGCTGCTGGGCATCTCCGACGAGGACGCTGAGCTCAAGTTCGGCTTCCTCATCAACGCCCTCAAGTTCGGCTGCCCGCCGCATGGCGGCATCGCCTTCGGCCTGGACCGTCTGGTGATGCTCATGACCGGCAGCTCGTCCATTCGCGACGTGATGGCCTTCCCCAAGACTCAGACCGCTGCCTGTCCGCTCACTGACGCCCCGGCCGGCGTGAGCGAGCAGCAGCTGCGAGAACTCAACCTGCGTATTCGCCGCCAGGGCTGAGCCCCGGCCACGCCGAAGCCATGACGAGGGCCGCCATGAGCGGCCCTCGTCGCATCCGATGGCCAGGACCTGATAAGCTGGGGGCAAATCCCGTGTTCCCGCGCCCGTGACCGAGCCTGCCACCCACAAGCGCCCCGAATCTGTCCTCGTGGTCGTCTACAACGACCGCGGCGAGGTCCTGTTGCTGCGCCGCGTGCAGCCGGCGGGGTTCTGGCAGTCGGTGACGGGAAGTCTGGAATGGGGCGAGGCGGCCGGGGCCGCTGCGCGCCGCGAGCTGTTCGAGGAGACGGGGTTGGACCTCCGGGTCGAGCCCTGCGGGCGAACCAACCGCTTTGCCATCCGCCCCGAATGGCGGGCACGCTACGCGCCGGAGGCGGACGAAAACACCGAGACCGTGTTTCGCGTCGCGGTGAGCGGGTATCCAGCGATCCGGCTCAATCCTGCCGAGCACGACGCCTGTGAATGGCTGCCTCGCCAGGCCGCCGCCGCACGCGTGTTCTCCTGGACCAACCGGGAGGCCATACTCGCCTTCGTCCCGCCCGGCAGCGACGAGGGCGCATCGCAAACACCATGAAGGCCAGCGCATGAAGGAAGTCGTCGTCTTCATCCACGGGATCTGGGTCAACGGGCTGGAGCAGGCCCTGCTGCGCCACCGGGTGCGCGCCTGCGGCTACGACTGCCGCCAGTTCAGCTACCACAGCCTGCTGCGCACGCCGCAGCAGAACGCCGCACGCCTGCAGGCCTTCCTCGAGCGGCTCGAGGCCGACGTGGTGCACCTGGTGGCCCATAGCCTGGGCGGCATCGTGCTCATGCACCTGTTCGACCGCTATCCCGACCAGCGTCCCGGGCGGGTGCTGCTGCTGGGTACGCCGCTGAACGGCTCCTCCCTGGCGCGCAAGATCCACCGCTTCGCCCCCGCGCGCCCCCTGCTGGGCCGCGCGGTGCAGCGGGGGCTTTTGGGCGACATGCCGCGCTGGAAGGGTGCGCGACCGCTGGGCATGATCGCCGGCAACCGCGGCATCGGATTCGGCCTGCTGGTGTTCAACCGTCTGGAGCGCCCCCACGACGGCACGGTCTGCGTGCGCGAGACGCTCTCCCCGGCGGTCGGGCACCATCTGGAGGTACCGTACAGCCACACCCAGATGCTGTTCGTCCGCCCGGTGGCGGAGGCGGTGTGTACCTATCTCGATCGCGGCCGTTTCTGAAGCCGGGGGCGGCTAAGCCCCGGCACCCTATGTTAAAATCGCGCAAGTTTGTCTGATCGAGAGTGAGTTATGGCTGGACACAGTAAATGGGCCAACATCAAGCACAAGAAGGCGGCCAACGACAAGAAGCGCGGCAAGATCTGGACCAAGCTGATCCGCGAGATCACCGTGGCCGCGCGCGAGGGCAAGACCTCCGACCCCAACGCCCATCCGCGCCTGCGGCTGGCCTGGGACCGTGCGCTGGGCGCCAACATGCCCAAGGACACCATCGAGAAGGCCGCCAAGCGCGGCTCGGGTGAGCTCGACGAGGACATCATCTACGAAGAGGTCCGCTACGAGGGCTACGGCCCCTCCGGCGTGGCCGTGATGGTCGACTGCCTCACCGACAACCGCAACCGCACCGTCTCCGAGGTGCGCCACGCCTTCACCAAGGCCGGCGGCAATCTCGGCACCGACGGCTCGGTGGCCTACATGTTCAACAAGACCGGCATCATCAGCTTCGCTCCCGGTGCCGATGAGGACCGCATCATGGAGGTCGCGCTGGAGGCGGGCGCCGAGGACATCGTCAACAACGACGACGGCTCCATCGACGTGCTCACGACTCCCGAGACCTATGCCGAGGTGAAGGCCGCCATCGAGGCGGCGGGCCTCGCACCGGACAACGCCGAGGTCACCATGCGCGCCGACACGCTCTCGCCCATGGACCTGGAGACCGCCGAGAAGGTGATGCGCATGATCGACGTGCTGGAAGACCTGGACGACGTGCAGGAGGTCTACACCAACGCCGACTTCCCGGACGAGGTCTTCGACGAGGCGGCCAACGGCTAGTCCCGTCGGGGCAGCAGCCGTGCGGCGATGACATGATCCGCATACTGGGCATCGATCCGGGCTCGCGCATCACGGGCTACGGCATCATCGACAGCAACGGGCGTCGCAGCCGGCATGTCGCCAGCGGCTGTATCCGCGTCACCGGGGACACGCTGCCCGAGCGGCTGGGGATGATCTTCCACGAGGTGGGGGCGGTGCTCGGCGAACACATGACGGGCGAGGGCGCCATGGAGATGGCCATCGAGAACGTGTTCGTGTCCAAGAACGCCAGTTCCGCCCTCAAGCTGGGCCAGGCGCGTGGTGCGGCCATTTGCGCCGGCGTCAGCCACGCACTCACGGTGGCCGAGTACACGCCCACCGAGGTCAAGCTCGCCATCGTCGGCACCGGCGGGGCGGACAAGGCCCAGGTTCAGCACATGGTGCGCATGCTGCTGGGGCTCAAGGGCCCGCTGCAGGCCGACACCGCCGATGCCCTGGCCGTGGCCCTGTGCCATGCCCACACCGGCTCCACGCTGGCCCGCGTGCCGGCCCTTTCGGGGAGAAGACGATGATCGGACGCCTGCGCGGCGAGATAGTCTACAAGCGCCCGCCGCAGCTCCTGCTCGACGTCAACGGCGTCGGCTACGAGCTGGAGGCGCCCATGTCCACCTTCTACGGCCTGCCCGAGACGGGCAGCGCCACCACGCTCTTCACCCACCTGCTGGTACGCGAGGACGCGCACATCCTCTATGCCTTCGCCAGTGAGGGCGAGCGCGAGATGTTCCGAGCCCTGCTCAAGGTCAACGGCGTGGGGGCGAAGATGGCGCTGGCCATCCTCTCGGGCATGAACGCCGCCGAGTTCCGCCGCTGCGTGATGATGAACGACGCCGCCGCACTCACGCGCCTGCCCGGCATCGGCAAGAAGACCGCCGAGCGCCTGATCGTGGAGATGCGCGACCGGGTGGAGAAGTCGGTGGATGCCGGCGAAGGTCTGCCACCGGTCACCGGCGGCGCGGCGCCTGCCGCGGTCCTGCCGGCCGATGCCGTGGAGGAGGCCGTGCAGGCGCTGATTGCGCTCGGCTACAAGCCACAGGAGGCCAGCCGTATGGTCAGCCGTGTCGAGCACGGCGACCGTTGCTGCGAGGACATCATCCGTGATGCCCTGAAGGCCAGTGTGAAATGACCCCCGGTATGGAAGACAGCGACCGCCTCATCGGCGCCGGCGAGCTGCCCGAGGAACGGGCTGCCGACGAGTCCATCCGCCCGCAGACGCTCACCGACTATGTCGGCCAGCCGGCGGTGAAGGAGCAGATGGAGATCTTTATCTCCGCCGCCCGCGCGCGCGGCGAGGCACTGGATCACGTGCTCATCTTCGGCCCGCCGGGTCTGGGCAAGACCACGCTCTCGCACATCATCGCCAACGAGCTGGGCGTGGCCATGCGCCACACCTCGGGCCCGGTGCTGGAGAAGCCGGGCGACCTGGCCGCGCTGCTCACCAACCTCGAGCCCCACGACGTGCTGTTCGTCGACGAGATCCACCGCCTGAGCCCGGTAGTGGAGGAGGTGCTGTACCCGGCGATGGAAGACTTCCAGCTCGACATCATGATCGGCGAGGGGCCGGCGGCGCGCTCCATCAAGCTCGACCTGCCGCCCTTTACGCTGGTGGGCGCGACCACGCGCGCGGGCCTGCTGACGTCGCCGCTGCGCGACCGCTTCGGCATTGTGCAACGTCTGGAGTTCTATTCGGCCGCGGATCTCACCAGTATCGTCACGCGTTCGGCGAGCATCCTCGGCGCACAGATCGAGGCGGGTGGGGCAGAGGAGATCGCCAAGCGCTCACGCGGCACGCCGCGCATCGCCAACCGCCTGCTGCGCCGCGTGCGCGACTACGCGCAGGTGAAGGGCGACGGCCACATCTCCCGCGAGATGGCCGATCGGGCGCTGGACCTGCTGAACGTGGACGATTACGGTTTCGATTCCCAGGACCGTCGCCTGCTGCTGGCGGTGATCGAGAAATTCGACGGTGGTCCTGTCGGCGTCGACAGCCTGTCGGCGGCCATCGGCGAGGAGCGCGGTACCATCGAGGACGTGCTCGAACCCTATCTCATCCAGCAGGGCTTTCTCATGCGTACCACCCGCGGGCGCGTGGCCACGGCGAATGCCTACCGGCATTTCGGGTTGCAACCGAAAAATGTGACGGTGTCGGACACGACGCCCGATCTCTTTGACGCGGACAGTTAACGTGTTCTCATTCGGTGGGAAACTTTCACCTTAATCTTGGCTCCCATTAAGGACACCTCGTGCAGACATTCGACTGGCCAGTACGCGTTTACTACGAGGACACGGATTCGGGGGGCGTCGTCTACTACGCCAATTATCTGAAATTCATGGAGCGCGCGCGCACCGAATGGCTGCGCGCGCTCGGTTTCGAGCAGGATGCACTGATCCGTGATGCCGGCGTGATCTTCGCGGTGCGATCGGCCACGGTGGATTATCGGCAGCCGGCCCGCTTCAATGACGGCCTGATCGTGCGCTCGACGCTGCAGTCCGCGGGACGCGCGAGTGTGGTGTTCGATCAGCAGGTATTACGTGGAGATGGCGCAGAACTTTTGACCCGCGGCACGATCAAGATTGCGTCGCTGGACGCGACCACGTTCCGTCCCAAACCCATGCCGCAGGCATTGCTGGAGGCCCTGTCACGTGACGACTGAAATGTCGGTGTTTGGATTGATCGGCGACGCCAGTCTGGTGGTGCAGCTGGTGATGCTGGTGCTGGCGCTCGCCTCCGTCCTCTCCTGGACGGTGATCGTCATCAAGTGGCGCGTGCTGCGTGCGGCGCGCGAGTCGGCCGAGACCTTCGAAGATCGCTTCTGGTCGGGTATCGATCTCGGTCAGCTCTTCGAGCAGACGAAAAAGAAGGACGATGCCTCGGCGATCGAGCAGATCTTTGTCTCCGGCTTTCGCGAGTACGCCCGGCTGCACAAGCAGCAGCGCCTGACCCCCATGGCGATCTCGGACAACGTCCACCGCTCCATGCGCGTCGCCATGTCGCGCGAGGTCGATGCGCTGGAGACCTACCTCTCGTTTCTCGCCACCGTCGGTTCCACCAGCCCCTACGTCGGGCTGTTCGGCACCGTGTGGGGCATCATGAACTCCTTCATGGCGCTGTCCGGCGCCACCCAGGCCACGCTCTCCGCGGTCGCGCCGGGTATCGCGGAGGCGCTGATCGCCACCGCCATCGGTCTGGTGGCGGCGATCCCGGCCGTGGTCGCCTACAACCGCTATGCCGACGACGTGGAACGCCTTGTGAACCGCTACGACAACTTCCTGGAGGAATTCACCACGCTGCTGCAGCGCCAGGCGCACGCGCACCAGCCGGACAGCCCGGCGGCAACGGTCTGAGTCATCGCCATGGCCCGTCCCAACCGCCGCCGCCCGATGTCCCAGATCAACGTCGTGCCCTACATCGACGTGATGCTGGTACTGCTGGTGATCTTCATGGTCACCGCTCCGCTGCTGCAGACCGGCGTGGACGTCGACCTGCCGCAGGCGGCGGCCAGGGCGATGGCCGCTGACTCCGAGCTGCCCGAGGCGTTGGTGGTCGTGGTGGATCGCAACGGGCAGTTTTTCGTTGAGGGCGGCAGGCGCCTGGCGCCGGACGAGCTTGCCGAGACGGTGCAGGCGCGGCTGGCGCAGAACCCGCAGACGCCCGCCTACGTGCGCGGCGATCGCCACGTGGAATACCAGCGCGTGGTCGAGGCCATGGTGATCATGCAGCAGGCGGGGCTCGACAAGGTCGGGTTGATCACCGACCCGCCGCCCGACGATGCGCGGTAGGGGCGCGATGTGGCAGGATATTCGCAATCAACCCTCGGCGCTGGCCATCGCTATCTCGCTGCATGTGATGGGGGTTGCGCTGCTGCTGGTCGCCTTCGATTTCAAGACGCCGACGGTGGGTCGACCCACGCCGGCCCAGCCGCAGATCGTCGAGGCGGTGGCCATCAGCGGCGCCGAATACGACGCCGCCCTGGAGCGCATCGAGACGGCGAAGCGGCGTGAGGCCGCGGCCGTCGAGGAACGGCGGCGCCAGGAGGCCGAGGCGCAGCAACGCCGCGCGGCCGAGGCCAAACGGGCCGCCGAGGAGCAGGCGCGTCAGGAACAGGCCCGGCGAGAGGCCCAGGCGAAGCGCGAAGCCGAGGCCAAACGGGCGGCGGAAGCCCAGCGCGCGGCGGAAGAAAAGGCCCGTCAGGAGAAGGCGCGGGCAGAGGCCGAGGCCAAGCGCCAGGCCGAGCTGAAACGCCAGCAGGAGCTGGAGGCGCAGCGTCGCGCCGAGGCCGAGCGCAAGGCCGAGCAGGAACGCATGGCGGCGGCGCTGGCGGCCGAGGAGGCCGCCCTGCAGGAGGCGGCGCGTCGGCGCCAGGAGGCCGAGGCCCAGGCCCGGCTTAATGCCCAGCTCGCCTCGCTGCGCGACGAGTACCTGGCGGCGATCGTGGCCCGTATCCAGGGCAACTGGGAACGGCCGATCGGCGCGCAGAACAACCAGCGGGCGCGCCTGCTGGTGCGCCAGGCGCGCGGTGGCTTCATCACGGACGTGAAGATGCTGCGTTGCGAGGGCAACGATGCCTTCTGCCGCTCGGTGCTGGATGCCGTGTGGCGTTCCGATCCCCTGCCGGCACCGCCGCGCGAGGAACTGTTCGACGCCGAACTTGAAATCGAATTCGATCCGGACCAACGATGAAAAAACTGGCCTTTGTTCTACTGATCGGACTGCTCGCGATGGCCGGCAGCGCCCAGGCGAAACTCGAGATTCGCATCACCCAGGGTGTGGAGAGCGCCCTGCCCATCGCCATCGTGCCCTTCGGATTCCAGGGCAAGACGCAGGCGGCGCCCGAGAACATCTCGGCGATCGTCGAGGCGGATCTGGCGCGTTCGGGGCAGTTCAAGCCACTGGCGGCGACTGTCTTCGCGCAGCGGCCCACGCACGGGCAGGAGATCGATTTCGCTCGCTGGCGCAAGCAGGGGATCGACCACGTGGTGGTCGGTCGGGTGACCGAAACGGCAGACGGGCGCTACACCGTGCAGTTCCAGCTCTTCAACGTGCTGCAGGGGCGGCAGCTCACAGGCTACAGCATCCCTGCGCGCCAGCAGGACCTGCGGCGCGCGGCACACCAGATCAGCGACTATGTCTACGAGACGCTGATCGGTGAGCGCGGCGCCTTCAATACACGGGTGGCCTACGTCACCACCCAGGATAGCGGTGGCAAGCGGGAGTTCCTGCTGCAGGTGGCCGATGCCGACGGGTTCAACCCGCGCGTGATCCGGCGCTCGTCGCGCCCGCTGATGTCACCGGCCTGGTCGCCGGACGGCCGGCGCATCGCCTACGTGTCCTTCGAAGGTAACCGCTCGGCGATCTACGTTCAGGACGTGGCCACGGGCGAGCGCGAGAAGGTATCGGACCGGCCGGGCATCAACGGTGCGCCCGCCTGGTCGCCGGACGGACGCCAGCTCGCGCTGGCGCTGTCGGAGACCGGTGATCCGGAGATCCACGTGCTGGACCTGGCGAGCCGGCGCCTGACGCGCCTGACCTTCGACCGCGGCATCGACACCGAGCCGTCGTGGACGCCCGATGGCCAGCACATCGTGTTCACCTCGGACCGCAGCGGCGGGCCGCAGCTCTACCAGGTGTCCGTGCGCGGCGGACGCGCCACGCGCCTGAGCTTCGACGGCAGCTACAATGCCGCCCCCGAGGTCTCGCCCGCCGGCGACAAGGTGGTGATGGTGCGCGGACAGGGCAACCAGTTCCGTATCGCGGTGCAGGACCTCAAGACCCGCTACTCGCGGATCCTGACCCGCGGCCGGCTGGACGAATCACCAAGCTTCGCCCCCAATGGCCGCATGATCATCTACGCGACCCGCGAGGGTAACCGGGGGGTGCTGGCCGCCGTGAGCGAGGACGGCAACGTGCACCAGTTGCTGGTGCTCGAGGAAGGCGAGGTGCGCGAACCCGCGTGGTCGCCGTTTTACCAATGAGCCTCGTGAATCACACGGGGCATGCCTGCGTTGAACGATCGATGGAGGATCGACACATGAAAACCTATGGTCTCGTTGTCCTGCTGCTGGCCACTCTGTTGCTGGCCGGTTGTCCGAACCCCAACGCGGTACGGGAAGGCGAGGGGGCTGACGGGGCGGCTGCTGCCGACGGGCGTGGTGCAGAGTCCGAAGGCATGGGGCTTGGCGATGACGGCATGCTTTCCGCCAGTCCGCTGGACGATCCGGCCAGCCCGCTCTCCAAGCGCACGATCTATTTCGAGTTCGACAGCAGCCAGGTCGCCGAGGAGTATCTCGATATGATCGCGGCCCATGGCAAGTACCTGGCCGACAATCCGCAGCGGCGCATGCGCGTGGAAGGCCATGCCGACGAACGCGGTAGCCGTGAGTACAACGTCGGCCTGGGTGAACGCCGCGCCAAGGCGGTGGAACGCCTGTTGCGCTTCCAGGGCGTGGGCAGTGACCAGGTCGAGGTGGTGAGCTTCGGGGAAGAGCTGCCGGTGGCCTTCGGTCACGACGAGGCCTCCTGGCGTTTGAATCGTCGCGTGGAGCTCGTGTATGAATAAAGGCGTGCGCAGCACGCTCTGCCTTGGCCTCGCGCTGGCGCTTGCCAGCGCGCCGGCCTGGGCCGACCGTCGTACCGACGAGCGCCTGCAATCGCTGGAAACCCGCATGGAGCGCGTCGACCGGCTGATGGCGAATAACGCGTTGCTCGACCTGGTCACGCGTCTGGATGCCATGCAGGATGAGCTGCGGCAGCTGCGTGGCCAGAACGAGGAGCTGCGCCACGAGGTCGAGACGCTCAAGTCGCGCCAGCGCGAGCTCTATCTCGACCTCGATCGCCGCATCCAGGACGCGCAGGCCCCGGTGTCGGCCCCCGCCCCGGCCATGGGGCAGCGGGAGCCGGCGGTGCCCGTGGCTGCATCCGCGTCCACCCAGGGGGCCGGTGATCCGGCCGTCGCCCAGGCGGGTGAGCGTGACGCCTACCGCGATGCCTTCAATCTGCTCAAGGATGGCCAGTACCCGCAGGCCATCAAGGCCTTCCAGGGCTTTCTCGCGCGCTACCCGCAGAGCGGCTACGCGGGCAACGCCCAGTACTGGCTCGGCGAGGCGAACTACGTCTCGAAGGACTACCCGGCGGCTGTCACCGAGTTTCGCAAGGTGATGGAGACCTATCCGGACAGCAACAAGGTGCCGGACGCGCGCCTCAAGCTCGGCTTCACCTACTACGAGCTGGGTGAATGGGCCAAGGCGCGTGCGGCGCTGGAGGAGGTGAAGAGCAAGCACGCAGGCAGCAGCGTGGCGCGCCTGGCCGAGGAACGTCTGGCGCGCATGCAGCGCGAGGGTCGCTAGCTTGGCGAAGCCGCTCAAGCGGGTGGATGACGCCCCGCCGGCCGACGAGGCCGTGCGCGTGCGCATCACCGAGATCTTTCTCTCCCTGCAGGGCGAGTCGCGCTCGGCGGGCTGGCCCACCGTGTTCGTGCGTCTGACGGGCTGTCCGTTGCGCTGCCAGTACTGCGATACCGCGTACGCCTTCACCGGCGGCGAGTGGATGGACATCGAGGCCGTGGTCGATGCCGTGACCGGGCTCGGCGTGCAACACGTATGCGTGACCGGTGGCGAGCCGCTCGCGCAGAAAAGCTGCCTGGCGCTGCTCACGCGGCTGTGCGACGCGGGCTACGAGGTCTCGCTGGAGACCAGCGGTGCGCGGGACGTCGCGCCGGTCGATCCCCGGGTGATACGGGTGATGGATCTCAAGACCCCCGGCTCCGGCGAGGTCGAGCGCAACCTCTACGCCAACATCGCCCACCTGGGCGAGCGCGACCAGGTGAAGTTCGTCATCTGCTCGCGGGAGGACTACGACTGGGCGAAACGCAAGGTGGTGGAATTCGAGCTCGCGCGTCGCTGCGAGGTCCTGTTCTCGCCATCCTTCGGTCAGCTCGCCCCGCGCGACCTGGCCGACTGGATCGTCGCCGATCGCCTGCCGGTGCGTTTCCAGGTCCAGCTGCACAAGCTCCTCTGGGGCGACGAGCCGGGGCGCTGACCCGATATGGCGGATGTCGCGGACAAGGCGGTGGTGCTGCTCTCCGGTGGCCTGGATTCGGCCACCGTGCTTGCCATGGCGCGGGCCGCGGGGCTCGACTGTTACGCCCTGAGCTTTCGCTACGGCCAGCGCCATTCAGCCGAGCTGGCCGCCGCCGAGCGCGTGGCGGGGGCGCTGGGCGCCGTCGAGCACAAGACCGTCGATCTGGACCTGTCCAGTATCGGCGGCTCGGCGCTCACCGACACCCGCATCGACGTGCCGACCGAGCCCGCCGAGGGCATTCCGGTCACCTATGTCCCGGCCCGCAACACGGTATTCCTGGCCGTGGCCCTGGGCTGGGCCGAGGTCCTGGGGGCCCGCGAGATCCACATCGGCGTGAATGCGGTCGACTATTCCGGCTACCCGGACTGCCGGCCCGAGTTCATCCGCGCCTTCGAGCAGCTGGCCAACCTGGCCACCCGGGCGGGCGTGGAGGGCGAGCACTTTCACGTCAGGAGCCCGCTCATCGACCTCTCCAAGGCCGAGATCATTCGCCGCGGCACCGCCCTTGGCGTGGACTACGGCCTTACCGTCTCCTGCTACGCTGCGGATGCCGAGGGCCGTGCATGCGGCCGCTGCGACTCCTGCCGGCTGCGGGCGCAGGGCTTCGCCGACGCCGGTCTCCCCGATCCCACGCATTACCGCTCCTGATCCTGCCTGATTATCCGCCGGAATGACCCTCCCGGCGTTGAGGATGACGTGAGCCAGCGCACGTTTTATAATCGCCCGTTACTCGCCAACGGATATCCGTTAGTCGCGCGCGTGGAATAACCCGCCGGTCACAGGCATCCACCGACGACGGAAAACATCCCTCGCACCAGGTCCCATCGGGACGTGCGGGTGGGAGCTAACCAGTCTTTGTCCGGACGGCCCCGCGCACGCGGATACCGGCCGATCCGCAAAAAGCGTGCTTGGAGGAATCGATTCAATGGCGTTCGAAAGCTTTGCCGAGGCCCAGTCCTTCCTGCTGTGGGGGGCCTTTATCCTCGCCCTGATCATGGGCGCTGTGGTCAACAAGACCAATTTCTGCACCATGGGTGCCGTGTCCGACATGGTAAACATGGGCGATTTCGGCCGTTTCCGTGCCTGGGTCCTGGCCATCGCCGTGGCCATGCTCGGCGTGGTCGTGTTCGAGTTCTTCGGTGCGGTGGATGCGGATGGCGCCTTCCCGCCCTACCGCGGCAGCAACTTCATCTGGGCCGAAAACCTCATCGGCGGTATCCTTTTTGGCATCGGCATGACGCTGGCCAGCGGTTGCGGCCAGAAGACGCTGATCCGTATCGGTGGCGGCAACATCAAGTCCATCGTGGTGCTACTGATCATCGCCGTGATCGCCTACTTCATGACCAACCCCTTCCCGGGCAGTGACAAAACCCTGTACTCGGTGCTGTTCTACCCGTGGATGAATCCTCTGTCGGTGAATCTGGCCAACGGCCAGGATCTGGGCAGCCTGGTGGCCGGTCCCGGGGCAGACATCACCGCGCGCCTGATCATCGGCGGCATCCTGGCCCTGGGCCTGCTGTACTTCGTGTTCAAGTCCAGGGATTTCCGCGGCAGCTTCGACAACATCCTGGGCGGTCTGGTGGTCGGCCTGGCCGTGTTCGGCGCGTGGTGGGTCTCGAGCAACGCCATCGTCAACCTGGGCGGTGATGAGACCTATACCCTGCAGGCCTTTGCCTCCGACTGGGCCTTCCTGGCCGATTCGCCCGAGGGCAAGCCGGCGAGCACCGCCGCGCTGGCCGCGCAGTCCTACACCTTCATCAACCCGATGGGTCAGAGTCTCGGCTACACCGCCTCGGGCTTCAGTTCCGCCTACCTCACCTTCGGTGTGATGGCGCTGCTGGGCGTGATCGTCGGTTCCTTCCTCTGGGCGATCGTGAGCAAGGGCTTCCGTATCGAGTGGTTCGCCAACCTGCGCGACTTCGTCAACCACGTGATCGGCGCCGTGCTGATGGGCTTTGGCGGCGTGCTGGCCATGGGCTGCACCATCGGCCAGGGCATCACCGGCATCTCCACGCTGGCGCTCGGCTCGTTCATAGCCTTCGGCGGTATCGTGCTGGGCAGTGCGCTCACCATGAAGGTCCAGTACTACAAGCTGGTCTACGAGGATGAGGCGACCTTCGTCAAGGCCCTCATCACCTCGCTGGTCGACTTCAAGCTGCTGCCCAAGGGCCTGCGCAAGCTCGAAGCGATCTGATCGCGACCATACAGGCCAAAAAAGCCCCGCCTTGGCGGGGCTTTTTTGTGCCTGTGGATTAAGCGGCGGGCATTACTATCGCGCGTGATTTCGCAGGTCACAGAGCAGGGCGGGCGCTGCCATGTCCACGAGGCCCGCACAACCACGTACAGGCCAGTCGCGAACCTTGCCTTGCGTGGCCAAGAGCGCCGGCCAGACAGGCCGCGCGGTGTGCTCTGCGGCCAATCCCGGCTGTCTCGCTGTTGCCTGGCGCGCGGCTGTGAGGGGTTGTGATTCCGGGCGGGGTGTGTAAACTATGCGCTCTTCGCGTGGGTCGTTAGCTCAGTTGGTAGAGCACCGCACTTTTAATGCGATGGTCGAAGGTTCGAATCCTTCACGACCCACCATTTCCTCATCCTTTCGCATTTCTTCATGTCGGCGCGCCGACCAGCGCATCTTCTGTCGTACTCAGCGCGGTGAGTCGCACGCGCGTGATGCGGTTTTCCAGATCCCATTCCACTGGCCCCGGCATCTCTACGCGCAGGAAATTGGGCGTGTAGCCTGTGTAGACGGCGTGTCCCGGCATGTCCGTGCGTCGCGGGCGCTCCCAGAGCACCTCTGCCTCGTTGCCGATCATGGCGGCCAGCATTTGGCGGCGCAGTGTCGCGCCCAGTTCGTGCAGTTCCCGGCTGCGGGCCTTCTGCGTGGCCTTGTCGACGCGATCGGGCAAGGTGGCGGCCTTGGTACCCTCGCGCGGTGAGTAGGCGAAGATGTGCAGATGGCCGAAGCCGATGCGCTCCACGAAGCCCAGCGTCTCGGCCCATTCGGTCGCGGTCTCGCCCGGGAAACCGACGATGATGTCGGTGGTCACGTTGAAGCCGGGTATCCGGGTGCGCGCCTCGGTGACCAGCCGTTCGAACTCCGCTGTCTTGCAGCGCCGCGCCATGCGCCGCAGCACCGTGTCTGCCCCGCTTTGCAGCGGCAGATGCATATGCGGCATGAGGCGCGGATCGTCGAACAGTGTGAAGAAGTCCTCTGGCAGGTCCCAGGGTTCCACCGAGGCCAGGCGCAGGCGGGGGAGGTCGGTCTCGGCGAGGATGGTACGGATCAGTGCATGGAGATCCGTATCGAGATCGCTGCCGTAGCCGCCGACGTGCACGCCGGTGAGTGCCGCCTCCTGCACGCCCTGGGCCACCAGGGCGTTGATCTCTTCCACGATGTCGGCGATCGGACGGCTGCGCTCCTCGCCGCGGGCGCGGGTGACGATGCAGAAGGTGCAGCGATAGCGGCAGCCGTCCTGCACCTTGATGAAGGCGCGATGGCGGCCGCGGGTGAACAGCGAGGTCTCGCCCGGTTCCGTGGCAATCGCCGGCATCAACGGCAGATCCAGCTCTCGCGCCGTGATTTCCACCAGGCGGTCCTTGTCGTGGTTTTCCACAACGAGGTCCACCCCCAGTGCTTCGGCGGCGCTGTCGGGCTCCAGCGAGGCGTAGCAGCCGCTGACCACCAGGCGCGCTGCCGGATTGGCCTGATGCGCGCGCTTGATGAGCTGGCGCGACTTGCGCACCGCCTCCTGGGTCACCGCGCAGGTGTTGAGCACCACGACGTCGGCCGCGTCGGGGCCAGCGACGATGCCGTGGCCCCCGGCCTTGAACTGCCGGGCCCAGGTCTCGAGCTCCGCCTCGTTGAGGCGGCAGCCCAGGGCATGGAGGTGGATGCGCATACGTTGTGCTTGGGGGCTTGTGT